>CAYLNH010000262.1:0-10306 GCA_964384625.1 uncultured Lentisphaerales bacterium
CACCCCACCACAAAACAAGAACCAAACCCCAACAGAATTAGAAACTGCACAATCGTGCCCTTTGCCAGCTTCCGGCCCGCGAGGTGCTGAGCGTATTGCGTTGCAACATCTCGATTGACATCACAGAGTTGGCCCACCTCATCATGCTTGATCTGTAGCCACTCAACAAAGGCGTTCCACTGGAATGAGTATTGCCGAAGAGTGTCCTCGCCACTATCTGGCCGGTCGGGGGATTCTAGGTATTCGTCCCAGATCTTGTCAAGCTCAACCTTAGATCTGGGCTGCTTACCCTGTCTTTCTGCGGCATCTTCCGCGTGCTTCAGTGCATCTGCTGCTGCTTGCCGAAGCTGGACTTCGTCGCTGACTCGGTATGGGTCCAGAATCCTATCGCGTGCTTCCGCTGCCTTTCCGCTGTTGGTGATCGGCTGCTTGTTCTCATCCAGAAGACGTTGTTTCATTCGTTTGCCGTTGAGGGTGAACTCCAAGTAGTACACCTTGCCGCGTTTGTAGAGGTGACCTTTCAGCTTGCGTCCGCGTTTCCTGGCCATGGGGCCGTTCCTCCAGAGGAAGTGGTACGTTGAGGTACATACAGTTACTACCATACCCGCGTTTTCTTTAATTTCCACACCAAAACACACACAAAAAGACGATAGTAACCTCAAAGGGAGCAGACTGTAAATCTGCTGGCAAAGCCTTCAGTGGTTCGAATCCACTCCCTACCACCAGGAGCAAATCAGCCTCAAGGATCCCCTTGGGGCTGATTTGCTTTTCTTTTGCCGGGGGCTGTTTGTTGTTGCCGGCCAGACAGACAACAACCTTTCCCCACGGAAAGCGTTGCGTCTCATCCGGAATCAGCACACCTGCTGCACGTTAAACGTCTATCGGTGCGCATCTCCTGCGCGGTCCGATAGAAGCGCCGGGGAGTTCAGGGCGGGAAGAAAGCACATCATCGAGGAGGGGCTCTGCCGGTTGTCTGTCGATCATCCGATTGAGCAGTGGGCGAGCGACGTCAACCGCGCCACACCGGCCTCCCGGCCCGGGGCGATCCTGAAACACAGGCCTGAAGGGCCGAATTGTAGTCTCAGGTGAGGTGTAAGTCTGACGGTTTCGGCCGGCGGCGGTTTGTCAGGGCGGGGACGGAAGGAAGAGGCACAGGAATGGGGCTGTGCCGGATCTCGCGGCTTCCGCGGCGGTCAGGCCAGTTGCCGGGTCAGGTGCAGGAGGAAGTCGCGGTTGTCGGCCTGAAGGTACTGCATGGTGCCGCCCATGCGGCTGAAGCTCTTGTTGTAGCGCAGGTAATAGGCGGGATTGTCCGGGGGCGGCTCGCCCCGACTCCAGTCCCAGGAGCACTCGGCCAGGTCGACGACGACGATGTAGTGGTCGTCGATGTGAGCCCCGCTCTGGATGGCCAGATTCTGCGCCATCGCCATGGATTTCTCGAAGATCATCGGCGACATGACGGCCGACCCGAGCGACAGGTAAACGCCGCCGTCGATGTTGCTGATTGCCTTGGCGAAGGTGAGAAAATCGCGTTCCGCCGCCTGTCCCAGCAGGGCGCCGCAGTTCATCGGGTGGTTATAGATGATATCGTGGCCGAACATCGGATGGCTGGTGAACGGGATGCCGGCGCGGCAGGCGGCGGCCTGGACGCTGTACTGTTTGTGGGCGTGGTCGACCTGATACTTGCCGAACTTCAGATCAAACCGCTGCACCAGTTCGAGAACATACGCGGAGAGCGCGGCGTGCAGGGGGGCGTCGGCGGCATCGGCAATGCCGTTGAGCAGCCGGTCCGGGCTGGGGATTTTGACGCCGTCGTTGTCGATAAAGGCGCCGACGGCTTCGCCGTAGCCTTTGCCTTCATAGGCGCCGAGATTGATCGCCAGGTTGATGTTGAATCCGGTCTCCTGCCAGTTGCCGAAGCGGCCTGCCGCGACGTTGGCGCGGACGTCTTCGCTGCTTTCGCCGAGGAAACTGAATTCCCAGTCGTGAATAACGCCGGCGCCGTTGGTGGCCAGATGCGTCAGCCAGCCGTCCTCGATGAGTTTGATGAGTACCGGGGCCAGGCCGTTCTTGATGGTGTGCGCGCCGAAGGCGAGAACCACGGGTTTGCCGACGTCCCGGGCCAGCCGGATGCGGTCTGCCGCGGCGGCAATGCGTTCGAGTACGGCGTCGTCCAGTTCCCCGGGGGGTGTATCCGGCAGGATACAGTCGCGCGCGATGACTACTTTGTTGCGGCGTTCCGCCAGATCTGCCATGCGGACGCGAGAGCGATCAAGCATCGGATACGGCATTCTCAGATCTCCGGCGGCAAACAGGCCCGTTCAGCTCTTCTTCCGCGTGGTCCGCTTCGTTTTGGCCCGGCCCTTCTTCTTCGGCTTGCTTTTGGCCTTCTTTTCGCGGTTGGCCTCTTCCCGGGCCTTGGCGGCGTACTCGCGTTCGGCTTCGAGGATCTCCTCGAGCTCTTCGGGCGTGTAGAGGTCTTCCTGTCCCAGGATGGATTCCGGGAGGTCCTTACGCGGGACCGGTAGATCGTCGTCGTCGTCGCCGTTGTCGTCGTTCTTGTCTTTCGCCGCCGGCTTCGAGGCTTTTTGGGGCTTGCTGTCTTTCTTGTCCCGGGTCGGCGCCGGGCCGGCCGGTTTGGGCGCGGCGGCGAGTTTCTCCGGATTGTCGAGGAAGGCTTTCTTCTTCTCCTCGAAGTCGTCGGGCAGCAGATAGGTATCCTGCGATGGATGACTGAGCACACCTTCGGCGACGAGGGCCTGGAGGGCGTTATAGAGGATCTGGTTTGCCAGCGGCAGTTTGCCGTCGAGCCGTTGGCGATGGAGGTAGGCGTTGATGATCCAGAGCTTGCCTTGATTGGGGCGGCCGGCGCCTTCATTGACACATTTTTCGACGGCTTCGATGAGCACTTCCCACTCTTCGGGTTTCAGCGGCCGCTCGTCCCACTCCTGTTCCGGCTCTTTCTTCTCCGGCTTGTCCTTCCTGGCTGATTTGGCCGGGCGTTTTTGGTCCCGGCGCCCGCCGCCTCCGGACTTGGCCTGGGCGGCCGGCGGGGTCTTCAGCGTGATCTTGCCGGTAATGTTGACGTGCCAGGAGCCGTTCTGGAAGGCCAGTTCAATCGGCATCAGACTGTTGGCGGCGATGAAGTCCAGCAGATCGCGGAAACTCTCGAAACCGCAGGCGACTTCGCTGAAGGCCGAATCCAATTGCTGCACCTGCTGGCGCAGGTCGGCCACGCGCATCTGTTTGTGGCGGTCGGCACAGGTGACAATCGCTTTCTCCAGCAGCCGCAGGGCGTCGGCGGCCAGTTTCTTGGTGGGCTGGCGCAGCGTCGCCAGATCTTCGTAGGCGTAATACTGATCACAGTTCTTCTTCAGCAGATTGCTGGTGCAGGCATCGACGCCGACGATGGTGACGGCGCGGTTCAGTTCGCGCAGTTTGTGGACCAGCGGCAGGAAGTCGCTGTTGCCGGTGACGACAACAAAGTGATCCCAATCGGGGTTGCGCAGGGCGGCTTCGACGGCGTCGATGGCCAGTTTGATGTCGGCGCCGTTGCGACCGGGCGAGACATTGGGGCGTTCGATCAGCTCGACACCGCACTGCATGAGCCCGTGGCGATAGCTGCTGTGCTGCACCCAGTCGCCGTAAGCCCGGCGCAGGACTGTGACGCCGATTTCGTTCATCTTGCCGATGATCGGTTCGATGCTTGCTTTCGTGTCGAACTGTTTGCGGACACCCGTTTCGAGATTTTCGAAATCAATCAGAATTGCGATTTTGCTGGGAGTACCCATAACTGGAACATTCCTCTTAAGGCTGAACGACGTTAGACGTTCAATTCGTGGATTATGCGATCCACCTCTATGTGGTTTTCGATGCCGTCCGTTGTTCCGACTTCGGCCGCGTCCGGTACCCGCCCGAGAACCGGTACTTGAGAGAATAGCTCAATACACAACGGATTCGTCGACAGACTGTTGCTTAGTGTTTCTTTTGTATTTGGCCCTGTCAGCGTGGTGAGCCTTGCGGGCACCTCGTTGTAACGATTCAGGATGACACCAATAACGTTCAGGCCATACTGTTGGGCGTAGTTGATGCTGAGCAGAGTGTGGTTGATTGTGCCCAATCCCGGTCTGGCAATAATCAACACAGGGAAACCCAGCTTGACGGCCAGATGGACGATAAGTTCACCCGTTGAAACCGGTACCGCCAAGCCCCCTGCTCCTTCCACCAACAATACGTCATGCCGGGCTGAAAGCAAGTCCCCCGGCGAAATCATTTCGTCGACCGACAATGTCCGGTCTTCGGCGGCGGCCGCAACCAGCGGCGCCAGCGGCGCCCGCAGCGAGATCGGACAGATCTCCGCTTCCGTATCTTCGACCCCGCTGACGGTCTTGAGGACGTGACTGTCGGCGTCCGGCTCACCCCACATGCAGCCGGCCTGTACCGGTTTCCAGACGCCGGCGTCGATGCCGCGCGCCCGCAGCGCCTGCGCCAGCCGCGCCGTCACCCAGGTCTTGCCGACGTCCGTGTCGGTTCCCGTAATGAATAGGCCTTTCATTGATCAATCCCGTTTTGCCGTGCCGACGGGGTCGGCGGTACTCCGGAGTCTTCGGCGGCGGTACTGCCGCCACGGACCAATATCGCTCCGAGAGCCGGCACTATAACATTGTTGCTGTCGTTGGCGAGGCGGCAGCGGGAGACGGGACGCGGGCATCGCGAATATCCGGTTACCAGGGCGGCAGGAGGCGGCAGCGGGACACGGGACACGGGCATCGCGCATATCCTGGTACCGAGGCGCGTCATTATTGACGCGTCCCTGCGTTCAACAAGACTGCTGCGGGATCCCGCATCGCGGGGCAGGCACGGAATTCATCCTGCTGCTGCGGGAGACGGAGCACTTGCAGCGGCTTCCGGCTCGTCTACATTTAGCCGGAACCCAAACGCTAACCGATTGATCTTCGCCCATGACAAAGATTCTCGCTGCCACCAACAACCAAGGCAAACTCGACGAAATCCGCGAGATCCTGGGGCCGCTCGGCATCCAGGTCGTGGCGCCGGCCGATGTCGGCGGTCTGCCCGATATCCCGGAAACCGGCAAAACCTTTGAAGACAACGCCCGGCTCAAAGCCATGGCCGCCGCCGGCATGAAACAGATGCCCGCCATCGCCGACGACTCCGGTCTCGAGGTCTTTGCCCTCGACGGCGCCCCCGGCGTGTACTCCGCCCGTTACGCCGGGGCAGATGCCACTGATGCCGACCGCATGGCCAAGGTCCTGGGCGAATTGGACGGCAAAGACGACCGCTCGGCGCGCTTCGTCTGCGTGGTGGCGCTGGCCACGCCCAAGGGGGTCCTTGGGACCGCCGAAGGCGAGGTCCGCGGCAGCATCACCGCGGCTCCGCAGGGCGACGGCGGTTTCGGCTATGACCCTATCTTCCTGCCGGCCGGCAAGGGCCGGACTTTCGGCGAATTGCCGCTGCCGGAGAAGCATGCTCTGAGCCACCGCGGCAACGCCCTGCGTGCCGCCGTTGAGTCTGGCCTGTTTCGGCAGTTGCCGCAGCAGGCGATCTTCGAAGACAACTTCAGCGCGACGCCGGCCGGCGACTGGCACTGGCTGCGCCAGCAGCGCGACGGCTGGTGGATCCTGGACGGCGCCCTGCAGATCAAGGCCCTGCCGGGATCGCTCTGGCAGGACACCAATGACGCCCGCAACGTCCTCCTGCGGCCGGCGCCCGATTGCCCCGCCAACGTGGAAGTCATGGTTTCCAACGACCCCGCCGTCGACGCCGAACAGGCCGGACTCGTCTACTACGTCGATGACGACAACTACATCAAGATCGTCAAGGAACACCTGAAGGGCGACGTCTGGATCGTGATGGCCCGCGAATGCGGCGGCGAGTTTACGGTGGTCAATAAGGTTCCGGCCGAGACCGCGACCGCCACCCTCCAACTGGTGATCGACGGCAATCGGATCTGCGGCGCCTTCAAACGCACGCTTGACGGTGAGCCGATCGACGTCGGTGAAAGCGCTGTCGACCTGCCCGGCACCCCCCGGATCGGCATCCTGGCGCACGGCGCCTCGGACGAGGAGTCCGCCCGCCGCGCGCAGTTCCGACAGTTCAAAATCACGGCGCTGTAACGGGGTGGGGCTCGGAGCTGCTCTTGCGCCCCCGATGGACTGGGTGCCCGACAATTCTCCAGTGATTTTCGCAATCTGACTTGACCCCGCGACGGAACCGAACCACAGTAAACCCGTCTATATGCCAACGATGGCATATTTGGTTCTGAGCTCAATACCATGGCCAGTCTGAAAGATATCGCTGAACACGTCGGTGTCTCCATCCGCACCGTCAGCCGGGCGCTGAAGGATAACGGCTACGTCAAGGACGAAGTCCGCGACCGCGTGCTGGAAGCGGCGCACGAACTGGGGTATCGCCCGAACCGGGTGGCTCGCAGCCTGCGCACCCAGCAAAGCTTCGAGGTCACCGTGATCATGTCGTCGATTGACGAATTGCATGTCGCCAAGATCGCCGGCTTCGAGGAGGTCCTGCGCGCGGCCGGGTACAGCGTCAGCGTGTTGATGAATCTGGACCGGCATGTGGAGGCCGATTCCCCGACGATGACTGAACTGGTTGACCGCCGGCCGGCCGGCGCCGCGATCCTGTCGATTCGGAATCCGGCCGCGATGGCCGGCCGCCTGACCGAGCACAGCATTCCTTATGTGGCGATCAGTTCCCGGCTGGACGATGCGGTGGACGGCATCGGTATCGACCGTCAGCAGGGCGTTTACGAAGCGATCCGCTACCTGCATGATCAGGGGCACCGGCAGATTTCCTATGTCGCCTCCGGCGACCCGGAGTCCGTCGGCAACTCGACCCGGCTGGAAGGCTATCGCCGGGCGATGGCCGAACTCGGTCTGGAGCCGCAGCTGATCAGCACCGAAGGCGATGACCACTTCGACCAGGGCCGGGCGGCGGCCCATCGTATGTTGGATGCCGGGCGCCTGCCGGATGCGGTTCAGGCGTTCTCGGATGTCCTGGCCATGGGGTTCATCGCCGGCCTGCGCGATCGCGGCAAGACGCTGCCGGACGACATCGCCCTGATCGGCTTTGACGACCGTGCCTCGGCGGCACTGGCCAGCCCGCCGATGACGACTGTGGCGCAGCCGAACCGTGAGGTTGGCCGTGAGGCCGCGAAAGTGCTGCTGGCCAAGATCCGCGGTGAACCGGCCCCGCCGGGCGGCTGGACGCGCCTGCTGCCAACGGTGCTGGTCAGGCGCGAGACGGCGTAACCGCGAGCGATCCCCCCGCGTCAAGGAATAGCAAGAACAGCCAACTTGCAAGCAAATGTGCCAACGATGGCATGTTCTAACCGAAAACCCAAGCAGAACGGTAGTCAATGATGAAGAAACGATATGCCCAGGTCGGCCTCGGCGGCCGCTCCATGATGTACCTCAACGCCCTTACCGACGGGTTCAAGGACAACTCCGAACTGGTCGGTCTTTGCGACCTCAATCCCGGTCGACTGGAATTGCGGCTGAATCACGTCCGGGAACGCGGGTCTGCAGCTGTCGGCTATGCCGCTGCCGACTTCGACCGGATGATCAGGGAACAGCGGGTGGATACGGTCATTGTCACAACGAAAGACTGTTTCCATGACGATTACATGATCCGCGCCATGGAACTCGGCTGTGATGTGATCACGGAGAAACCGATGACCACCGACGAAACGAAATGCCGGGCCATCCTGGACACGCAGAAGAAGACCGGCCGTGACTGTCGGGTCACCTTCAACTACCGCTATTCCCCGCCGCGCACGCAGGTCAAGGACCTCCTGATGAGCGGCGTCATCGGCGGCATTGTCTCCGTCGACTTCCACTGGCTGCTGGACACGCGCCACGGCGCCGACTACTTCCGCCGCTGGCACCGGAACAAAGAGAACTCCGGCGGTCTGATGGTGCACAAAGCCACGCACCACTTCGATCTGGTCAACTGGTGGCTCTCGTCGGTGCCGGAGGAGGTCTTTGCGGCGGGCAAACGCAATTACTACGTGCCGCAGACAGCCGCGCGCTACGGGTTGACCGACCGGGGCGAGCGCTGTCACGACTGTGCCGCCGCCGACCGCTGTCCGTTCCGGCTGGACCTGGCCGGCAATGCCCGGCTGAAAGAGGTCTACCTCGACAACGAGAAGTATGACGGCTACTTCCGTGATCGCTGCGTGTTCAGCGACAGCATCGACATCGAGGACACCATGAGCCTGGTGGTACGCTACCGCAGCGGCGTGCAGATGAGCTATTCGCTGCATTCATTCATGCCGTGGGAAGGCTTCATGGTCGCGGTCAACGGCACGCGCGGCCGGCTGGAGCATCTGTGTCGCGAATCCGTCTACATCAACGGCGACGGCAGTACTCCCGGCGAACTGCAGTTGAAGCAGACATCGACGACGGTCTTTCCGCACTTCCATCCGGCCTATCAGGTGGAGCTCTGGACCGGTACCGGCGGTCATGGCGGCGGTGATCCCGTGCTGCTCAATGATCTTTTCGGGGACAACCCGCCGGCCGACAAATATCTGCGGGCCGCGGATCAGCGGGCCGGCGCCTGGTCGATCATGACCGGGGTTGCGGCGAACCATTCGATGGCCGCCGGCCGGCCCGTTAAGATCGCTGATCTGGTCGGCGAGATCGAGACGCCGGACTACCCGGAAATGCCGGATCCCTTCGCGCCCATCCCGGCTGCGGACCTGGCGAAGATCCTGGAGGAACAGGACCGGCCGGTACCTGCGTCCCTGCTGGACCCGGCCCTGACCTGACCACGTTCTGCTTCGCAACCGGCTGTCGCGGCGGCGGAAGAATCCCCCGCCGATCTCCTGCTCTGCCTTGACACCAAGCTGATTTCACTTTATCCTTTTGTCCCATGCGGATGAAAGCCAAAGACTTGCTGGTGACGTTGCGGCAGCGCATCCTCTCCGGCGACCTCCCGCCAGGCGGCCGGTTGCCGACCAAGCTCGAGCTGTGCGATCACTACGGCGCCAGCGGCGGCACGGTGCAGAAAGTGCTGGATGCGTTGGCCGACGAGGGGTTTATCCATTCGCGCGGCTGTCTGGGAACGTTCGTCCGTGAGCAGCCGCCGCATCTGGCTCGCTTCGGGATGGTATTTTCCACCCCGAGTGGAAGCAATATCTGGACCCGCGTCTTTACCGATGTTGCTGCGGCTCTCGGCCGGCGGGAGGAGCGCTGGCTGTCCTGTTACTATAACTGCTGGCCCGGGTCGCCGGGGCTCCAGGAATTGGAGCGGGATGTGGAACGCGGCCGGCTTGCCGCGCTGCTGTTTTTCACCAGTCCGATCATGCTCATGGAGTCGCGGGCGCTGGAACAACCGGGCCTGGCCCGCGTCTTCGTCGGGCCGGAGTCCAAACGCCCCGACATCCCGACCCTGCGGCTCAGCCCCAGCCATCCGCAGGCCATCGAGCGCTTCGTCGCCAACGGCCGCCGCCGGTTGGCCGTCATCACCACCTTCAATCTGTACCAGGGCGGCATCAGGGACATCCTGGGTTGCGCCCGCGACCGCGGCCTGGAAACGCAGCGGCGCTGGGTGCATTACTTCGATCCGAAAACGGATATCACGGCCCGCGCCGTGTGTGAACTGATGATGACTCTGCCGAAAAACAACCGGCCCGATGCCGTCTACATCACTGACGACCACCTCGTGCACGAGGCAACTCTGGGGCTTGCCGACTCCGGGATCGCCGTGCCGGATGATGTCGAGGTAGTCGCTCACGCCAATTTCCCGCAGCCCGAACCCGCGTCCGTTCCGGTGACCTATCTCGGCTTTGATCTGGCTGACGTCCTGAATCGCGCGCTGGCACTGGTCGACCGGCAACTGGCCGGGAAGACGGTGCCCGCGGAAGCCTCGGTCGATCCGATCTTCCAGCCGTCCTGATTCCCGGCCGGAAAGCCATGCCCCGGCGATGCGGTTGATCCCGGCCACCACCGCTGTGGATGCGTCCTGCTGCCTCCGGATCGGGCTGAGTTGGGCGCAGGTCAGTTCTGTTGGTCATTCTCTCGTACCGCGGCCACGGACGGAACGCCTGACGGCTTTGCGCGGTCGAGACAACCGCGGCCACGAACGGAAGCAGGCCGCCCAAGACGATCGGCAGGACTTCCGGTGGACGCATGTTGTTTTCGATTCTCAAGACCCCGGGTCGCTCGCCGGCCCGGTGAATGAGTTCATTAGGGCAGGAGACGGCCCCAAGATCCTGCTTTTCGGGCGCTGGGAAGCCAGCTTCCCAGCGCCCGAAAAGCAGGGTGAGGGG
>CAYLNH010000263.1:0-10296 GCA_964384625.1 uncultured Lentisphaerales bacterium
CTAATTGAGCGACAATAGTTTACAGTTGTCAACCTTTAAACACGCACTCATATGAAATGAAAGTCCTCTTGGACACCGACATCGGTACGGACTCGGATGATGCGGTTTGTCTGGCATATCTGTTGCTCCATCCAGATGTCGAATTGGTTGGTATAACTACTGTCGGTTGTGATTCGGCTGTGCGCGCGGATATTGTGCGCCAACTCTGTGCGCACTTCGGGCAGCCGGGCATCCCGGTTGCGGCCGGCGCCGACCAACCGATCATGGCTAACCGGTATTGGCCGCACCATCGCGTCAACCAACACGTGATCCTCGACACGGAGCCGAACCGGCGCCCGGCGCGGCCGCAGGCGGCGATTGAGTTGATGTGCGACTGCATCAACGCGAACCCGGAGGAGGGCATTCTCGTTACCGTCGGGCTGCTTACGAACGCGGCACTCCTGGCGATGACGGAACCGGAAGCCACGGCCAAGCTCAAGTCTGTGTTCACCATGGGCGGCAGGTTCAATTTCGACCGCAGCCAGGCTAAGGCAGAGTGCAACATCATGCTGGACGCACCCGCCGCCGCCGCTGTATTTCAACGTGAGCTCAAGCAGCACACGATTTGCCCGGTGGATGTGACCGGCCCGCTGGGCATGTCGTACGAGGAGCGCCAGGAGATCCTTGCGGGCGATCACCTTGCGATCGTTCGTGAGTGCTGCGACGCCTGCAATGAAGCATTCAAGAATGACGGCACCGGACTGCATGACCCGTTCACCGCAACCTGTGCTCTTGACGAATCGTTCGCTGAGTGGGAACAGGGCTGCATCCACGTGGAGATTCAGGACTACGACCTGGCTCGCAGTTTCAAGTTCGATAACGACCGCGTCTCCGGCACCACGTTCTTCGAGCCGCGCGCCGACGGTCCGCACCGCTACGCCGTGGCCGCCGACCGTGAGCGGTACATTGAACACCTCAGCAGTGTCTTTGATGTGGCCAGGTAATCATTCCCAGTACTGCACCCCGTTCGGATCCGGGGGCTTGTAGTCGCTTTCCTTTTTGGTTCGCATACTTGCAAGCGCAGCAAACAAGGGCAGCGCGACGAGCGGCAACAGGAGGAGGCAAGGGCTCAGCAACATGGTGAGTTCGGAGTTCTGACTATACAAGAACTTGAGCATGGCTGCGTCGACAGCCGCAAGGCAGATGCAAAGAGCCAGGCCCAGAAACCAGCGGTGCGCTTTGGTCTTTGGTCGTTCTTCATAGAGGATCAGGCGTGGACGATGTCGTTTGCTCAGCCATAGCACACGCCGCCGATTCGATGCTTGTGTCGGGGGGCGACGTCGGCGTTTTCTGGTTCGGTGTCTCATCGCTGAAAGCTCCTGTACAGATGACGGGTGACCACCGGTTTATGTTAATCCCTCCTTTTTGCCGCAAACACTGGAAGCCATGGATTCCGTGTTCAGAGTATTTGAATGAAACGACTTCTGTTCCAACTCATTTATCTCCTTCCTTGGACTTTCCTCATGATTTCCCCGATCGAGAGCTTCGCTGACGAGATCGAGTCTGTACCGAAATGGCAAGAACTACGATCTGTTCAGGATGTTTGTCGGCGGTATCCGAAGTTGATGGACCAGTTGCTGCAGGCGCTCGACCTGGACCGCAAAGGTCTGGAAACGGTGCGGGCGGCGGTTAAGACCGGAAAGCGGCAAGAGGCCTGCAGGGCCTTGCTGGCCTACTGCCGCGACGGCAGAAGCACTGCCTGGCTGCGCCGGAAACTGCCGAAGGCGTCGAAGGGCCGAGATGCAATGGCGGACGGTTTTCTCAAAGACCAATACACCTTCTATACGCAGGCAGACACGGTGCCGCGTCGTGAGGACGGTGGTCTGGAGTGGAACCATGCGGGGCCGGCGGAAGACCAGGAATGGGCCTGGGGCCTGAATCGGATGCCGTACCTGCGCCGGTTGGAAGCGAGCTACTTCAAAACCGGAAATCCGGTGTATGTCAAAGCGATTGACGCCATCCTGCGCGATTGGATCATGCACAGTCAGCCGTATCCGGCGAAGCGCTCAAATACGTCCATGTGGCGCGGCCTTGAAGTGCATTTTCGCGCGAAGGTCTGGTCGCAACTGTTCTTCACGCTGCAGAAGGCCGACGCGTTCCGGCCGGCGACACGGCTGCTGATGCTGCAGAGCCTGGTGGATCATGCAGACTATCTGCGACGCTTCCATGCCGGCGGCAATTGGTTGACCATGGAGTTGTCCGGGTTGACGGCGATTGCAACCCGATTCCCCGAACTGAAGAAATCAGAACAGAATCTGGAGTATGCCGGCAAGGTCCTCCTGGCGGAACTGTCCAGACAAGTCTACCCGGACGGCGCCCAGACGGAATTGACTGCGGCCTACCATTGGGTGGCGTTACGGAACTTCGAGCAGTACATGGAGTATTGCCGGGTGGCGGACATTCCGGAAAATAACGCTTACCGGCAGCGGGTAATCGATATGTATGGTTACCTTGCCGGCGTGTTGCGTCCGGACGGTACGATTCCGTTGAACAACGATTCCAACAAAGACGATTTGCGCGGCGTGCTGCAGCGGGCCGCAGGCCGATATGACAAGGAAACGTGGCGGTATGTCGCGACGAACGGCAAGAAAGGAAAAGCGCCGGAAGTACCTCCTTCGCGCATCTTCCCCTATGCCGGGCATGTGGTCAGCCGCAGCGGTTGGAATGCCGGGGCTCAGTGGAGTTTCTTCGATCTGGGACCATGGGGGACGGGACATCAGAACTCGGACAAGCTGCATTTGTCCGTACACGCCGGCGGTCGCGATTTGCTTGTCGACAGCGGCCGGTTTGCCTATCGCGGCAAGTTGTCGCCGTATCGCAGTGAGTACGGCGTGAAGTCGAGGGCGCACAATGTGATCCTGTTCGACAACCGCGGCCAGAGGCCGAACGAAAGGTCCGTCAAAGAACCGTTAAGCGGGGATGACTACGCCGTTACCGAGGCCTTTGACTACGCCCGCGGGAGCATCAGTGAATTTGACGGGCTGGAGCAGGGCGACGCGGCGCACACGCGCATCCTCCTTTATGTTCGCGATCGATTCTGGATCATCGTCGATCGTGTCGAGACGAACGCCCCCCGACGGGTGACAACTCTATGGCATTGGCATCCGGATTGTACGGTCACTGAGAAGGACGGCCGCATTTTCAGCACCGACAAAGGCAGGATAAACCTGTCGGTCCAGCCGGTCGGCGATGCCGGATGGACGGTGCGCATGGTCAAAGGCCATCGTGAAGGAGATGAGTTTCAGGGTTGGTACAGCGCACGTTACAACAGCGTGGAGAAGAATTGGGCCGCCCTCTGCAATACGCGCCTGGACGGTCGGGCAACCTATGTCTGGCTCCTCGTGCCGGGGCAGGGCGCGGTCCCGCGGCTGCCGGTCTCGAACCTGGCCATCGATGATGCGGCGGTCCGTTTGACGGTTGACCTGGGAAACGACCGCCGCTGCCGAGTACACGTCCCCGTTGTAGGTGCGGCGAGCGAAACGGAAGTAAGAATTGGACCGTGACGATTATGAAGCCGAATATCATTCTCTTCATGTGCGACCAACTGCGATCGTTTGCAGTCGGCTGCTACGGCAATGACTTCGTGCAGACCCCGAACATCGATCGGCTGGCCGCCAACGGCGCCCGCTTCGCAACCGCTGTGACCAATAACCCCGTGTGCACGCCGGCGCGGTCAATCACGTTGACCGGACAGTACTCGCGCACCTGCACCGGCATGCTCGGCAACGTGCATGACAATCCGCCCAACCCGAAACGCGATCGTTTGACGGATACCACCCTGCCGGAAGCTCTGCACCGCGAGGGCTACGACACTGCCCTGATCGGCAAATGGCATATTGACCCGCAACCGCAACTGGAGGGGTTCGACCGGACGGTCTATCCGGACTTCGAACACCGGTACTACGACCAGCAGTACTGGAACGAAAACGGCGAGTCATGGACGGTTCGCGAATTCGGCCCGGACTACGAACTGACGCAACTGCAGGAGTACCTGGACGCCGATCGCGACCGGCCGTTTTTTGTTTTCTACAACATCGGCCAGCCGCATCAGCCCATTGGCCCGCGGCATATGCCCGAGCGCTACTGCCGCATGTACGACCCGCAGGAGGTCCTGCTGCGGCCGAACGTGCCGGATGAGTTCGATCCCGAATTCGCCAGGCACTGGTACAATATCTACACCAGCGCCGCCTACTTCTGGCGCTACGTTGCGGAAGTCGAACAGGACCCGGTGGATCTCGTCGACGACGATTTCGGCATCCGCGATCTCACGGCACTGTACTGCGGCGCCACCACGATGGTTGATGATTATGTCGGCAAGGTGATGCAGGCCCTGCAGGGCAGGGGACTTGCCGACAACACGATCGTGGTATTCGTCAGCGACCACGGCGATAACCTGGGCAGCCACGGCAAATTCAATAAGAGCCAGCTGATCGAAGAGGCGATTCGCGTACCGCTGATCATCCGCGATCCGCGGCAGCCGGACGGCATCGTTGCAACGGACGGCGTGGCGTCGCTGGTCGACTTGATGCCGACGCTGCTGGAGCTGGCCGGTGTGGCAATCCCGGATTCCGTGCAGGGCGTCAGTCTGGCGCCTGTTGTCCGGGGTGAGCAAACCCGGATGCCGCCGGCGGCTTTCATTGAAACCGGCAATCGCATCGGTGTCCGCACGGCGACGCATCTGTTGGGCAAACTGTTTGATCAGGAGCAGCGCGCCGCCTCCGGCGCGGTGGACTGTCTGTATGATCTGGAAGCAGACCCATACGAACTGGACAACCTGGCTGCGGCCGCGGCGGCCGCGGACCGACGTCAGGAACTCAAGGACCTCCTGGAACGGTGGGACGCAAGGACCTCCTGGTTGGACGCGCCACCGCCGGTAGACGTTATGGAGTACATGGCCCGCAGCCGCTGGCGGCAGTGAAAGTCGACTGGCGGCGATGCCCGCACGACTGCCGCCCGAGGCTTGCATCCGGAGGTCGAAAACGCTATGTTGACGTCTGGCTACACGGCAATAACGCTGATCGGATAAGGGCTCTGCTGTTGTGCGCTACGCAATAGTATCTGACATCCACGGCAATCTGCAGGCCTGGCGGGCGGTCATGAAGGATCTGCGCGCCCAGCAGGTCGACGGCATTCTGTGTCTTGGCGATGTTGTCGGTTACGGCCCGAACCCGGCGGAAGTCCTGGAAGCCGTACGGCATGACGTGCCGGACATCCTGATCGGCAATCACGACGCGGTCGTGGCGGGGTTGTTCGATGCCGCCGCCTTTCAGGACAGTTCACGACGGATGATCGAATGGACCACGCAGCAGTTGGGGGCGGAGTCGAAAGCGTTCTGTGCCGACCTGCCCTATACCCTGATCGGTGACGGCTTCCTTTGCTCCCATGGCGACTTCAGCGACCCGGCGGCGTTCGTCTATCTCGACGAGGAAACGGTGGATCGCTCGTGGCCGGTAACGACCGAACAGTTTCTCTTTGTCGGACACACGCACATCCCGGCAGTCCATATCCTGCATCCGGACGGTGGGTTTTCGTCCCGGCCGGCGACGGACTTTCAGATGGAGCCCGGTTCGCGCTACGCGATCAATGTCGGGTCGGTCGGCATGCCGCGGGACGGCGATTTGCGCGCCAGCTACTGCATCTACGACTGGGACACCGGCACCGTCTGGTTCCGGCGAGCCCCGTTCAATGTCAATGCCTTCCGGCGGGCGGTGCGCCAACGGATTCCCAAGGAAACCGCGGATTACGTCATTCAGCTCTACGGCGAGGAAGAGTCCGCGCCGCATCGATTGGAGGATTTCTCCGCCGCACCGAGCAGTCCGCGGCAACGGCCGCCGCGGCGCAAGAGTCGGCGGTTGACGATGAGCTCGAAGAACCGCGGCAAACGGGCGCCGACCGCAACCTTGCCGGCGCCGGCAAAGCAATCGAAGACTCCGGCCGCGGTCGGGATTATGGCCGCCGTGCTGTTGCTCGCGGGGCTCGGCGTTGTTGCCGCGATGGTGCTGTGGCGGCCGCCGCGCCGGCGGCAGACGCCGTTGCCGGCCGCCGTGCGGAAACAGCCCGCAAGGCATCCCGGACCAACGGCCAGACCGCCGCCGCCGCCGAACCCCGGACCCAGGGCGAATCCGCCACCCGACCCCGACCCCACACCGAAGCCGGACCCGGACCCGGAGCCGCAACCCGGCCGCGAACCCAAGCCACTCGTGCTGGTGGCCTCAGTGACGGCGGTTGATCGGTGGGCCGACAGAATGACCTTCAAACTGAAGGAAGTAATCGAGGGGGACTTCGAGCTTGAAACGTTTCCCCTCAAAGGGAAGGGCGAGTCACACAAGGAGTTCAAGATCGGCGGGGTCTATCGCCTCGAAATGGAGACGTTCGGCGGCAGGATCAAGTTCAAAGGCGCCACTCTCGTCGACGGCTTGCCGGTTGCCTTCCCGCCGCTTGAGGAGCCGGAATCCTGGCCGGTTGCTCTGCAACAGAAGAACTCTGTGCTGCTGGACCCGCAACCCGGTGAGGACCGACCTCCCGATGGTGTTGTTGTCGGTACTCTGAGCGGTGAACCCATCGGGCTCCTGGAGCCGAAGGCAGGGACCAACTATCACAAGTCGTTTGTCGTCTACCAGTTTGAGACGCCGCCGGTGTCGGGAAAGTACGACGTCTGGGTCTTGTTGCCCGGCAACACCAGGTATGCGGGAATCATGCGATTCCGGGTCAACAAGGTGGCGCTGACGGAGACCGCGGTGGTTCTGGCTGCGCCCAAAAACGAGAAGGACCAGCCGCGGTGGCAGAAACTCGGCTGCCTGACGATTCCGGCTACCACGAAGCAGGTGCACGTGGTGACTGTCGCTCATCCCCGGGACCAGTCCCGGGCCATCGCCTTGAAGACGGTTCTGGTGAAACAGCCCAACGCCGCGGCGCCCAGGCGCACGGCGCTCAAACTTGTCGCGGAAGTGACGGATATCGAGCGGCGAACCGGTGAGGTGACGTTCCGTGTGGCTTCAGTGAGTGCCGGAAAGTTTGAGCGGGAAACGTTTACGCTTACGGGCGACGAGGAGTTCCGCCGACCCTTCAAAGAACGGGCGTACTACGTTCTGGAACTGCAGGCCGCCGGGGATGATCTGCAGTTGGATAACTCCACGCTGCAGAGGACGGCGCCCAAGGTTGCTTCGGTTCTTTCCGTTTGCGTCAAAGGACCGACCAGAGGCAGAAAATGGCCCGTCAACCCGAAAGCCGGTGAATGTGTTCTGCTCGACCCGAAGTACGGCGTCGACCGACTGGCGGGGGAGACGATCTTCGGGAAACCGACCGGCAAGATCATGACCAGCCGAAAAAGGATGGGACAGTCCATGCAGGACAGCGTGGAGGTTTCGTACCAACTCAAAGATATGCCGCCGGAAGCGACGTACTACTGTTGGGTGTTGATGCCGCCGAACGCAACCACCACCACAGTTCAGTTCCACTTCGGGGAAGGCGATGCCAAAGTCGCCGTCGTCAAACGGACATTCAAGCATCCGGGAGATGCAGTCCAGTGGCTGAAGTGCCGCCAACCCGTGAAACTCCCGGCAGGTATCCAACAGATTCGCGTGACGACCACGGCCGTGACCGAGGGGTTCCCGGATGGGGTTGCGGCGAAGGTGATCCTGCAGAAAACGAAGTAGTAGGCCTGGGCCGCCCGGCCGGCTGCGGCTCAACCGCAGAAAGGAAATTCCACGCCCGCCCTTGATTTATTAAGTGACATTATGTATAACAGTGCCCGATGAAGGAGCGAAACCCTTGACATGTGAGGCTGGTGGGATATAATTTCCATAGAGGGGAACCGAGAGAAGAGGAGTCAGATAAGATGCGCCATACCCCGTATCCAGCGGGGGGTCGGATGTGGTTTACGCTGATTGAATTGTTGGTCGTGATTGCGATCACCGCAGTGCTTGCCGCCATGCTGCTGCCCGCCCTCAACCGGGCCAAATGGCAGGCCAACCGGGCCGCCTGCATGGGGAACCTGAAGCAATGGGGGATTGCGGCCTTCATGTTTGGCGACGACCATGACGGCCGTGTGCCCCGCGGCATCGACTGGTATGCCGACGCCTGTGGCAGCGCCCGCTGCACCGGACCGACCGCGGCCAATCCGACCCGTGAGATCTCCGCCCATTTCTGGCACACCAACCCCGGCGGTTGGCCCGGCTCCAAGCACCAGCGCAGCCCGGAGCAGCATGTCTCGTATGGCGGCATCGGCACCTGGCGGATGGGCGAGAACGGGGTTTTGGCCGCGTTGGGCTACTTCAAGGACGCCCGGTTGCTGTACTGCCCCGGTACAGATCGCCCGCCATGGAGTTACGGCAACCAGCGTTGGTATGCGGACACGGACCTGGCCTGGCATTCGACGCCGGTGAGCAAGTACTGGGAAGACGTTACGTCGGGCCGCGGTACGGGCAACATCTGGTCGGACAGTTCGATCGCCACCAGTTATGCCCGCTTCCTTTACGGCCGTAAGTGGTACGAGATCTCGAACTATCCGGATGAGCACCCGGTCACTGCCCGGGTCGAGAAATACTGGCGCAATCCGAAGTTTGCGGATGTGGCGATGAAATGGGAGGGAAGTAGTGCCAGGAATCGTGATTACTCCCCGTTGATGTGGGCCTGCGCGCGCGGCAACGGCGCGATCCCGCACGCCTGGGCCGGGGAACAGCCCGGCACCAACGGCGTCATGATCGACGGCAGCGCGCGCTGGATCTCCAAGCAGGAGCTCTATATGATGGTCGACCGCCTCAACCAGGAACTCGGCATCGGGCTGCCCCCCGAACCCTCCGGCGCCTACGGCGTCAGTCGGTTCGAGACGACGACGATCGATTCAACCTGCTGGGGTTGCTACGGCGGGGACAAGGTGAAGTTCCAGATCCTTGCACGCTATGTTTTGACCATGGACGGAACGTGAGCGTAACCGTTAAGCCCAGCTTCACGTGAGGCTGTAATTCGGCTTCCGCTGGGGAGTACAAGTCGGACGGTTGCTTCTGGGGGGGACTATGCGTTGCCCTTTACCCAGCCAACCGTGAACTGGGCCAAGGTCAGTCGGGCTGTGTCAGCCATGCGTTCGAACATGCCGTCCTCATATAGACAGAGGACGGTTCCTTCGGCGTTGACCGCCAGGTCGCTGTAGCCGGATGGGCCGGGTTCGATCACGCGTTTGGCGCCCCAACTTTCGCCCTCGTCCTCGCTCAACTGAACGGTCAGGTTTTTTCGATCGCGGACCGTGCTCCAGCGGCCGGACAACTCCTGATCCAAAGTGTCGGGATTGGTGAAGAGGATCCCCTCCGGGTGACGTACAATGGCCGCATGACACACCGGCTCCAGCAGTGCCGGATCCGGTGTCGGCGTCGACCATCCGGTGGCGCCGTTCCGGCTGCGGGTGATCACGCGGCGGCGCTGATCATCCGGCAGATCGCGGTCGGGTTCATGGAAGCGCATGTTCAACAGCACATCGCCGTCTGCCAGTTCCACGGCCGTTGTCTCGTTGCAGTTCGGGAAGGTTTCCGGCACCAGCTCGCCGGCCTGCCAGGTCTTGCCGTGGTCGTCGCTGTACACGACGCCGCAGCGGTTCGGCAGATGAAACGTTGTCCCGAGCGAAACCCAGATGGAAGAGATCAGCCGGCCGGAGGAAAGCTGGATGCCATGACCCGGACCAAACGCCAGGATGGTCCAGTCGTATTCGTCCCGGAACGCCTCGAAGGTGTCGGTAATTTCGACCGGATCGCTCCAGGTGGCGCCGTCGTCGTCACTGCGGATGTAGTAGGCGCGATGATACAGGTTGCAGAACAACGCATGCACACAGTCTTCATCCTGGTCCGGGATACAGACGAAGTTGTTCATGGTCGGTTCCGGGAAGTCAGCGTGGTCAGCAATCGTAAACGGTTCGTCCCACGTCGCGCCGCCGTCGGTGCTGCGCCGCATGCGAATGTCGATCACATCGTGATCGCCGCCGTCATCGCGGCGCGCCTCGCAGTAGGCCAGGGCCGTGCCGTTCGGTGTTACCGTGATGCCGGGAATCCGGTAGTTGTAGTACCCGCCCTTCCGGGCCTCGAACAATGTTGTCTTCTTCATTTCAATAACCTTCTTCTGAATGCTCTTCTTTCAGGATGTATCATGAGCATCCCTGCTCATGTCCGGAGCACAAGTTGACGCTCGCTACGCTCACTGCTGCCCGTTGGGCAGCCATATTAATCCGGCATGCAAATAGGCGACACTCGTCATGCTGCTGCATATGCGATA
>CAYLNH010000264.1:0-1774 GCA_964384625.1 uncultured Lentisphaerales bacterium
GGTATGTCTGCCCCGAATAATGCGACGTTATTTCCGCGCCGACCCTTAGTATAGGCATGCTGCCGACTTCATCCCAGCCCCTTTGCGGGAAGTGCCGGCGGAAACCAACCCGAAATCTCGCCTGTGATTCTCCTCCTGGATTCGCGCCGTCCCCACGGCGGGTCATTCGTTGCTCAGTTGCCGGTGTAGTTGATGTGGCCGAAAAGCACCGTCCCGGAGCCGTTGCCCGGGCCATACTGCATCGCTTCGGCGGTGCTCAGAACTTCCACATGGGCGTCCATGAAAACGATGGGCAGGCCACCCGGGTGGTAGATCTCCTGGCCGTAGCCCAGGCCTTTGTTGCCGTTAACCACCGCGTCGTTGAACAGGTACGTGCCCGAGAGATAGGTATAGCTGGCGACATCCCCGGTCTTGTGAGAGAAGACAGCCGCCGCTGAGGGATCCGGCTGGTTGGCCAATGTTTTGGTCGACTGCCAGCGGTAAAAGGACTTGAGCGGATCGGCCCAGGTATAGTTGTGCTGCCCATGGCCGTGGCATGTGGCGCCGGGCGTATTGTAGGTGCTGGTGCCGTTGCAACGGCGTTGCATCCAACGATAACTGCCGGTTGCTTCGTTGCAGTTGATATCCCAGTACTTGTCAATCGCCAGATACGTGGTCAGATGCGGCCAGCGCGGCATCTCCGCCGCATAGTCGTCCACCGTCTGGAGTGAGGACCACGGCCGTTCCAGTGGGCAGTGGTAAACAGAGAACCCGTTCTTTCTGTAGTCGGTATCGCGGGTGAACGCGTGCAGCCGACTGCCCACCACCGGTCGCGGCGACGGCTGTTTTGCCGGGCGGCTCATGTAATCGTCCAGACCGAGGTTCGCGGCCAGAGCGACGGGATAGAGCACTTCACTGCCGATGGAGTTGGTGTAGGACGCCTGCACCGGCTGACGCCGATCGTACTGCTCCATGTAAAGCAGCAGCGCCGTCTGCATCTGTCGCATATTCGCAACGTCCACGGCGCGGGCCGCGGTGTTCCTGGCCGACGCCAAAGCGGGCAGCAGCAGCGCGGCGATCACGGCGATCACCGACACCACAACCATCAATTCAACGAGTGTAAAACGGAGCTTCTGCAGCGCTGTGCGCCGCCCCTGTCTTCTGGTCGGCGAGAACCGCTTGCGGATCGGTTTTTCTCTGGCCTCCGCCATCCGTTCTACGAGCGTCCAACCGCGTGTACTCATTGCAAGACTCCTTCCGGCGCAGCCGAGTGTTTCTATGTTTCGATACAATATAAGCTTTCCGGAAGGGATTGCAAGGGGGCAGCTGGGATTTTTTCGGGACAACGCGAGGAAGCTGCTCAGAGGATGCGCTGCGCGAGAGCGCGAGAGGAAAGGAAGCCGCCACCAGCGAGGAAGGGGGCTCTGCCCCCACAATGGCGCGGCGCGAAGGAACGAAAAGGGGCTCTGCCCCTTGAACCCCGCCAGGAGGCGGTGGCCCTCTGGACCCCACAATGGCGCGGCGCGAACAGGATGCGCGGCGCGAGAGGATGGCGCTGCGCGAGGAGAGGAAAGCGCTGCGCGAAAAGGAACATGCGTGCTGCGCAAGGAAGGAAAGGGGCTCTGCCCCTTGGACCCCGGCAGGGAGGCGGTGGCCCCCCTGCACCCCCACAATGGCGCGGCGCGAAGGGAAGAGGAGGGCGCTGCGCGAAGAAAGGCGCTGCGCGAGGAGGAGGGCGCTGCGCGAAGAAAGGCGCTGCGCGAGGAGGAGGGCGCTGCGCGAAGAAAGGCGCTGC
>CAYLNH010000264.1:1874-10280 GCA_964384625.1 uncultured Lentisphaerales bacterium
GCGCGAAGAAAGGCGCTGCGCGAGGAGGAGGGCGCTGCGCGAAGAAAGGCGCTGCACGGAAGGAAAGGGGCTCTGCCCCTTGGACCCCGGCAGGGAGGCAGTGGCCCCCCTGCACCCCCACAATGGCGCGGCGCGAAGAAAGGCCCTGCGCGAAGGAAGGACTGGTTACCGTGGGTCGACATTCTTGTCGACCGGCCCCAATGACCTACCGCATCGGGCCCGTCGTGTTGCGCATAATGAGCCGCGGCCGCAGTTTGACGTGGTGCAGCTGGTCGCCGCCGGCGTCGTCGGTGAGCAACCGGTGCCCCAACCGGACAGCGACCACCGCCAGCTCTTCCAGCGGCAGCCCGACCGTTGTCAAGTCGAGGTCGCGGAACTGGTAGTCGTCGTCGAATCCGGTCAGCGAGAAGTCGCGGGGCGCATCCAGGTTGTGCTTGCGCGCGGCACGCAAGGCCCAGGCGGCGTAGGCATCGTTCACGGCGACCAATGCGGTGCTCTGCCGCAGGGCCTGCAGGAGGTCCTTCTGGGCGCTCTCACCGCGGTCGCCGGGCGTGATGATCTGGCTTGCTGCGGTTCCGGCAGCAGCAGTAAAGGCGAGCAGCCGTTCGCGACTCCAGGTCTCACCCTCAAGCCCCAGGAACGCGATCCGCTGGTGTCCGAGCTCCTGCAGATGCTGGACGGCCAGGCGAGTACCGGCGGCGCCGTCGATGTTCACCGAATGCACCGGGGCGCCTTCTTCGCCGCCGCAGTAGGTCAGTACCAGCGGAATCTGTTGCCGGCGCAGAGCGCTGCCGACGAAATCGATGTTGTCGCCGCACCAGCTGCCGCCGACTCCCAGAACCATCTGCGGCGATGCAGCCAGGATCTGCTCCAACAGTGCTTCACCGGATTCGCAGGATTTGGGCGGCAGCCGGAGCAGCGCCACGGAGCCGCCGCCGATACTGACCGCATTCTCCGCGCCGCGAATGATGCGCACGTAGTTGTTCTGCGGGAACCGCTCAGGAGCCAGGAAACTGGTCGCAATTGCCAGCCGCAGGCCCTTCATGGATTCGGCTTGCGGCATCGGGCTGGCGCCGTAGGGGTTCAGGACTTGGCCCGAATCCACTCCGGTCCCGGTCACATAGGTACCGCGTCCCTGCTGCCGGCTGACCATGCCGCGTTGTTCAAGGGCCTCCAGCGCGCTGCGCACGGTGGCCAGGCTGACCTTATGCGCGGCCATCAGGTCCCGGACGGTCGGCAGCCGTTCGCCCACCGGGTAGACCCGATTCTGAATCTTCTGCGCCAGCGCTTCGGCCAGCTCCTGGTATTTCACGATTCCATTCACAGCCTGTCCTCTCGGTTCCTGCCGCGCCCTCGCGGTCCTACGCCGTTGTATCTTAAATGTTTCGATACAATATTCACTACCTTCGTCCTTGTCAAGAGCAACACCCAGACAAAACACCGGCGAGCAAAAAACACACCATTGCCCTTGCAATCACCGAAACCAGCATCATAATTGTTTCGGAACACCGATACTATTGGAGCCGGTATGGAGGCCGAGATGACCACCGAGATGCCGATGTTGACCACGGGGACCGCCTACTACCCCGACTATTTCGACCCCGATGAATGGGCCGCCGACCTCGATCGCATGGTCGCCGCCGGTATCGGCTGCGTCCGCGTTCTGGAGTTCGCCTGGGGTGCCTTCCAACCATCCACGGTGCACGGGGCCGTGCCCATGGAATAGCGATTCGATTGAAAGGACACGTTGATGAACCTCTGCACCAAGTACTGTCTGGGACTGTTTCTGTTTGTTAGTTGGGCCGGGCTGATCGCCGGGACGCCGAAGGCTGACCACCGACGTTTGGTGAGACTCGACACGGGCATGATCCGCGGCGTCCGATTGGCTGACGGCGTCTATGCCTTCAAAGGGATTCCGTATGCCGCGCCGCCGATCGGTCCGCTGCGCTGGCGGCCGCCGCGTCCCGCCAAGCCATGGAAGGGGACCCGAGAGTGCAGCGAGTTCGGAGCGGCCTGCGTCCAGCCCGTGTTCCGATTGGCACGGAACAAACAACCGCGGAAGATGAGCGAAGACTGTCTCTATCTCAACGTCTGGACGACGGCAAAGGCCGGTGCGAAGCGGCCGGTCATGTTCTGGATTCACGGTGGCGCCAATCGCATCGGCAGTGCTGCGAAGGATACCTTTGACGGCTCGGCCCTGGCGCAGCAGGGGGTGGTGTTCGTAAGCTGCAACTACCGCCTGGGGGCGCTCGGCTTCATGGCCCATCCGGCACTGACCCGCGAATCCCCGAAGCAGGCCAGCGGCAACTACGGCCTGCAGGATCAGATTGCCGCGCTCCAGTGGGTGCAGAGAAACATCGCCGCTTTCGGCGGGGATCCGAACAAAGTCACGATCTTCGGCGAATCCGCGGGCGCGAGTAATTGCTTCAGCCTGCTGGGCAGTTCCCTGGCCGACGGCCTGTTCCACCAGGTCATTCTGCAGAGCGGGCCGTACGTGAACCAGTGCCGCGAAACGCTGAAAGAGGCTGAGGCCCGCGGCTCGGACTTCATGCAGAAGCTTGGCGCCAATACGCTTGACGCCATGCGGGCTATACCGGCGACGACGATTGCCCAGGCGCGATGGGACGGCAGTGCTTTCTTTACGCGGCCGCTGAAGGGCGGCGCGATCATCGACAACTACGTGCTGAAAGCCCACCCGCTGCGCCGGATTGCGGCCGGCCGGGTGCGTCACATCCCGATCGTGGTCGGGTCCACTGCCGACGAAGCGAACCTGTTCGCTCGCGCCGTACCGGTGCGGGACGTGAACAGCTATCGGCAGTTGCTCAAGGAGTACTTCGGCGATGATGCCGACAAGGTGTCGGACGTGTTCCCGGCGAAGACTGCTCAGGATGCCCGTACTGCGGCCCTGCGGCTCTTCACCGTTTCGATGTTCACGTCTCCCGCCCGCTTCGTGGCCCGGGTGCACACGGAAGCCGGCGGCAAGGCTTACATCTACCATTTCACCCGCGTCCCGGCGAAGTACAAATGGACGCGTCTGGGCGCCGCGCACGGCTTCGAACTTCCCTATGTCTTCGCCACGCTGAAGACCAAAGACAGAACCGACCTGCGGCTGACGGCACAGATCAATCAGCGCTGGGCGGCCTTTGCGAAGTCCGGTGTGCCGAACGGACAGCATCAGCCGGCCTGGCCGCAGTATGGGGCCAGGCATCACAGCTACCTCGAATTCGGTGACCGCGTGCAAGCCGAGCAGGAGTTGTACAAAGATGCTTGCGACCTTTTCGAAACCCATCACCGCAAGGCTTTGGGACTTGCACCCCGAGCCAGATAGGATACACAGGATTAAGATGCCAATTGAGCAACAGGTACTTGACGTGCCTTTCGGCGCCTGGCGCCACGTCGGCCTCGCGCTGCCGCGAGGAGAGGAAGGGGAATGCGATTCCCACGTAACCGGAGATCCATGTGTCGTCTGGGACGACGAAATCGGCACGTGGCGGATGTTCTACTTCGGCCAGGGCAGCGGGAACTGCTGCGTCGCCCATGCCACGATTGCAGACCCGGCGATCCCCGATGGGATTACCTGGGAGAAGCACGGTCGCATCGATTACACCAATCCCGAGGTCGTCGGCCAGGGGGCCCATAAGCCTTGGGTCCTCATGGACCCGTACAAGCCGAATCGTGCGGTGCGCATCGCAGGTGCGTACACACTCTATGTGGTGACGTACATCGAGGGGCACAAGGTTATTCACGTCGCCTCGTCACCAAGCCTGGCCGGCCCCTGGACACTGCAGGAGAAGCCGGTCGTCGAACGCGGCAGCGGCGACGCATTCGACGCCTACCATGTCGATACGGTCACCGCCTACTACTTCAGGGAACGACGCACGACCTTGCTCTTCTACAAGGGATACCCGGCGCTGCAGCAGGCCGACCAACCCGGTTCGCCGTACGGGTCGTCGACGGCTGCCGTCACGATTGACGCGACCGGAACCGTGACGAAGCTCGGCAAGGTCCTTTCGCCCGCCGCAGATGTGTGGCATGCCGCCGGCTGGGTGAGTACGATCCAGTTGCTCCCCGCTGCGGCCGGCGGCTGGTTCGGCCTGGTGTCGGCCAGTCCAACGCCCCCGGCTCCACCGGAAGAAGAGCCGCGGATGCGAGAACCGGCGCCGAGTTTGGGAACGTGGGCCTACACGCCCGAGCCCTGGCCGGTGTCGGGCTGGCGCGTGCTGCCCGAACCGATCACAACGCTCGAGGCGTTGCCGGAAGAGGCGAAAGCATGGGGCGAACAGGTGAATCTCTGGCGCCACCACCTGCTTGTGCTGCCGGACGGCAGCGCTCGGCTGTTGTACAACTCCGGGTCTTATGGTCAGGAACGGATGTTCTGCCGAAGCGGCAGAGCACTTCCGAATGGAACCGGAATGTCGCATGCATACCGGTAGAGAACCATTCCGCCAAGTCGATCACGACGTTGACGTCTGCGTCATCGGCGGCGGACTCGCCGGTGTCTGCGCCGCCATCGCCAGCGCCCGCAAGGGCCGCAGGACACTCATTATGCACGACCGACCGGTCTTCGGCGGCTGCTCGTCACGCGAAATACGACTCCACGTCGCCGGCGCCCAGGAACGGTACACGCGGCATCCCGACTGGAACTGGAAGGAACTGCGGGAGACCGGGATCATCGAGGAACTGCGACTGGCGAACCAGCGACGCAATCCACAACTGAGCTGGCCCGTGTGGGACGGCATCATCTACGACAAAGTACGGAATGAACCGAACCTTACCTTCCTGCTGAACTGCGCCTGCATGGACGCCAGAGTCGAAAACGCGGAGATTCAGTCGGTGACCGGCTGGCAGACCGTCAACCAAACCTACCACACCGTCAGGGCGAAGATCTTCGTTGACTGTTCCGGCGACAGTGTACTGGCGCCGCTCGCCGGCGCCGAGTACCGCTGCGGCCGCGAGGCGCGGTCGGAGTTCGGCGAATCCCATGCCCCGGAAACGGCCGATGACGCCACCATGGGGATGACCTGTCTGTTTGAAGCGCGCGACACCGGCGTGCCGCAGGAATTCATCCCGCCGGTCTGGGCCAGGAAACTCGACGAAGAGGACCTGCCGCACCGCACCCACCGCTTCATCCAGTGCGGCTACGCCTGGATCGAATACGGCGGCTTCGACGACACGATCCATGAGACGGACCGGATTCGAGACGAACTTCTCGCCTACGTCTACGGCGTTTGGGATCACATCAAGAATCGCGGCGATCACGGGGCCGAAACGTGGGCCCTCGACTGGGTCCAGTTCCTGCCGGGCAAACGCGAAAACCGACGCCTCATGGGCGACTACATCATGCGCCAGCAAGACCTCGAGAAACCAAACGAGTTCCCCGACGTTGTCGCCTACGGCGGGTGGTCGATGGATGCGCATTCGGTGAAGGGGATCCTTGACCCGGGCAGGCACACCGAGAACCACTGGCCCCACGGGCCCTACGGCATTCCCTACCGCAGCCTCTACTCGCGCAATATCAGCAACCTCATGTTCGCCGGCAGGAACATCAGCGCAACCCATATGGCGATGACGTCGACCCGGGTGCAGGCAACCTGCGCGATCATCGGTCAGGCCGTCGGGACAGCTGCGGCGCTGGCCGCCGCAACCGGGACGTCGCCGCGCGAGGTCGGACTGTTCCACATCGCCGACGTGCAGCGGATGCTGCTCGAGGACAACTGCTATCTGCCCGGCGTGAGAATGCCGCTGCCGCCGGCGACGCGGGACGGCAGACTGTCCGCGTCCGCCGGCGCCTCGGAGGTGCTCCGCAACGGCGTGGATCGGCCGGTCGACGACAACGAAAACGCGTGGGCCTGTGAGAACGGCTCGTGGGTCGCCTACGAATGGGACGAGCCCCGGCATATCGACCACATCCGCATCGTCTGCGACAGCGATCTGAACTGCACCATCCGCATGAACGTCTGGCAGCCGCCGATCAAGGGGCTCCCGCCGAGCATGGTTCGCGATCTCACGTTGGAGATCCAGACGGCCGGGTCGAATGAGTGGGAGATGCTGACGGAGTGCCGGGACAATGAACGGCGTCTGATTCGGCTTCCGGTGAACCGTGAAATCACGGCGGCTCGGGTGTGCGTAAAGCAAACCTGGGGGGCTGAGCAAACCAGGCTCTTTGCCGTGACCGCTCACGAATATCCGCACAACGCCATCTCCGGCAACGTTGAGGATCAGCCCGTTGGCTGAAACCGCCGTCTGTACGTAATCGTCGGCTACGCCGCGTGACCTATCATACTCACGACAGCGCGTCAATCACGATCAACGAATCGAGTCGCCGCGACGGGATGTGGTGTAGTCGCCCATCATTCTTGCACTCCCACGAACAGGCGCAGGTGCAGGTTTCCGGATCATAGATCGAAACCCGAAATTGGCTTGACGCGATAACCGATGTGTCAACCGTCAGCATCTGCCGCATTGGCGTGTAGATGATGATGTAGTTGCCGTTGCGGCAGCGGGCGACACTGGTATAGGCCAGCGGCCCCTCGCCGGCGTGTTCGAGGAGCAGTTCCGGCGCCGGCACACGGGTGAAATAGCTGCGGTCAAGCAGCAGTTCCTTCAGTAACTTGAGTTGGGAGGAAGCCGGCGCCGACAGCCCGTCTTCCCAGGTCAGGATGCCCCTGCCGTCCCAGGCGTGGCAGCGATCACCGGGACGGAAGACCTGGCGAATCGATTCGCAACCGTAGGTAAAACCGGCCGCGCCGGCCAGGACACTGCGGTAATAACTTCGACGCACATCGTAGTCGTCGAAGTAAGCACGGTGGTGGGGCTCCAAATGGTTCTGCCGACCAAACCCGACGGGCATGCCTTCGTAGTTCGGTTCCATGTCGATGCAGGGCTTTGGGGGGACGGTCCGGTAGAAATCGGCAATGCCCGCATAGTTCGGGATGTTGAGCTGTCCATGGCCGGACTGCTGGGCATTGAAATCCAACCATGGCTCACTGTGGAAGATGGCGGAGTTCGCGCCGCCGGCGGGGTGGTAGGAGATCAGCCGTTCGGCGCCGGCGCCGACGCGGATGCCCTCGGCCATGGCGCGGACGATGTCGGCATGCTCCTGGGTCTTGATCGGGCTGTCGCCGCCCAGGATCCAGATCACGTTGTCGCAGTCGCCAAGCGCATCGGAGAGGACGCGGCAGTAGTCTCGCGCGGCGGCGGCGTCCATGATCACGGGCCCGGCCGAATTGGAGTGTTCATTCCACTTATCTCCCCAGGTCGGCAGCCAGCCCATGATCAGATCGTATTCGGCCGCGGCTTGCGTCAGGCGGACAATGTAGTGGATCCAGGCTGGGTTGAGTCGCGCCGCCTGCAGGTCTGCGTCGGAAGCGAAAGGGCGTATGCCATCCGCCTTGGCCGTGTTCGGTTCGAAGAGGTCGCGGAACACCAGCGCCTGCACGACGGTGAAGCCTTTGGCCGCGCGATCCGCGAAGAGCCTGCAGGCTTCTTCTTCCGTGAGCTTGTTCGGCAGCATCCAGGCTGTATCAGCGAGGTAGAAGAAGGGAGAGCCGTCAGCGTATTGAAAGAAGTGGCCGTCAGGACTGGCGCCGAGCCTTTGCATAGTGGTCTCCGTATGTGGTTACACCGCGAGTATCGCCAGGTTCGGGAATAGTCGACGGCTCTGGTTCTCGCGTCACTGGCCACCCTACCCGTCTCCACGCGGATTTCCATCGGCATTGACGCCAAGACCCCTGCTGTCGTAGAAAGCCTCCTGGGGACAACAGGAAACCGCGGCGTCAGTTGTCGTAGCGCGGGTAGAAGCCGTAGCTTTGATCGCTGCGGTAGACGCAGGAGAGATAGTTGTAGAGCAGATCCGGCTCCGTGACGTACTCCACGTGGCCGTCGAGGAAGGCGTAGTTCGAGCCGGCGCCGGGAATATCCACGTTGCACCATTGGATGCCGCTGGTCGGATTTACGAACGGCGCATCCCGAAAGCTCTTGGTGGCGTTAATCTCGCTCTTGGAGATGTCATCCACTTGCCCAGGCCATTCCCAGCCGCCGGCGGAACAGCCCATGCTGTAGTTGTGGACCTCCTGCCAGTTATAGACGTCGAAGGTGCCGAAGAGGTAGCTGCCGTTGCGTACCTCATGCAGAATCACGGCAACGTCCGTTCCCAGCCCGGCCTCCCAGGCGCTTACTTTCCAATACTTCGCGGTCGGTACCGTCTGATTGCTGCCCATGTAGGCGCGGGGCGGCTGATAGCCCACGCGCGGCCAGCCTTCGACGCCGTTCGGCAAGTCGTCACTGCCCCAGACCTGCGCCGCGCCGGCGCCGACAAGCCAGCCGCCGGCCTGCAGGGCAGCCGTCTGGGAGATCTTAGGGTCCGCGCGGAAATAACTTCACATTTTGAGAGACTTTCAAGAGTCG
>CAYLNH010000265.1:0-10107 GCA_964384625.1 uncultured Lentisphaerales bacterium
TTTCCCGCCGCTTTGGCCGGCGCGCCGGCCAAAGCGGCGGGAAAACGGGAATTGGAGGTGGCTCTCTGGTGCAGGTGACCGATCCTGAAACTCCGCACCGCAAGCTCCTACGCCGAGGCTTCGGCGCTCAAGAGGGTGCGGGATCTCCCTGCGGACCGCGAAGGGCAGTAAACGAGGGCTTACGCCTGTTGTTGCCGCTGCCGCGTTCCGGTTCAGTCGAGTGCGGCAAAGGCGTCCTGCACACTCGGGCGGTTGAGAACGACAATGGTAAAGATCCCGAGAATCGTTCCCAGCGGCACACTCATGCAGGTGATGACGGCGATGACAAAGCAGAAGGTGCGTTTGCGCCGCTCGCGCAGAAAACGCCCGCAGTAGTAGTAGAGCACGGCGGACCCCAGTGAGAGAACAACGGAGAAGACTACGATGATCACCATGATCACCATGATCTCGGCCGGCAGGCCCCCGCCCTGACCGGAATTCGCCATCGCCGCCGACATGCCGCCGATCATCAGAACGAAGACAAACAGAGAGGCCACACCGCCGAAGGCGCTGAGCCCGGCCCAGACATAATAGAAGATGCCCAGCAGATTCAGATGGTCTTGATCTTGGGCTGTGAGCATTCCGGGACCTCCTTGGTTTGCTGCGGCAAGATAGCGTCAATTCCCATCGGCGTCACGCCGTCGCGGGTGTTTGTCAAGGTGCCGCCGGGCAGTCTTAATGATCTGCTGTGCCTTCCGGCAGAGTAGTTTGCGTTCTTCGTCGGGGCCCGTTGAGCCAATCTTTTCTTCATCTTTTCTTCGTCGAATCTTCAAGCTGTTCGGGTGGGGGCAGTGCGGCATCTGGCTATTGTGGGCCTGAAGCAGAACAGGTCGTAAACGATTCAGTACGGACAGAAAGGAAGCCTGCTATGAACGCGAAACACCTCAGTAGAAACGAATTTTCCCTGCCTCAGACACTGTTTTACAGTGCGATCCTCGTGCTCTTTGCCCTGTTTTCGACGAGCTGCACATCGACCGGGGCCGGGGACGCCGGCGCCGCCGCCTGGGAGCCCTATTATGAGCACGCTCACGACGGCCGCATTTACGTGATCGGCCAGATCGAGACCGAGATGAAGTTCAAGGAATCGCCGCACCTGCCGTACACCGACACTCGCATCGGCATGGGGCCGAAAGGCGAAACCGTTGTGCTCGAAGTCGACAAGAAGGACCCGGGCCTGTCCAAGCGTCTCTGGGAGAAGTTCAAGGCGCGCAACCTGTTCTATGCCGAAGTCCCGAAGCACGGCCGGATCTATGTCGTCGGTTCTGAGAAGATGCGTCAGAGTCTGGAAGCCACGGGTCACATGCCGTACACCCGGACGTTCATCGGCTACGGTCCGGGCGGCGAGACGGTGGTCTTCGAAGTCGACAAGAAGAACCCGGCGCTGGCCAACCGGCTGCAGCGCGAGTTCGACGAGAACCATCGGTTCTACGAGGAAGTCCGCCGCCACGGCCGGCTGTATGTGATCGGCAATAAGAAGACCTACGATGCCTTCCTGGAACAGGGTCATCTGCCGTACACCCACACGATCATCGGCGGCGGCCCGAACAACGAGACGCTGGTCTTCGAAGTGGACAAGAAGAATCCGTTCGTCCTGAGCCGGATCAAGGACACATTTGCCGACCGCCACTCAATGAAGCTGTAAGTTTTCCGCTACCATTCCATTCTGTTACGGCACCGCCGGCGCGATCACCATCGCGCCGGCGGTGTTTTGCAGGTACACCTGCTGCGGGGAGGGAACGCGGGAACATCTCGCCGTTCTTCATGATGTTCCTGACAGAAGTCGGGGATGCCCGGTCGAGACGACCGCGGCCACGCTCGGAAGCAGACCGTCTGAGACGGTCCACAGGACTTCTGTTGGCTGCATCCTTCATTCCTTCCGGAAAAATCCGGAAATGCCTGTCACAAATCCGGTCATACGGTCAATTAGGGCAGAAGTAAACCCGAATCATGGGGGCCCGTATGACAACCACCGCCACGGCGCCGAGCGAGACAACCGACAAAGCATTCGAGATTCTCGTGCGCCAACATCATCGACGTATTCTTGCCTACGCCCTGGCTATGACGCCGCGGCACGATCTGGCCGAGGACATGGTGCAGGAGGCGTTCCTCGCCGCCCACCGGCAGTTGGGCGAATTCGATATGGACCGGGACTTCGGTTCCTGGGTCCGCGGGATTGTCCGGCACAAATTCCATGAACACTGGCGCCGCAACCGCGAGGCCCCCGTGGACCCGCAGCGGCTGCAGGCGGTCGATCGCGACCACAAACTGTGGGACGCGCACGAGAGCAATCCCGGCGAGGCCTTTGCCGCCTTGCGGCAGTGCCTGGGGAAACTGCCCGAGATGTTCCGTCGACCCGTTCAGCTTTTCTATCTCGAACGTAAATCCGGCACCGAAACGGCACACGAACTGGACACACCTGAAGCCACCGTGCGCAAACGACTGCAGCGCGCCCGCGGCAAACTTGCTGCCTGCGTCACCAGAGCGCTGCAAGCCCAGGAGGCCTGATCATGAGTAACGAAAACCTTCCCGACCATGAAGCAACCCAAGACAGCCCCGCCATTGAAGGCATGCTCCGCGAGATGAACCGCGGCGGCGAAGGCAACGACGAAAAGTTCGTCAAACGCGTTATGGCCGGGGTCGAGAACCGCGGCCGGATCCATCCGCTCGAGCCGCGCTGGTCCTGGCTCGGCGGCCGCCGGTTCTGGCTGGCAACCGCGGCCGTGGTAACGCTCTCGCTCTTTCTCGTCGGCATGTATTCGGCCATGGTGTTGACCCGGCACGCGGCGCCGCAGGAGGTCATGCTCTATTCCCAGTCGGACCTGGCCCCCGGCCACAACGCCGCCTTCCGCGTCTTCGTCCGCGACGGCCGGACGCAAAAGCCGATGGCCAACGCCGCGGTCGCCGTGGTCCTGCGTCCGGCCAACGGCAAAAAAATCCGTATTGCCGCAGTCAAAACCGACGAACACGGCATCGCCGTCTGCGAAACCCGACTGCCCGAGGACCTCCCGGAGGGCAACTGCGTCGTCGAAGCCGAAGCCGAAACCGGCGGGGGCGACGTCAGCGTTTCGACCACCATCGCGATCAAGCGGTCCTTCAAGTGCATGCTGTCGACGGACAAGCCGATGTACCAGCCGGGGCAGACGATCCACATCCGGACGTTGTCGTTGGCTACCGCCGATCTGAAGCCGGTCGCCGGCCGCCAGGTCGTCATCGAAGTGCAGGACGCCAAAGGCAACAAGGTCTTCAAGAAAATGCAGAAGACCTCGGACTTCGGCATTGCGGCGGCCGACTTCGTCCTGGCCGACCAGGTGAACATGGGCAGCTACACGTTGACTGCGACGATCGGCGACTCCATCACCGAGAAGACCGTCGACGTCAAGCGCTACACCTTGCCGAAGTACAGCGTCGAGCTGACCACCGATCGCGGCTTCTACAAACCCGGCGAGACCGTCAAAGGCACGCTGAAGGCGACCTATACCTTCGGCAAACCGGTGGCGAACGCGGCGATCACCATCGACGGCCAGGAGTTCGTCGACCGCTTCCGCACGTTCGCGTCGATCAGCGGCAAGACCGATGCCGACGGCAACTTCCCGTTTGAATTGAAGCTCAAGTCGTTCTTCGCCGGCAGCGAACTGAAGAAGGGCGACGCCTACGTCAGTCTCAAAGCAACGGTAATTGACCCGGCCAAGCACAAGCTCGAGAAAACCCGGGAGCTGACGGTTACCACAAAACCGATTCGCATCGACGTCATTCCCGAGAGCGGCGACCTCGTGGCGGCCGTGGAGAACCGCATCTACTTCCTGACAACGACGCCCGACGGCCGGCCGTTGCAGACGGAGCTGACGATCGCCGGCGCCGGTGAGAAGAAGCAGGTGACGACGTCGGACCTCGGTCTGGCGATTGTGCCGCTGACGCCGACCAACCAGGGCCTGCGACTGCAGATCCAAGCCCGGACGAAGACCGGCGCAGCAGCACGGGTCACCCGGAACCTGCCGGTCGGCACACAGCAGGAGGCCTTTCTGCTGCGGACGGACAAGGCGGTCTATCGCACCGGTGAGACGGTGAAGCTCGAGGTCGTCTCCGCCGCGCGCACGGCCCGGGTATTCGTCGATGTCGTCAAAAACCGCCGCACCCAGTTGATGACGACGATCGACGTCAGCGACGGCAAAGGCACGGCGGCGATCGATCTGAATCCCGAGTTGTTCGGGACCATGACGCTGCATGCCTACCGCATTCTGCCCAGCGGCGAGATGATCCGCGACGACAAGGTGATCCAGGTGAACCGCGCCGGCGATCTGACAATCACGGCTGAACTTGATAAGGACACCTACCGCCCCGGCGAGAAAGCGATCGTCAATTTCCTGATCAAGAACCGCGCCGGCGATCCGACGCAGGCGGCCTTGAGTCTGGCTGCGGTGGACGAGGCCGTGTTTGCTTTGAGCGAGCTGCGGCCCGGGTTTGAGCGCGTCTACTTCGCGCTGCAGGAGGAGTTGCTGGAGCCGCGGTTCGAGATCCACGGCCACCTGCCGCCGGCAGTATACGTCCACGACGACCCGCGGCCCGACGACCCGGAAGCCGCGCAGCAGGAGGACCTGCGCAAAGGCGCCTTGCTGGCGGCCGCCGATGGCGGTGACGGCCCGGCCCGGCACATTGGCGAAATGTTCAATGAGCGAAACGCGCGCATCGCGCAGGAGCAGGAAGACTATCGCGAGACGCTCGCGGCCTACGGCTTCATGGCGCCCTTCGGTATCTTCGTCCTGTCGCTGCTGCCGTTGTTCGGCTACACCGTGTACAAGTTGTTCCGCCCGCAGTCTGTTACGGCCGCATCGACAGAAGAGCTGCAGCGCTTTCGCCGCGATCTGTTCTGGTTGATCCTGGTCTGGATTCTTGGTTTCTATGCGGCGCTGCTCTGCAGTTTCCTCGGCGCCGGCGCCGGCGCACTGTTCCGCGAGATGATGCATGCTTCCCGCGACGTTATCGGCTTCTTCGCGGCAATCGGCATCGGTATCGGCGCCATCGGCATCGCCGTGGTCGAGTTCTTTCTGGCGCGCCGGCTGCGGCGCCGGGAGATCATCGACCAACTGCCGGTCTGGCGCAAGCTGACCTATCTCCTGCCGTTCTCCTATCTGCTTGCCGGCATCGCGTTCATTGCGATGATCATCGGCGCGGTCAACCGGGTCATCGAGGAACCCCACGCCATCGTCGTGGTCGCAGGTCTGCCGTTACTGCTGGGACTTGCGGCGGGTGCCCTGTCCGTCGCCGCCCGGATCACAGTCAGTCACATGTCGGGAGCGGGCATTCTCTGGGCGTTCTGCAGTCGTAGCGCTGCCGTTCTGCTGATCCCAGTCCTGTTCTTCACGTGGATGGTGGTTCAACTGAACAAGCACAATTTCCAAAGGCAAGGGGCAGACCTTGCCATGGCCAAACGGAAGTTCGCCGGCGCCGCCGAAGCGATGCCGATGATGCCCCCGGAGGAAGCGGAAATGTCGGCAGATTTTAACAGCGATGAAGACACGCCGGATGCGGGTGCGGCCGGCCAGGCGCTGAAGGCGCCGACGCGCGTGCGTCGGTACTTCCCGGAAACCCTCCTGTGGAAGCCGGAACTGATTACTGACGCGCAGGGCAAGGCGCAACTGCACTTGCCGTTGGCCGACTCGATCACTACCTGGCGACTGGCCATGAGTGCCGTCTCCAAACGCGGTGAGCTCGCGTCCGACACGAAAGGCATCCGCGTCTTCCAGGACTTCTTCATCGATATCGACTTCCCGGTGGAGTTGACGCAGCACGACCGCGTCAGCGTGCCGGTGTCGCTGTTCAACTATCTGAAGACCGACCAGACGGTGCGGCTGGAGGTGCAGCCGGCGGACTGGTGCAAGCTGCTGGACGACCCGAAGAAGACGCTGGTGCTCAAGCCCGGCGAGATCAAAGCGGTCTACTTCACGATCATCGCTGAAAAACCCGGCCGGCACGCACTGCAGATCAAAGCCTTCGGCAGCGAGATGGCCGACGCCGTCGAACGCCGGGTAAACGTGAAGCCGGACGGCGAGGAGTTTGTGCAGACGGTCAACGGCGAGTTGAAGGAGAACCTGAATCGCGAAATCGTGATTCCCGCCGCCGCCATCGACGGCGCCAGCGACCTGTATGTCAAGATCTACCCCGGCGCCTTCAGCCAGGTGATGGAAGGGCTCGACGGCATCTTCCGCATGCCCAACGGCTGCTTCGAACAAACGTCGTCGGCAACCTACCCGAACGTCATCGTCTTGAACTACATGCGCCAGACGAAGCAGATCAAACCGGAGCTGGAGATGAAGGCGCTGCAGTACATCAACACCGGCTACCAGCGTCTGCTGTCGTTCGAAGTGAAGGGCGGCGGTTTCGAGTGGTTCGGCAACCCGCCGGCGCACAATATCCTGACGGCCTACGGCCTGCTTGAATTCCACGACATGGCCAAGGTCTACGAAGTCGACCCGAAGGTGATCAGCCGGACGCGGGAATGGCTGTTCGCCCAGCAGCAAGGCGACGGCAGTTGGACGCCGACGTCCGGCGGGATCCCGGAAGGCGCGATCAACCGGCAGGGCTCGATCCTGACGGCCACGGCGTATATCGCCTGGGCCCTGGCCGAATCCGGACAGCGCGATGCGCGGCTCGACAAGGCGCTGAACTGGCTCGCCGGCAAGCGCAGCGAGATGAAGGACAACTACACCTTTGCACTCACCTGCAACGCCTTTGTGCACGCCGACCGCGCCGAAGCCAAGGACCTCCTGAAGGAACTCGTCCAGCGCAAGAGCGAGAAGGACAAGCTGGTCTGGTGGGATTCCACCGGGCAGGGCGCGACTTACTCAAAGGGCAACGTGCTGGCCATTGAGACCACCGGTCTCGCCGCCTGTGCGTTGCTGAACGGCCGCTACGATACAAGTACGGCGCACAAGTCCCTGGCCTGGCTCATCCAGCAGAAGGACTCCTTCGGCACCTGGAGTTCGACGCAGGCGACGATCTTCGGCATCAAGGCCCTCCTGGCCGGCTCCGGCACGGGCGGCGCCGCGACCGACAAGGACCTGAACGTCACCGTCACGGCCAACGGCAAGCTCGCCGAAGAGATCAGGATCACACCGGAGACCAGCGACGTGTATCGACTGATCAGTCTGCGTGAACTGGTCAAAGAAGGCACCAACAAGATTGCGCTGGAGACCTCCGGCGCAGGCAACCTGGCGTACCAGATCGTGGCCCGGCATTACATCCCGTGGCCGACGCATGTCGATCCGCAGCCGCGGCAGGAGGTCCTGGCCATCGACGTCAACTACGACACCGACAAGATCGCGGTGGATGATAAACTGACCTGCAACGTGAGCCTGCAGTACAATCGACCGGGCACGGCGCAGATGACGATTGTCGACCTCGGCATCCCGCCGGGGTTCAAGGTGGAGACGGACGCATTCAGCGAGTTGAAGGCGAGCGGCGTGATCGAGAAGTACTCGGTCACGGGCCGGCAGGTGATCCTCTACTTCCGTGAGATCCGCGGCCGGGAACCGCTGTTGTTCAGCTATCAGTTGAAGGCGAAGTTCCCGGTGAAAGCCAAGACACCGGTGGCCGCCGCGTACCAGTACTACGAACCGGAAATCCGCGCCGAAGCCAAGCCGGTGGTGCTGGAAGTCCGGTAGCCCCGAATGGCACCTGGGACCTCCTGAATTGCGTTTCCGGCCGGACTATAGCATTTCCCAAAAAACTATAGCCGTTAACACGGCAGGGCCTACTACAACGCCTTCAGCGTTGAACCGTATCTCCCCCCATCCTGGGGTAGGCTTCGCCAACCCCAGGCTCAAGACTATCACGCCTTCAGCGTGAGGAGTGGCGGCTACAGAATAGCTTAGAACGCTCTATTGCCGAGAGGAATGGGGTTCTGGACAAGATGATTGCGGAAAGGGAAACAAGCCCCTCCGGCTCGTGAATCATCCTGCGCGGCTCAGCGAAGCCTTGTGCGACGTGTCGGGTTGAAGCCATGTGGCGAAGCCTGAAGCCTGAAGACGGGTCCATCCGATCCGGTCCTTCGCGGAGAGCCGGAAGCCGAATCTGGGGATCTAAGCAGGCGAGCCGGGATCGGCGTCGCCGCGGAACTCCCGGGCCTTCTCGTCCAGGCCGGCATCCAGGGCTTCGTCCTCGCGCAAGCCGTGGCGGCGGGCGTAGTCGCGGACTTCCCGGGTGATCTTCATACTGCAGAACTTGGGGCCGCACATGCTGCAGAAGTGGGAGAGTTTGTCGCGGGCGGCCGGCAGGGTTTCATCGCGGTAGTGGCGCGGCAGATCGGTATCGAGAGCGAGGTTGAACTGGTCTTCCCAGCGGAATTCGAAGCGGGCCCGGCTGAGTGCGTTGTCCCGGATCTGGGCGCCGGGAAAGCCTTTGGCCAGGTCGGCGGCGTGGGCGGCGATCTTGTGGGCGATGATGCCGGTCTTGACGTCATCGCGATCCGGCAGGCCCAGGTGTTCCTTGGGCGTCACATAACAGAGCATGGCACAGCCGAGCCAGGCGATCTGCGAACCGCCGATGGCGCTGGTCAGGTGGTCGTAGCCCGGGGCGATATCGGTTGCCAGCGGCCCCAGCGTGTAGAAGGGGGCGTCACAGCAGTCGGCCGACTCGCGGTCCATGTTCTCTTTGAGCATCTGCATCGGGATGTGGCCGGGGCCTTCAATCATCACCTGGACATCCCGGCGCCAGGCTTTCGCGGTCAGCTCGCCCAAGGTCTTGAGTTCGGCGAACTGCGCCCGGTCATTGGCGTCCGCCAGCGATCCCGGGCGGAGGCCGTCGCCGAGACTCAAGCCGGCGTCGTACTGTCTGACCAGAGCGCAGATCTCGTCGAAATGGTCGTAAAGGAAGTTCTCGCGGTGGTGCAGCAGGCACCACTTCGCCATGATCGAGCCGCCGCGCGAGACGATGCCGGTCACGCGGTCGGCAGTCAAGCGGATGAAACACAGCCGCAGGCCGGCGTGAATCGTGAAGTAGTCAACTCCCTGCTCCGCCTGCTCAATCAAGGTGTCGCGGAAGATCTCCCAACTCAACTCGCCGATCTCGCCGTCGACACGTTCGAGCGCCTGGTAGATGGGCACGGTGCCGATCGGCGTCGGGCAGTTGCGCAGGATCCATTCACGGGTCTCGTGAATGTGCGGGCCGGTGGACAGGTCCATCACCGTGTCCGCCCCCCAGCGGGTCGACCACAACATCTTCTCGACCTCCTCGCTGATGGACGAGGTGACCGCGGAATTGCCGATATTCGCGTTGATCTTGACGCGGAACCGGCGGCCGATGATCATCGGCTCGGTTTCGGGATGGTTGATGTTGGCCGGGATGATGGCGTGGCCGGCCGCCAACTCGTCGCGAACGAATTCCGGTGTAATCTCCGGCGGCAGGTCATAGCCGAAACACCGGCCGGCGTGCTGCCGTGCGAGATCCGTGCCGCGGAACTCCTGGAAACGCTGGTTCTCGCGGATGGCGATGAACTCCATCTCCGGCGTGATGATGCCGCGCCGGGCATAGGCCAACTGCGACACGGCGCCGCCGGCGCGGGCCCGCAGCGGTTGGCGCGATGCCGGAAACCGGACCGCCGCCAACGCCGGGTCCGCCGCGCGCCGGCGGGCAATGGCGCTGCTGTAGTCCGACAATTCCTCGACGTCGCCGCGCTCCTCGATCCAGCGCCGACGCAAGCCCGGAAGTCCGCGGTTGATGTCGATCGCCGCCGCCGGATCAGTATACGGCCCGGACGTATCATAGACATAGATGTCCGGGTGATCGCCGGTCTGCTGCACTTCGCGCATCGGTACGCGCAGGTCGGGGCGGCTGCCTTCGACATAGATCTTCCGCGCTCCGGGAAAGGCGGCGCGCGCCGCCGGATCCAGATGGACGGCGTCCGGTTTCTGTTGGCGACCGGGGGTATTCATGCAGGTAGGCGCTCCACAACGCAACCAGAGATAGATTCCGCGAGCCAATACCGATAGTTCAGCCGTCGTGAAATACAAGAACACCGCAGGGGGCGCATGTCACTTCCGTAGGCGTTTCCTGCCAACAATTGGCTCGATCCTA
>CAYLNH010000266.1:0-10086 GCA_964384625.1 uncultured Lentisphaerales bacterium
CCCACGATCCTGCTTTTCGGGCGCTGGGAAGCCGGCTTCCCAGCGCCCGAAAAGCGGGGTGAGGGGTGAGGGCTTGCAGCCACTAATGAACTTCTTCACCAGGCGGGTAAACCGCCTGGGGTCGTAGGATCGAGCCAATTGTCGGCAGGAAACGCCTACGGAAGTGACATGCGCCCTTGGCAAAGCCTACCCCGGGGATGAATGGCGAGGCGATTCAACGCTGACAGCGTTGCAGTAGACTTCGCTCGATTAGCGGCTACAGCCTTTATGGAAATGCTGCAGCCCGGAATGGCACGCACTTCCGGACCTCCTGAACTACGTGTCCGGCCTCCCAAACCTAATTCAGCGCCATCCCGGCCCAACGACCTATCCGGACGCGCGCACTTCACGCGGCAGCAGGTGAAACCGTTTCTTGAACGCCTGGGTGAAATGTGCCGGCCGCTGGAAACCGCAACGATGCGAAACCTGCTTGATCGACAACTCCGGCCGTTTCTCCAATAACGTCCTGGCGTACGTCAGCCGCAGCTCCAGCAGCGTCTGGTGCACCGACTTCTCCCGGTGCCGCTGGAACAGGCGATTCAAATGCCGGCCGCTGAGACCGACGGCGCGGGCGATATCGTCAACACTGATCGACTCATCCAGGCTCTCCCGCATAACGGCCACGGCCTCATCACAGATCCGCTCGCCAATACGCTCCGAGACTTCCTCGCCGCGAACCCGCCACTGCAGCCGCCGGCCGGCAAAACAACGGCCGATCAGTAGCGCGTACCAGGCGCGCAGCAGGCTGGCAAAAATCCGTTCACGCCAGGCCCCGCAGCGGCCATGCTGGAGATCATGAATGGTCTGCGCAACCGCGAACGCCTGGTCGTGCGCCGTCGGCACCAGGCCTCGCTCGACGTCACTCTCCGGAAAGCAATCACACAGCCGCTTGGCCGGACCGCCGCGCAACTGCACGCCGGCAACCCACACCACAGTTCGCCTGCCGAGCCGCAATCCAATCGTCCGGTGCGCGGGAACAATCACGCCCTGCCCCGGGTTCAGGACCTCCTTGTGCTTCGTTGTATCTACAGTCGCCCTGCCCTGCAGCACATAGACCAGGCGAATTCGCGATGACCGTTTCGCCGGCAATTCCCCCCGGCGACTGCTCGTGGTCAACACACGGAAGTCCTGCAGGCTGATGTCCAGCCCGCGCACGATCATATCGATCGGCACAATCCGCGCCAAGGCGGCCTGGAACGGTCGGGAGATACTGACGGATTGCTTCAGCTTCCGACCTGGTTTCTCTTTCTTTCTACTCACCATCAAACATGATACGTCCGTTTTTCGATAGTATTGTCTCAAACCAGATCGATTTCAAGGTAGACCGTAGATCGTTCATAGCACATAGTAGATGGTGAATTGAGAGCAGGATGGGATGACTGGAATTCGATATGACATACAGATTCCCGAAGGAGTTGCCCATCCTGCCGCGCTTTCTCTTTTCTGAACTGCGTTCAGAAGAATGCATCATGAGCACGTGTCTCGACGAAGCTTTCAGGCGAAGACGGATCCCTGCCATGTTTCGGAACACAAGCAAGGATGCTTGTGATACAAACGACGTTCGCGCCGGTACAGTCGCTCACGGAGAGAAAGACTCATTCCGGCGCTGAACACGGAGACGGGCCGCAGGCCCTGTGGCTGCCCAACGGGCAGCAGTAAACGAAGTAAACGCGACACTGAACTATGCCGAAAAATATCATCTTCATCATGGCCGATCAGATGGCCGCCTGCCACGTCAACTGCTACGGCAGCGGCGTGGACTCCACCCCAACCCTCGACGCGCTGACGGAACGCGGTATGCGGTTTGACCGCTGCTATTCCTCGTCTCCCGTGTGCACCCCGAATCGCGGCGTCCTGACAACCGGGCGTTCGCCGGCGGTCAACGGGATGATCAGCAACAACTTCACGCAGCCGAGCGACACCCCGACCTACGCCCACGTGCTGGCATACCACGGCTATCACGTCGGCGGTTTCGGCAAGTTCCATCATTGCCCGATGCCCCTGAAGCACCCGGAAGACTATTCCTATCTGGGCTTTGACGAAACCGTGATCACCGAGGACCCGAAATGGGGAGCCTATATCAAGTGGATTCGTGACGAGCATCCGGATCATCTTGAAGAAGCCTTGGCGGTCGCCTGGGGACACCCGCGCAACTGGGAGGAGATCCCGGAGCCGTACAACACGCCGCAGGCATTGGGCGAGCTGCGCCAACGGATACTGGGACCGCTGAAAGCCGGGCGCGAATGGCAGCAGGTCTATCCGTCCCCACTGCCGGCAGAACTACATCAGACCACTTACATCACCAACGTTGCCCTGGACTATCTGGCGAGACGCAAAGACGAGGAGCAGCCGTTCTGCTGCTTTGTCTCTTACGTCGACCCGCACGCGCCCTATGACCCGCCGCAGCCCTACGACACCATGTTCGATCCGGCCGACATGCCCGATCCGATCCCGGCCGCGTGGGAGGAGGAAGGCAACGCCATCCTCGAGAAGACCCAGGACTGGTGCGGCTTCAAGGCGGCGGCGCACAATGCCGACGAGATCAAACGCTTCCGCGCGCACTACCACGGGTCGATCAAGTTCATTGACGACCAGATCGCCCGCATCGTCGCGTTCCTCGACCAGGAGGACCTGTGGGACGATACCGTCCTCGTATTCACCACGGACCACGGCGACGTCTGCGGCGACCACGCGCTGCACGCCAAGGGCGTCCGCCCGTATGACGCCGGCATTCGCTGCCCGCTGATCGTCGCCGGCGGCGACGTGCAGCAAGGCGTCTCCGGCGATCTGGTCTGTGCGCTGGACTTCTTCCCGAGCTTCTGTGACTGGGCCGGGATCGACGCCACACAATTGCCGCCGCTGGAGGGCAGGAGTTTTGCGCCAATCTGTGCCGGCAGCGAACAGGAAGAGCCATGGGAATCGGTCAGCGTTGCGTTCGGGCCCGTGGAATCGGTGATTTCCGGCGACGGCTGGCGTTTGACGGTGTTCGACGACCCGGACTCGCCGAATCAGTTGATCAACCTGGTCGATGATCCGACCGAACAGGTGAACCGTTACACCGATCCGGACTGCGTCGCGATTCGCACGCGACTACTGGAAGAGATGGTTGCCCACAACATCCGGATTCGGACGTTGCCGCAGTATCGCAACCTGCCGGTCGTCGACGGCCGGAAAGTCACCCCCGGCGGCGCCGGCAACGGCCAGATCGTCAACCCCATCCCGATCTATTGCGACGTAACCAGAACCCCAACGTGGTAAGATGCATGAGCAGGGATGCTCATGATACAGGTCGGAAGCGGACATGAGCAGGGATGCTCATGATACATCTGGAAAGAAGTACTGCGGCGGTACTCCGCCGCACTAGAAGGAATTCGGTCTGCCGAATTACTTAACACAGAGACACAATCTTGCACATGAAACCCAATATCATCTGGATCTTCCTCGACCAGTGCCGCACCGATGTGCTCGGCTGCTACGGCCATCCGTTCATCGAGACCCCGAACATCGATCGCCTGGCAAAACGCGGCGTGCTGTTCGAGAACGCTTACAGCCAGAACCCGGTCTGTGTGCCGGCGCGCGTGTCCATGCTGGCCGGGATGTATTGCCACCAGACGGAAGTGTTCCAAAACAGCCAGAAGATGAAACCCGAGGACTCGCTGCTGTTGCGCTCCTTCCTGGACGCGGGCTACAAGACGGCGAATGTCGGCAAGGTCCACCTGGGCATCTCCCCGCAAGACGCCGGCTTCGAAGAGCATCGCGGCATCAACCATGACGGTACGCCGCACATGCACGTGCCGGACGATTACCCCGAAGACTGGGATTGGAAGACGTTCACGGCTGACGGCTTTCCCAAGCCGGTGATCTACGCGCGGGACATGTGTCCGCGTGAACGCACCTACAGCGCGGTCGGCGTCGACGAAGCCGTCGACATCTTCGACAAGCATGACTACGGCGAAAAGCCGCTGATGCTGCGGTTGTCGCTGGACCGTCCGCATACGCCGGTGACGTCGCCGGCGCCTTATGACGAGATGTACAAAAACCGTACGATCCTGCCGGAGTACACCGATGATGACGCGGCGGAACAACCGCAATTCATGCGGGAATACCGGCACAACCGCGAGTGGGACGAATTCACCGACGACGAGATTCGGAAGGTCCGCCACCACTACTACGGACTGGTCACCCATGTCGACCACGAACTGGGTCGGCTGCTGGATGCCGTGGAGAGATCCCCGCAGGCGGACAACACGATTGTCGCGCTGACGGTGGACCACGGCTGCCTGCTGGGTGAGCACGGGTTGTATGTAAAGGGGCCGCACTATTACGAAGAGACGGCACACGTACCGTTCCTGCTGTCCTGGCCCGGGCGCTTGCCCGAGGGGAAACGCATCCCCGAGCTCGTGGAAATGGTCGACCTGCTGCCGACGTTCTGCGATCTCTGCGATGTGCCGCTCCCGGATCGCGCCGTCGGGCAGTCACTCGTGCCGTTGATGCAAGGCACCGGTTCCGGCCGTGAAAACGTCTTTGCCGAACAGAAAACCCGGATTGCCGAGTTCGTCGCCATCCGCACGGAGCGATACGCTTACTGGCACTACCTGGACCACGAGGACGCCATGCTCTTCGACATGCAGGAGGATCCGGAGCAACGCCGGAATCTCATGCTCCACGATCCGGATCCCGAGTTGATCGCCGATCTGGAGCGCCGGATCACGGAGAGAACAAACCACGGATGAACACCGATGAACACAAATAGGAAGAACTGAGGCATCTGAAGCGAGCCAATCAATACTGCGGCGACATGGCCAGAACCTGACGTCTGCAATTAATTGCCGGCAAATCGCTGGAGGTAGTTCTCAACCAGCCCTGCTCTTCCCCTTCCCCTGCCCATCTGTGTCCATTGGTCTCCATCTGCGGTTCACTCCCCCTCCGAAAATCTCCGAATCCCCTTGACAGCGCCCGATTCGCGCACTACACTAGGGCAGTTATAGCAGATGGAGCAGTTGCGTGAATCAGCCTCAGAATACGCCGTTTTACCTCGAGCTCGTAGAGCAGATTCGGAGCCTGATCCGGGAGCAGAGGCTGCAGCCGGGAGATCGGGTGCCGTCAGAGCGCGCACTTGCCAAAGAGCTGGGGGCGGCGCCGATGACGGTACGCCGGGCACTGGCCGTGCTGGTGGAAGAAGGCCTGGTCGTTAAACAGCCGGCGCGTGGCACGTTCGTGGCCGAGGTACCAGCTCCGGCCGCAACCCCAGTCCATGACGATGTCCTGCAAACACCAGCGGCATTGCCGTACCTGAAACCAACAGCGAAACGCGAAGTCACGTTGGAGATCCAGGACTCGCTGCCGAACCAGCTGCGTTTCTGGGATGAAGCAATTGCCTGTTTCCAGGAAGAAAACCCGGACATCCGCGTCAGCCGCACATCGGAACAGCCGCATCGGAAGCCGGATGGTCTTCCTGAGATCGGCGATGTCGTCTTCCTGCCCCAATACAGTCTCGCGCGCTATCGCGATGCCGGGTTGATCCGTCCGTTCGCCAAGCCACATACAGGAGACCACACGGCCGAGTGCTACAGTGCGACGCTCGATTTTGGTGCGCCGTTCTCCGCAACGGCAAGTTTGTTCATGGTCAACACTGAACTTGCGTGTGCCATGAAGGTCCAGTTGCCGATGGACTATCATCAAATGCTGACGGCAATTGCCGACGCCGATGCCAACCTTGCGGCCGAATGCCTGTTGGCGGTCACCGTGCTCTTTCCGATTTCCGTGGTTGCCAGTGAGAGCATCGAGACCAATGCCGGGCGGGAGAGCCTGCCGGAGCGTATCGAGCCGTTGCTGCAGGAACTGACGGCGTTGGGCGACAAGGTGCGGTCACGCATGTGGGACCGCCGCGTGCCCTTTTCTCGCGGCGACATCGCCATCATCGAAACGACGACGGCGATCGCCCCGACGATCCTGAAGAACGCAGCGATTCCGGTGTCGGTGCAGTCATCCCCACGGCTATTCGGGCAGACGCCGCGCTACACGCCCTGTGTACTGGCGCTGTCCGCCCGCTCGGAGGAACCGGACGCCGCTGAAGAGCTGGCGCGGTTCATGGCGTCGGAACGGGCGCAGCAGCTGCTGATGGAGCATGCTTACGGGATCCCCGCCCGGCAATCGCTGCTGACCGAACGCGACCCGAATGAGTCGGAGCGCATCGCGGCTCTGCAACGCATCGTGCGCGACGGAACGGGCTATGGCGTGTCCGTACCGAGTGTGCCGGAATTTTGTTCGACAATCTGCATGCCGCTTTGCGCGGCCATGATCAACCGGGAGATCCCGGTTGCCGAAGGCCTGCAGAAGATGAGAGAACTGACAACGCGGTTTCATGCAGGAACGTTTGGTTGGGGGTATCCGGATCTTGATTATCTGAACAAGTAAGGGGTGTCAACATGACGGAGAGAGTCCATCGTCCGGGTTCGTTCACATTGATCGAACTTCTGGTCCTTGTCACGATCATCGCGATTCTGGCGGCCATGTTGTTGCCGGCGCTGAGTCAGGCGCGCGGCCGAGCGCGGACCGTGGCGTGCATCAGTAACATGCGGCAATTCGGCATGGCGTTCATCAATTATGCCGACGACTTCAACGGCGCGGTCATGCCGCATCGGTTCAAGCATGCGTATTACTGGACGCACGAGATGAAGGAGTACGCGGGCACAGAGGTCGGGCCGGAACCCGGGATCCATTGTCCGGAAGAGGCGTCAGCAGCACGCTCTTACGCGACCAACGGTTATCTCCACACGAACATCCACAACCCACCTACCCCCCCGGCCAAGGTCCGCTACTTCCGGCAGTTCAAGAAGCCGGAAGCCACAATGTCGGTGCTCGACTCGAACCATGCCTACCAGAACGCCTGGGACAACGCGATTGGTTCGCCGGCCATCCAACTTCGTCACGAAAACCGCTTCTGCCTCCTCTACTTCGACATGCACGCAGAGCGGTATGCCGGACAGATTCAGCACGGCGCCAACGAGTACATTCCGAACACGGACAAGACGTTCTGGAACGGCAACCTCGGTTGGTATCCGTAGACGAAAGAACTGACATTTCTACCTTCGTCCACAACTTGGATACACAGGAACGACACATGACTCGACTACTACTTGGAATCATCACCATGGCATACATGCACGCTCTGGTTGCCGGCGAAACCTGGGTCCGCCGTCTTGATCTCAGCCACAAGGAATGGGTCGGGGAAGCCGACATCAAGCCAATCAAGAACGCCGGGCCCAATGGAGAGACCGTGCAGGAGTGGACCATCCAGGCGAGTAAGCCACAGAGCCTGACGCTCGACATGAAGGAAGCCGGCATCGACCTGAATAGATACGACGAACTCACCTGTGATTTCTATCTGCTCGGCTCCGACGCCTCGCCGGTGTGGACCATTGAGGAATGGCCGCGACCGAAGACCATGAGTAATTGGTACGCGAAGATGCGCCGGCCGCGCGAGCAGTGGCTGAACTTCCGCTGCGATCTACGTATGGACGATGACGGCGTATTCCTGACACCCCGGTACGCAAAAAGGAAAGACCGGCCAAAGAACCCAACGTTCACCTTCAAGTTCGCGCCGCGCTTCCTGCGCTTCAAGGGGGAGCCGAGCTGGCGTAAGATGCGCGTTGCCAACCTGCGCCTGGTCAAGTATCCGGTCCGCATCAGTTTCAGCAAACGCGACGCGGAGTACACGAAAACCGACACGCACTACATCACCACCTATACCATCACGCTAACCAGCCGCATGAAGAAGCCGGACACGGCCACACTGACCGCAGACACAGAGAACATGCACTACCACCGGGCGGTGTTCGAAGGCACCGGCAAGAACAACATCAGTGTGCAACTCGGCCCCGGCGAGAAGAAGAACGTCAAACTGAACTTCTCGATCGAGAAACGCAAAGCTGAGATGCTTCCCCCGCTCTTCGCTGAGTACGTCTCACTCTCGGCGACAATGAAAACAGTAAAGGACGTTACGGTCCGCCCGATCATGGGTTACCGCGATTGGTATCTGTGGGCTGCTGTGCCGGCCTACAATATGCGCCACCCGAAACCGGCCGAAACCATGGCGTTCTATCGCGAGATGGACAAGGTCTACCCCGGCGCTGCCAAGTTGTCGGAGCGCATCGTCAAAAACGCCCGACCACTGCTCAAAAAGGACTATGACGTGCTGACACTTGGGCCAACCGGCCACGATCAATCGTATCTGTGCAAGAAATGCCAGACCCGTCCCAAAGCGATTGACGTGCAGCATCACCAATGCCCGAAGTGCAAGACGGTCTATACAAGCGATATCATCGTCAAAGCCTACCTGCGCCGACGCCACGGCGAATACATGGGCGACATCGGCAAACTCGCGGCGGCCTACCAGCATTCCGGTGATGAGGCGTTCGCCAACAAGGCGAAGGGGGTCTTGCTGCAGTACGCTGAGAAGTATGACAAGATCATCTCGCAGGAACCGCGCAGCACGGCGTCGCAATCGAAGATGTGTTCGACCACATTGGGTGAGGCCTTTGCCGTCAGCAACGTATTCAAGGCCTACCACAAGATCGCCGCATCCCCGTCGCTCACTGAAGCGGAGCGCCGGAAGATCGAGTATGCCTTTCTGCTGAACTCCGGCACCCGGCTGATGAGTCATGGGGCCGAGATGAATCAGCGGGCCGAGTACTTCAAGTGCTTCGGCTCGGCCGGCCTCTACACGAAGCGCTGGGCGCTGGCAGGAGAGGCCATCTACGGCACCCACGGTTTCCTTTCCCTGTTCGATGACGGGTTCTCCGAAGACGGCATCGCCCAGGAAGGCGGCGGCTATCACAGGTCCACCATGCACGTTATGTGCGACTTCGCCCGGATGATGAATGAGCAGGGAATCAACTTATTCAATCAACGGTTCAAACGCATTTTCGACGGCAGCGTCGCCATCTCGCCGACCGGCGTGTCGCAGTATGGCAACCACTACTACGAGATGGCGTACAAAGCCTGGCGCGATCCACGTTACCTGCCGACCATCGTTGCCTTCCGCAAACGTCTGCACGTGCATACAATCGAGGACGGCGTCATCGGACTGCCGGAAACTGCGGGCACACTTGGCACGTCTACCGTGCTCGAAGGCACGGGTTATCTCTTCCTGCGGCGCAATGCGCCCTCCGGTCATCGCTGTCTCGCAATCAACTTCGGCATGCAGTGGGAGCGCAGTGAAAAAGACCGCTTGCATACACACCTGTATGTCAACGGCAAACGCATCTCCCGCCAAGTCGGCCGGATCACATACGGTTCCAGCTTCTCGAAGAATATGTACCACAGCTTCGCGCATAACCTGGTAACGGTCGACGGCAAGGACATGCTCGAGGAACGTGTGCCGCTTGTCGAGCTGAAGGAGGAAGGTCTTGTTGCCGCCGCCTTGTTCCGGACAAACGACAAGGAACCGTTGTACCCCGGTGTCATCCAGCAACGGCTTGTTGCGATTGTCGGCGACCACTTCTTTGTTGCTGATGTTCTCCGCAGTAAAGAGAGCCACAAGTACGCCTGGCACTACTTCCCAACGAGCAAACGCCAGGAAGTACAACTCGAATTGCAACCGCTGAAGAAGGCGCCGATACTGTCCGTTGCAAAGCCGGCACCGAAAACCTTCGGCACGTGCTCGACAGCGCAAACCGACCAGCCGTTCGTCGTGAAGTACGGCACCGATAAGGAACCGAAGGTAACACTCTTCATCCAGACCGACGGCAAGGCCAATGTGCTTGACGGCGAGATGATGCAGCATTACTACCCGAGGATGCATCCGTTCCTGCGCGTCACGCGGGACGGCACGAAAGACGCAAGCTTCGCCGCAGTGTACTGGACGGGGAAAGGCCCGGCAAAGACACTGACGGTGTTGGAGCCGATCAAGACAGATCCCGGCGTGCATCTCTGGCGAGTCAGGACGCGCAACACCAGCGTTCTCATCGGCATCGATGCCGCCGGCAAACTGGCACTAAGGGTCGGCGCGGAAATAACGTCGCATTATTCGGGGCAGACATACCA
>CAYLNH010000267.1:0-10001 GCA_964384625.1 uncultured Lentisphaerales bacterium
CGACTCTTGAAAGTCTCTCAAAATGTGAAGTTATTTCCGCGCGGACCCTAAGCAGGATGAACCGGCATGACGACAAGGATGACCTCGACCGGAAGGGCCGCAAGGTCGTTCACGACCGCGAGCCGTTCGGGGTCGACGCCGAATTCACGGAACTGCAAACGGCGACTTCGGTCACGTCCGGCATGCAGTCGAAAAGCCCGCGAGCCGGATCTCCGAATCCGGCCACGGTCGATCAGTCTCTCCTGCAAGGCAATGCTTGCCGACAGTTCCGGGTGCTCCAGCCATTGGCGGAAGCGCAGGAAATAGCGCACCGCAATCAGACTGTCGGTGGCTTTGCCGAACAGCAACGGTTCACCCCGATGATAGCGGATGAACGGGGATTCATACAGCTGCTGTTCATAATATCGATCTTCCGTCTGCACCAGTTCGCTCATGATTACCGGTACAACGAGCAACTCCGGGGCGTAACGCTTGAGCATGACCCTCGCCATCACCACTGACGCCGGGAAGGTGACTCCGGCACTGCCCATATTGTAACTGCTGACGGGTCGGCCGGTGTGGCGCGTGTACGCGGCGTCAAAAACTGCCGGATCAATGCTTGCGGCCACAGTCGAAGGTCCAAGAAAGACAACGTCGATCTCGCCGCCGCCATCGACGATTTCATCGGCTTCGGCCAGACGCAAATCGAGAGCGCGACGGTTGATGCCGAAGCTCGGCCTGGGCAAACGACGTTGAACCGCCGGCTGCCGCAGAACAATCTCCGCGCTGAAAACGCCCGCCGCCATCAGCAGGATCGCGCCGAAGCAGGTACGACCGCACGGCCGGGACAGGGCAAGTAGAAACCGGCGCGGGTGATCTCCCATACTACCCGAGTTCCTTCTCCCAACTCGCCAGACAGGCGGCAACCCGTTTCGGGGCGGTGCCGCCGGCGAGGTCCCGCGCCGCTACGCTCCGTTCCGGGTCGAACAGCCCGAGACAGGCGGCGTCGGCTTCCGGGATCGTCTCTTTCATCTCGTCCAGCGTGACGGCGTCCAGCGCTTTGCCATGGTCTTTGCACCAGGCGACGAACTTGCCGACGCGGTCGTGCGCCGTCCGGAAGGGCACGCCCTGTTCCACCAGCCATTCGGCCAGGTCCGTGGCCATCAGCGCCGGATCGGAGGCGGCGGTCAGCATGGCTTCTGCATCGACCGTGATGCTGGCAACCATGGGGACGTAGGTCGCCAGGATGAGCTTGACCGTATCGATGGCGTCGAACAGTTGCTCTTTATCTTCCTGCATGTCGCGGTTGTAGCACAGCGGCAGGCCTTTCATCGTGGTCAACAGGCTGGTCAGCGCGCCGAACACCCGGCCGGTCTTGCCGCGGGTCAGTTCCGCCACATCCGGGTTCTTCTTTTGCGGCATCAGGCTGGAGCCGGTGCAGAAGGCGTCGCCCAACTCGATGAACGCGGTCTCCTGGGATTTCCAGAAGATGATGTCCTCCGAGAACCGCGACATGTGCGTCATGACGATCGCCAGCGCCGCGGCGAGTTCGAGGGCGAAGTCGCGGTCGGACACGGCGTCCATACTGTTCCGCATCGGGCCGTCGAATCCGAGTTCCTTCGCGGTGGCTTCGCGGTCAAGCGGCAATGTGGTGCCGGCCAGGGCGCCGGCGCCCAGGGGACAGACGTTCATCCGTTTGCGGGCATCGGCCAGCCGGCCTTTGTCGCGCTCCAGCTTTTCGACATAGGCCAGCAGGTGGTGCGCAAACAAGACGGGCTGTGCGTGCTGCAGGTGGGTGAATCCCGGCATGATGACTTCGGCGTTGGCGGCCGCCAACTGCACCAGCGCCCGCTGCAGCTCGGTAAGGAGGTCCTTGATCGTGTCGATCTCGTCCCGCAGGTACAGCCGGATGTCCGTGGCCACCTGATCGTTCCGGCTGCGGCCGGTGTGCACCCGGCCGCCGGCATCGCCCAAGCGCTCGATCAACCGGGCTTCAATGTTCATGTGGACGTCTTCCAGCTCCTCCTTGAACTCGAAATTGCCGGCTTCGATCTCGGCCAGGATATTGCCCAACTCGTCGATGATCGCCCGGGCGTCGGCCGTTGGGATGATCTCCTGTTGGGCCAACATGTTGACGTGCGCGATGCTGCCCCGGATATCGTGGGCATAGAGTCGCTGATCGTATGAGATCGATTCACTGAGCTTCGCTACCAGCTCGTTTGTGTCGCCGCTGAAGCGGCCGCCCCAGAGTGCCATTTCGATTTCCTCGTTTGTGGGAATCCGTGTAGACGTTGCAGTGACGCCGGAATGTCAGCTAGTCAATGCCTTCGATCTTCACCGTTTTTGCGCCTTCGGTGACCTCGCCGACCCTGGCTGCCGGGATGCCGTTCTGGTAGGCCAGGTCGATGACTTTGTCGACGGTGTCGGCGGGGAGAAAGATCATCATGCCGACGCCCATGTTGAAGACCCGGTACATCTCGGCTTCCTCGATCTCGCCCTTGGCCTGGATCAGTTTGAAGATCGGCGGGACGGACATGACCTCTTTCTGAAAGACGGCATCCACGTTGTCGGGCAGGATCCGCGGGACGTTGTCGTAGAACCCGCCGCCGGTAATATGGGCCATGCCGTGAATCGGCAGTTCGTCTTCCAGCGTCCGGCGAATGACCTGCCAGTAGCAGACATGCGGTTTCAGCAGGGCGGCGCCGACGCTCTGGCCGTCCAATTCCGGCAGCGTCGTGTCCACGCTGTAGCCGGCATCTTTCAGGAGGACCTGCCGGGCCAGGCTGTAGCCGTTGGTATGCAGGCCGTTCGCTGCCAGACCGACGATTGCGGTCCCCGGCCGGATGTTCTCGCCGCTGATGATCTTCGATTTCTCGACCACGCCGGTAATGCTGCCGACCAGGTCGTAGTCCTCGCCGTAGAGCCCGGGCATCTCTGCGGTCTCGCCGCCCAGCAGGGCTACGCGTTGTTCACTGCAGGCCTCGGCCAAGCCGCTGAGGACCTCTTCATACAGCGGGCTGCGCAGCTTGCCGATGCCGAGGTAGTCCATGAAATACAGCGGCTCCGCGCCCTGCACGATGATATCGTTGATACAGTGGTTGACGATGTCCTTGCCGACGGTGTCGTGCTTGTTCATCAGGTTGGCGACCATCAACTTGGTGCCGACGCCGTCGACGCTGGAGACGATCACCGGTTCGCGGTAGTTGGACAGATCCAGTTGAAACATGCCGCCGAAGCCGCCGATGGGCGCGAGCACTTCGGGGCGCGTGGTGTTCTTGATCTTCTCTTTGACGTCGCCCAGCAGTTTCTGGGCGAGGTCGATATCGACGCCGGCTTCGGCATAGCGGTCGCTCTTGGCCATCTGGATCACCTTGTATACGGTATGAAAATTCGTTCCCGGCGGGTCTTCCCGAGAAGCGCCAAACCTATGGTTTGGACGACCGGAAATCAAGCCGAAGGACTGGAACAGAGCGAGACGTCGGCGGCCTGCTGCAATGACGGGCTCCCGGTTCCGCCGTGCCCGGCGGGGTTTGCCTGGCTGACGAATTCACCGGGTAGAGCGTGGTATTTCCATCGTTCGACTCAGTTCAACTCATCCATCCACTGCCAATTCCCGCCCTTGGGTTCGCGATTCAGGATGTCCCAAAGCCGCGCTCGAAACTCCGGCTGCGCGTTCTGCGGATCGTATTCCGGGGTGCCGCCATGCCAGTAGCCGCCGTTGCTGTCGGCAATCACGTATTCTTTGGCTTCGAGCAGTTCCACGTGCCCGTCCATGAAGGAAAACAGCTTGTCCCCGCCTTCATCGGCTTTGGCTTTGGACATCACCAGTATTGCCTGGTCGTACCCGTCGGGGGGGTTCCGCCAGCCCCCGGCCGAGGCGTCATAGCCGGGCTTGATCGTCACCGACATGGATCCCATGAATTTGCGGTCGCCCATGAACATGTTCTCGTCCGGCTGGACCGCATCTGTGGAACGCAGGTTGTTGTATTGATTGGCCAGAGACCATCGCCCTTCCGTTTCCGGTTTCCGCGTACCCAGTTGGTCGCTGTTGATCGAGGAATACAGGAAGAAGCAGTTGGGCGCGTAGTTGATCGGGTAGTCGCCGAAGACCTCGCTGTCCGGCATGCTCGATATCGTCGCCCACGTCCCGCCTGAACGTCCCGCCTGCTCGATTCCCTGGTCACTGAACATCACCGGCGGGATGTAGTCGCCGTCCACCAACTCGTCCGCCCAGATCCGCGGCAACTTCGATCCCGGCGGGTCCCAGGGTCCACCGCCGTTCACCGTAACCAGCTCATTGCTCGGATGGAAGATCGACGCCACGGGATCGCCGTCCAATCCAGGCGTCATTCCCTTCCAGAGATAGGGCAGATGATTGAAATCTCCCTCGAACATGAGAACCGCGATCATGATCTGTCTGTGGTGGGATCTGGCGTTGGCGGTCAGCGCAATTCGTCGGGCTTTCTGCAAGGCCGGCAGCAGCATCGCCGCCAGGACGGCAATGATGGCAATTACCACCAGCAGTTCGATGAGAGTGAAAGCCTTGGGTCGCGTGTCCCTGATGCGACGCCCGAGTGGGATACCCATTTGTCCGCTCCTTTGGGGGCCTTGCCCCTTGCTCTGCAAGCGGGACCAAACCCGTCCCGCGGAAATGAAATATAACGCATTGTGCGCTGAGATTCAAGCTGACAGCATTGGCGTCGTCAGCCCTCGTTTGCTGCCCTCCGGCCTCCACGGGGTTCATCCCCGTGGTGCCAAGATTACTCTCCACGCCGTGACCGGCAGGAGAGATGAGCGATGCCCGGCGGAAGAACCAATCATCGCTCCACGGGCACGAGGCCCGTGGTGGCGCGCAGAAACGACAGGGCAACAAACGCGAACTTACCCCTGGCGTTGGATTTTCGGGCAAATGCCTGGCATTGCCTTTCGGTGCAACAGGCACAAGAGCGCCGGCGCTGTCAGTTCTGGTTGGGTCCGTCCTTCTTTCTCATGCTTCTATTCGGACGTCCGAGTTGTGGTGACAGCGAGGGGATGCTGGGATCGGACGTAGACGACCTGCCGCTTGGTCGGGCCGAAAGCGAGAACGGCCAGCCCCTCGGTCGTGTCCGACAGCAGCCACTGCAGCGGGTCATCCACGCGAGGAATGGGCTTGCCGGATGTCGTTTTGATATTGATGTTGGCGTTCCCGGCAGCAACGCGGATCAGACCGGCGGCCTGCAGGACCAGTGTCTTTCCGTCGACCTCCGCTTTGGTGAACGGCGTTTCGGCGAGCGCATTGATGCCGTTGCCGTTGGCGACGTGCCGATTCGTGTAATCGGCTCCCACGATTGCCGCGGCCGCCCGGCCGATCTTGGGATTGGCTTCGCCGGTGAGCAGGTCGAGACCCGCGAGTCTGCTTTCGTCACCGGCTTCCGTGTAGTAACGCGATGCCGCCGTTGCCTGCAAGGCCCGATCCCGAAGGAGGACCTGGAGCCGCGGCCCGGTCAGCGGCAGCCCCACCTTGGCCGTCTGGTGAATCCGGTTGATCTCGTCTCGCAGTCGTTCCAGGTATTGGCCGGAGGCGCTCTCGAGGCCGTCGAACAAGACTGCCCCGCGGTACTGCTTCGGGTTGTGCCAGAGGGCAAGCACCGGTTTCTTCCCGACCGTGAGCAACCCTCTTGCCGCCCCTTTGACGGTGAACGTTGCCGCATGCACCGCCAGTAGCGATGTCTTGGTGTCCCGGCCGTTGACGTCGACGCGGCGGACCGTTCGTTTTGACGCGGGGTAGCCCTCGACGATCGTGGTCTGCACGTCGTTCTCCCAGGGCCAGTCGAGTGTCAGTTTGCCGTCGTGGTCGGCGGCAGTTCCGGCTTCGGCATTGTCTTCTGCCGGCAGGAAGGGGTTGATGTAGAGCAGTCCCGGGGTGTCCTTGAGCCACTTGGTCAAGGCGGTGATGGTCTGGTCCCGGAGCTTGTCCGGGTCGCGGACGACGATCATGCGGTAGCGGGACAGATCCAGGTTGACCACCTGGTCGAGATCGGCGACGAAGTCGTACTCATTGAGCAGCGCCATGCCGGGGACCAACGGGTTCGCAGTCGGGGGCCGGCTCCAGACCGATACATCAGCGCGAACCGCCAGGATCTTCGGCTTGGGATTGCGCCGGGGCAGGCTGTTGAAGACCCGAACGCAATCGTAGACGTACTGCTGGTAGAAGCCGAAGCCGCGGCGCATCTTCTCTTTCGACGCGGCGATCTTGCGGTCTCTTTCTTCCGTCTTCTTGCCGGCATCGAGCTCAATGTCATCGAGGTCGTCCATCCCGAGATCATTGTCATTGTCGCCGATGATCGGCTTGCCCAGGGCCTGTCGATCCAGAATCTTCTCGACGCCGCGGAAGGCATGGTCGATGCCGCGTTTCAGGTCGGGGCTGTCCGCTCCGATGCTCTCGGCATTGGCGACGACGCCGGACATGCTTTTGCCGCGCTTGAAGGTTGGCGAGATGAAGATCCAGATACTGAACCAGCCGGCATCGGCGCCCGCCAGCCACGCGGTGACCGTGTCGGCATAGCTCCTGCTCGTGCGATACATCAACGGTCTCTCCGGCACGCTTCGGTTCCATTTGACCGGGTTCATCTCGTAGCCGCCGATGCCGAGACTGAGCCACAGGATCGGTCGTTCCGGCCAGTGGGTTTTGTAGCGCCGGACCAGGTTGTAGGCGGCCATGCGGCTGTCCCCCTTGTAGTGATAGATTCCCGCGACATCGAACTTCCACGTATTGAAGTTCGGCGGGACGAGCGATCCGTGCAGCCCCTGGATCGGCAGGAACGTGCAGACCTGGAGGCCGGGCCGCTGCCGGCCGAATCGCAGTTTTATGTAGTCGTAGATCGCGTTGAAGCCCTCCACCGACCGACTCAGCGCCCAATTGATCCACGCCCGCTTCTCGTCGGGGTTCAGGTTCTCCACCTTACCGCCGATGCGGTTGGTATCGATTGCGGCATCCCGGCAGAACTGCCGCCAGCCGTCGTTCCACAGAGTTGAGGGGTTCATCGACATCGTCTCTTCGCCGAGGACCACGCCGTCGAGGTACGGCAGGTTTGCATCGGTCAACTGCGCGTCGATCTGCCGCCAGAAACTGTTTCGGTTGCGGCCGCTGACGATGATCTGGCCGGGATTGCCGACGCACGAGATCCGGGCAAAGACAACCTTGCCTTTGGCGTAGGCTTTCTTCCAAACCTCTGACGGTTCGGGCTTGAACACGTAGTAGCCCTGGAACGGCGAGCTCTCGGCATCGCGTCCGATCCCGCAGAGCCAGGTCATGTTCTGGCGCGCTTTCACGTTGCGCGCCGCCGGCCGCCGGGCCGGCTTGGGCTGTCCCTTCGCCTTCGCCAGGGCGTCCTTGAGATAGAGGGTGACGCCAATGTTTTTCTCAGCGGCGATGGCTTCGGCGATGGCTTTGCCATGTTGCGGCTGCGCCCGAGTCGCGAGCAGCGCCGCCGCCTGCAGCCGAACCCAGTCATGCGTGTCGGTCAGGCCCTTCACCGCGATCGGCGTGGCCTGTTCGGGGGCGATCGCGGCCAGTGCCCGCAACGCGTAGGCCCGGATGTAGCCGTCATGCCCCGACGCCGCCTGGGTCAGGTCCTGGACCGCTTCCGGAGTGCCCCGGGCACGCAGTTGGTCAACGACCCGATGTCTGACGAGGCTGGGCGCCGTTTCCAGGTCAAACAGTCGCGCCTGTCGCGGGTCCTTCGGCCGGAACGGCGCCAACGCCGTGACGGCGGCCGCGGCAAGCTTGCCGTGGGGAGACTGGGCGAGATGCTTGAGTTGGGCCAGGTCGTCTTGCTCAAGCTCTTTGGGGAGGGCTGCGATGCCGGCCAACACCGTGCGACTGTCGGTCGATCGCAGCAGCCGTGAGATGGCTTCCGGGTTCGCGGCGGCCAACCGGTCCAGCCCCCGTCGGGATGTTGTACGAATCCGTTCGATCGGGTGATGCGCGCAGCGGCGAAGAACCTGGCGGTCTTCAGCCAACGGCGTCGCTGCAATCGCCTGCAGCAGCAGATGCAGCTCGACGACCGGTAGATCCATGGTGGTTACGGCTTTCCGCGCTGCCGCAGCGAGGGTTGCAGTCTCCTTCCGGCGCCGGCCCCAAAGGCAGAGGAAGGCAACCCGTGGGGCCGCGTCCGACTTCAGCTTCTGCAGTTGTGCCGCTGCTTTGGCATTGCCTTCGTATTGCGCGAGTGCATAGGCTGCCGCCGCGCGGGTTGACGGCGTGTCGCCGGCGCCGGCACGTATAATTCGCTGCAGACCGGTCTTGGACTGGATGATGCCGAGCAGTCGCAGGGCTCCTTCGCTCCAGGCCAGCGGCACAGTCTTCTCGGCCTGGGCAACGATGGCATCATCGGCGGCGTCGTCGAGGTCGCCCATGATCACGTCGAGATTGCCGGCCACCAAGGGGGCCGTCAGACGGAGCAGGAGCGGTTCGAACAAGGCGGGCTTGAGCCGCAGCAGGCGGTGGGCCCGGAATTCATAGTCCGTGCCGAGAATCTGCGGCAAAGCAACCAGGCCCATCCCGGCCCCGGCCTTGTTGAATTTCAGATCACGCGTCGTGCTGCTGAGTTGGATGCCGGCATCCTCGACAATGGCAGCCTGTACACGGACATCCTTGACCGACTTCTTCAGATGCGGGCTGAACTGCTTGAGCCGGATTTCGCCGGTGTTTGCCGGATACGCTGCGGTTTCCGTGCGCGTGCCGTAGACCAGCAGAAACCCGGGGGCATACGACATACCGGGGTCGGTAAGACGTGTCGTCTCGACAGCAGTGAGTTTCAGTTCGCGGGCGATCGTTCGCATCGCTGCCGGGAAGTCCGCAAGGAGGTCCTTGACCGAAAGGGACAGGACCTCTTCCCCGCCTGCCCGGGCCAGGAAGATAGCGATGGAGTCTTTCCTGGTCCGGCAATCGATCAACACATCAATCGGGAGAATGCCGTTGTGCGTCTGATACGTCAACCGGCCCGACAGCTGGCTGAAGATCGATCGTGCCCGCGCGTCGTCAACCACGGCAACCGAGGGGCATTGCGCCAATCGTTCCCGCAGATAGAAGGAAACGGCTGCCAATGCCCGTTGCTCGGGAGTCGGCCGCTGCGTGTATTTCAGCGGCTGCAACCCCACGCGCAAGGGCTCCGCGGCGTGAAGCATTACGGACAGCAGGAGGGTTGCGAGAACAAATGCTTTCATGTGGTCTCTTGTCTTTGCGAGCCCATCACAGCTCACCATTCGGTTTCTTCCAGGCCTCGTTATTGAACGGGGAAGGGGGCCATGCGGATGTACGGCAGATAGTAGGACGGGAACGTCAGGCTGTCGATGCGCCGCAGGCCGTATTTGTCGCCGATGAAGTTCCAGTCGCCCTTCTGCAAGTTGACACTGCCGTCGGCGTAGAGGACGTTGAGTCGCGGGTTGTCGACGTTGCCGTGGTTGAACGGTTTCGTTGCCAGGGACCCGGCCAGGCCGGAGGCGATCGCCTCGTCGCAGAACACGGGAATGGCCGAGGCATCACCGGCCTTGTGGAAGCGGGCAGGATCGGCATAGTAGTCGGCGACCGGGCCGAAAACCTTGGTGAGTTCGGCGTTGATTTTGCTGTGTTGCCGCAAGACGACGGTGCCGGAGGGTGCCTGGTATTCGGCGTAGTACGAGGCCACGATTTCACCGGTGATATACGAGACATCGTTGATGGTGGCCCAGGAGATCTTGGTGGCCCGCTTGCCCGGGCAGTTGAGCACGCCGTAGTTGTCCGGATTGGTCGACAGCGACCAGTGCGGCTTTGCACAGCCGAGGTACTCCTGGGCAAATGCGGTGAACTCCGGATGCTCGATGTAGAGCTTGGGGTCTTTAAAATTCGAAGGGGTATGGGCAAACAGCGGGAAGCTGCCGTGGTCGTCAGTGTAGAGCAGAACCCCGATACCAATCTGGCGCAGATTGCCCTTGCAGACGGTCATGTAACGGATCTTCCATCGTTTTTGCCCTGAATTCCGCTGATTTGAGCTTAATGGGGT
>CAYLNH010000268.1:0-9982 GCA_964384625.1 uncultured Lentisphaerales bacterium
GGAGGGGCCCAACGACGGGCCCCTTTCCTACCCCTATCGATAGGAGGAGGGAGGATGGAGGAGGCGCAGTTGAGACAACTGCGGCTACGGTAGGAGGATGGAGGAGGCGCAGTTGAGACAACTGCGGCTACGATAGGAGGAGGGAGGATGCGCAGTTGAGACAACTGCTCCTCCGCCCGCGCGGCACGTTTCAGGCCGAACCACTCAGCCAGGCGGCGGTGTGCGGGCGGGGGTGCTCCGCCAGAAAGGCGCGCAGGGTCGGCAGGTCGCTGCCGTGATCAATGTCGAACGTCTCCGGCAGTTCCCGCCAGACAATGCCGGCGTCGTCGAGGCGTATCCGCGTCGTCGCCATGACCGTATCTGTACCCCACTGCACGTCGACAAAGAGGGCGGCGCAAGGGGCGGATTGGCCCACCAGCACGTAGCCGCCGTCGTCCGCCGGTTCGAGCACGACCTGGTGTCGGGCCAGCGCGGCGAACGCCCGTTCGAAGCTGGCAACGCAGTGCGTCACACAATCCGTGCCGATCAGGATTGCGCGTTCGGCGCCGGCGCTCAGGACCTCCTTGAAGGTGCGGGCCATCCGGGCGCCGAGGTCGGCGCCCTGCTGCCCGGCGAAGTCAATGCCGGCCGGGACGATGCCGGCGAAGTCTGCCGGTGTGCTGTCGGGCGGATGCCAGAGGCGCACGCGGCAGTCAGGCAGTTGGAGTGCGGCATCACAGGCATCCAGCAGCAGCGCCTGCGCCAGACCGGCGGCGGCGTCAGGGCCGATGTCGCGGGCGAGCCGGCTCTTCGTTCGCCCCGGAATCGGGGGCTTGGCGTAGATGCAGATCTCTCTCATGTTTCACCGGCCCGGATGCGCTCCGCCAGTTCGCGGAACTGTGACACCGTGAGTTCTTCCGCGCGGACGTTCTCGGAAAGCTCCATGGCTTCGTAGGCTACGCTGCAGGTCAGTTCGTCGATGCCGTCGTTTCGCAGTGCTTTGAGCAGTTTCTTGCGGCGGTGCTGAAAGGCGATGCGAATCAGGTGCGAGGCCCACTGCCAGTGGCCGCGGTCGGGGGCGCCGGTTCGACGATCGAATGACAGCGCGGTGGACGTCACTTGTGGCTGTGGGTAGAAGACCGACGGCGAGATGGTCCGATTCAGGCGGATGTCATAGAGCATCTGCGTGCGTACGCTCAAGCTGCCGTAGGCTTTGGTCCGGGGCGCTGCCGCCAGGCGTTCGGCCATCTCTTTCTGCAGCACGAAATCCATGCGTCGGGGTGGGTTGTCGAGGTCGAGAACGCGTGCCACGATGACGGAAGAAACGGCATACGGCAGATTGCCCAGGCAGCGCCAGGGCGCCTCGCCAACCAGTTCGGCATAGTCGACACGGGCGGCGTCGGCCTGCAACACGGTGATCCGCGGTTCGGCGGCGAAGTGCTCCCGGAGATACGCCGCCAGCCGGACGTCGTATTCGATTGCGATGACCTCGGCGCCGCCGACGAGCAGCAGTTCGGTCATGGCGCCCAGGCCTGGGCCGATCTCGACAATCCGTTCATCGGAACGGATTTCGGCTTCGGCGATCAGGCGGTGGCGGAGGTTGTCGTCAACGAGGAAGTTCTGCCCGAGCTTGCGGCTCGGCTTGATCTTCAGCCGGCCGAGCAATTGTCTGGCTTCACTGCGGGTCACCGGGCTGGTCCGGATGGGGGCACGCTATTCTTCCTGGCCGAAGTAGATGCGGGTATAGGTTTTGCGGCGGAGTTCACGGATGAACGCCTGGTACCGCTCGGCCTTGGCGCGGCGGGCGAGGATTGCCTTGATCTTGCTGTGCACCGTTTTGAGCGGTTTGAGTTCGCCGGGGACGAGTTGGTCAATGTACAGCCAGGTAACACTGCCGGCGTGTTCGAAGGGCTTCGAGACCTGGCCTTTCTTCAAGCCCTGAATCGCTTTGCGGTAGGCCTGATTGAGTTCGGCGGTCTTCATCTCGGGCAGCAAGCCGCCCTGTTCCCGGGCGTAGCCATGGGAGTATGCCTGCACGGCTGAAGCGAAGGGGGCATCGCCCGCCAGCGCGGCGGTGACCTGGTCAACTTTCTTCTTCAACTCGGCCTCGGAAAGCCCCTGCTTGCGAATACTAAGCAGGCGCAGCGTGACGCGGCCCTGAACGCGAAACTCGTCTTTGTTCGCTTCGTAATACGCGCTGATGTCGCCGGGTGCGATGCGGACGGAGCGGTCCACCTGCTGGGCCGTCAGCAATTCGACGGCAGCCTGTTTCCGCAGGCGATCGCGAAAATCAGCCAACGTCATCTGCTGCCGCCGCAACTGTTCGATAAACTTCTCGCGATCGCCGTCGGCGCGTTTGGCGATGATGCGGGCCAGACGTTCGCTGACGAGTTCCTCGGGGAGAACAAAGCCGCGGCGCTGGAACTCGCCGTAGATGACTTCGCGGTTGACCAGTTCGCGGGCGACAGCGTGGCGGTAGCGAAGCATCTCCTGCTCGAGGGCTTCCTGTTCCTTGGGGATGATCAGGGAATCGTCGTCCAGGTATTTGAGACTCAGGTATTCCTCGCCGGCCCGCGTGGAGGAGGTGACGTCGTAGGTGGTAATCAGGCGGTCGCCGACAACCGCGAGGAGACTGTCGGTATGGATCAGTTTCTCCTGGGCGGCCAGCCCCCCCAGGAAGCAGACGAGGCCTAAAACTCCAGCACCCCACCTCATGCCACGTTCTGGTCCTTCTCGCCCGACTTCTTCTTCTTCTTCCGCTTCTTCATCGGCGGCTTGGCGTTCGAAGTGACCACGCGTTCATTGATCGTCACTTCGGCCACGTCTTTGCGGGACGGGATTTCGAACATGACATCAACCATCAGCGTTTCGATAATCGAGCGCAGGCCACGCGCGCCGGAGCCGCGATTGATGGCCTTGCGGGCCAGGGCCTTGAGGGCGCCGTCGGTGAAGTGCAGCTTCACCTTCTCCATTTCAAAGAGGGTCTGATACTGCTTGGTGATGGCATTGCGCGTTTCGGTCAGGATCTTCACCAGCTCATCTTCGCTGAGTTCCTTGAGCACAGCGATGACCGGCAGGCGGCCGATGAACTCGGGGATCAGCCCGAACTTGAGCAGGTCTTCAGGTTCGGCGCGATGGAGGATGGCCGTATCGCCCTCGGCCAGCAACTTGTCCTTCTCGCCCTCGGTCAAGTCCGGATTGAACCCGACGACCTGGCGGCCGAGACGGCGATGGACCACCTTGTCCAGACCGACAAAGGCGCCGGCACAGATGAACAGCACATTGCTGGTGTCAACCTGCAGGTACTCCTGGTGCGGGTGCTTGCGCCCGCCCTTGGGCGGGACGTTCGCTACCGTGCCCTCGAGAATCTTCAACAGCGCCTGCTGTACGCCTTCACCGGAGACGTCGCGCGTGATGGAGACGTTCTCGGTCTTGCGCGCGATCTTATCGATCTCGTCAACGTAGATGATCCCGATCTGCGCCCGTTCCACATCGTAGTCCGCCGACTGCACCAGCCGCAGAATGATGTTCTCCACGTCCTCGCCGACGTAGCCGGCTTCGGTCAAGGTCGTCGCATCGGAGATGGCGAACGGCACGTCCAGAATCCGCGCCATGGTGCGGGCCAGGAGGGTCTTGCCGGAACCCGTCGGCCCGATCAGCAAGACGTTGCTTTTCTCGAGTTCGACGTCGGATTCGAGGTGGCCGCCCTCGCGAATGAACTGCAGACGTTTGTAATGGTTGTGGACCGCCACGGAAAGCACGCGCTTGACATAGTCCTGGCCGATCACGTAGTCGTCGAGATAGGATTTCATCTCGGTCGGCAGCGGCACGTCGAGTTTCGGGATGTTCGGCTGTTCCGCCGGCAGCTCCTCGTCGGGGTCATGATCGACGACCATGTTGTGACAGAGCTGGACGCAGTCGGCACAGATGAAGACCCCGGACGGGCTGGAGATCATCTGCGGTGCTTCATCGCGATGGCGTCCGCAAAACGCACAAGTCACATCGGAACGTCGGCCACGGGCCATGGAATCCTCCGTCGTTTATTTCTTCATACCGGAGTTCTTGTTTGCGTCGAAGTCGAGGACTTCATCAACGAGACCGTATTTCACGGCTTCTTCGGGCGTCATAAAGTAGTCGCGATCCGTGTCTTTTTCGACATCCTTGATGCTCTTGCCGGTGTGCTTGGCGATAATCTCATTGAGCAACGCATGATTGCGCATGATCTCTTCGGCCTGGATACCGATATCGGCGGCGGTGCCTTCGGTGCCGCCGATGACCTGGTGGATCATCAGGCGCGAGTGGGGCAGGGCGTAGCGTTTGCCTTTGGTGCCGGCGGCAATCAGCAGGGCGCCGAGGCTGGCGGCCTGACCGATGCAGAAGGTGCGGATATCGCAGGAGATCATCTGCATGGTGTCGTAGATCGCCATGCCTGCGGTCACGCCGCCGCCCGGGCTGTTGACGTAGAATTGGATGTCCTTGTGCGGGTCCACCGACTGCAGATACAGGAACTCCGCCACTTTGATGTTGGCCACGTAATCGTCAACCGGCGAGCCGAGGATGATAATACGGTCCTTCAGCAGGCGCGAAAAAATATCGTAACCGCGTTCGCCGTGGGCTTCCTGCTCCACGACCATCGGGATCAATCCCGAATTGCGCACTGTTTTCATCTGGTTCTCCATCAGCTATTCGTCCTCCGCCTTGTCGTCGGCTTCGGGTTCCGGCGGTTCGGTCTCGGTAATCTTGGCCATTTCGATGAGTTTGTCCAGTACCTTGTCCTGCATCGAGTTCATGTACATGCCTTCGGCCATGGCCATCTCGTTGTAGCGTTCGCGGAACTGCTGCTCCGAGAGGCCCTGGTAGCTGCGGATTGCATCCATCTGGGCCTGAACTTCTTCGAACGGGACCTCCACCTCTTCGGCTTCAGCAATCGCCTCGACGAGATAGCGCAGACGCAGGCGCTGACCGGCGCGCGAGGCCGCCTCCGCTTTCCGGGCGTCCTCGTCGTCGTCCTCGCCGTCGCCGCCGCCCTGCTGCTGCTGTTGCTGCTTCTCGCGGTCCATCTCGCGCAGGACCATCTCGACTTCCGACTCGAACACCTTCGGCGGCAGTGGGAACTCGGCGCCGTCGAGCAGTTTCTCGATCACCTGGCTGTGCAGATGATTGCTCTGCCCCTGCTCGAGCTGGCTTTCGAGACGCTCACGCACCTTGGCCTTCAGGTCGTCAACGGATTCAGCGCCGAGCTGTTTGGCGAAGTCATCGGTCAACTCCGGCCGGACGCGGCTGTGGACTTCGGCAATCTTGAAGGTGTACTGCCCCGTCTTGCCGGCCAGGAACGGCTCGTAGAAGTCGTCCGGGAACTCAACGTCCAATGTCCGTTCGTCATCGGCGGAGACGCCGACCAGTCCCTCGGCGACCCCCGGGATCATCTCCGGCTCGCCCAGCAGCAGCCAGGTTTCTTCCACTTCGACCATGCGTTTGGCGGGGTCCGGGACCTCCTCGTCGCCGTCGCTGAAGCTCGAGTGATAGCCGACCTTGACCAAATCGCCGGCTTCGGCTTCGCGGTCGACCTTCTCATAGGTTGAACGCTGCTCGAGCAGGTCGTCGATCGTGTTCTGCACCTGATTCTCGGAGACCTCGATCTTGTACTGCGTCAGTTCCAGGCCCTTGTAGTCCGGCAGGGAAATCTCGGGTTTGACGTCGAATTCGACGGTGAACGCGAAGTCCTTGTCTTCGGCGACTTCGCCCTGTTTGTCCGGCACGATGGTGGGATAGGTGACCGGACTGAGTTCCTGCTGTTCAATCGCGGATTGCAGGTTGTCGCGCAGCAGGGCCTGGCGCACCTCGTCGACGATCTTATCGCCGTAGCGTTTGTTGATCAGCTTGTCCGGGGCTTTGCCGGGGCGGAAGCCCGGAATCCTGGCGCTGTTGCGGATCTGCGAGCGAACCTTTTTGAAGGCGGTCTTCACCTGCTCGCTCGGGATGGTCACGTCGAGGGTGTAGTGACACTCCTCGGCGGCAGTCGCAGTTGCCGTGAAATTGGCCATATCTCGTTCCAGAAGCTTATGTTGGTTCAAGTGCAAGGCAAGGGCGCAAAGCAGCCCGGGTCCAGAAACGTAAACGGGTACCCTACTCAACTTCCTGACGAAATCAACCCGCCTCCCGGACATCATTGCAAAGCCTCCGCCCGCCGTTATGGTTACCCTCGTCCCGCCTCACTGCCGAGGCGGATTCCGAGAACACCAAAGAAACGGTTAGCGGGGACTATGAAGCATCAACTCATCCGCGACATTCTTGCGCTCCCGGCCGGTACCGGCGTTGTCGTCAACGGCTGGGTCCGGACCCGGCGGGATTCCAAAGGCTTTTCCTTTCTCGAACTCAATGACGGCTCCTGCTTCGGCAACATCCAGGTCATTGCCGACAGCTCGCTGCCCAACTACGAGCAGGAGATCCTGAAACTGCAGCCCGGCTGCGCCCTGCGAGTCGACGGCAAACTGGTTGAATCGCCCGGCGGCGAGCAGGACGTCGAAGTGCAGGCTGCCGCCATCCACGTGTACGGCCTGGTGGACATGGACAGCTACCCCCTGCAGAAAAAGCGGATCGGCTTCGAGAAACTGCGGGAGATCGCCCACCTGCGGCCGCGTACGAACACCTTCGGCGCCATGACCCGCGTGCGCAATGCGCTCGCCTGCGCGACGCACAACTTCTTTCAGGAACAGGGCTTCTACTACCTCAACACGCCGATTATCACCGCCAGCGACTGCGAGGGCGCCGGCGAAATGTTTCGCGTCTCGACGCTCGATCCGGAGAACCCGCCACGCACCGATAAAGGCGCCATCGACTGGGGTGAGGACTTCTTCGGCCGTGAGGCCAGCCTGACCGTGTCCGGCCAGCTCGCGGCCGAAACCTATGCCTGCGCCATGAGCCGCGTCTATACCTTCGGCCCGACCTTCCGCGCCGAGAACTCAAACACCAGTCGCCACCTGGCGGAGTTCTGGATGGTCGAACCCGAAATTGCGTTCGCCGATCTCGACGATGACGCCCAGCTCGCCGAAGACTACCTGAAATATATGCTCCGACACATCCTGGACAATTGCGGGGACGACCTGCAGTTCTTCAACAAATGGGTTGCGAAAGGCAACCTGGACGTGCTGCAGCCCATTGTCGATGCCGAGTTCAAGCGGCTTTCCTACACCGAGGCCGTCGACATTCTGAAAGCGGCACGCGAGAAGTTCGAGTTTCCGGTGGAGTGGGGCGTCGACCTCCAGAGCGAACACGAACGCTATCTGACGGAGAAGTACTTCAATGCGCCGGTGATCGTCACCGATTATCCGAAGGACATCAAAGCTTTCTATATGCGGCTGAACGACGATGGCAAAACGGTGCGCGCGATGGATGTGCTGTTTCCGCAGATCGGCGAAGTGATCGGGGGCAGCCAGCGCGAAGAACGTCTTGACGTCTTGGAGCGCCGCATCAAAGAGACCGGCATGGAGCCGGCAGACTACTGGTGGTACCTGGACCTGCGCCGCTTCGGCACGGTTCCGCACGCCGGCTTCGGCTTAGGTTTCGAACGCTTTGTCCAGTTCTGCACCGGCCTCGGCAACATCCGCGACGTCATCCCCTTCCCCAGAACCCCGCGGCACGCGGAGTTCTAGGAAAAGTGGATATTGGATAGTGGATGGTGGATCGGGGATGGGCACGGCTGATGAAGACGGATCCAGCCTGGGCCGGCAATCCAGTCCGTGTATGAGCCCCGGCTTTGGCCGGAAGCTCGCAGGAGGCTTCAGCCGACGTCCCTGTCGTCTCCGGTCCAGTGCCGCAGACGGATCCCTCACCTGTGGTGCTTATTCGCCGGATGCTTGGGTTTCACGCGATGCTTATGCGGGTGAGCCGACCAGATAAAACCGAGGATGATGCAGACGGAAATGGTGACGGTCATCACGAGGCGAACGACTTCCAGATAATTCATGGCTTTGTCCTTTCGATTCTACAAAAGGTGACGGGCGCGCATACCGGGAATGTCAGTGTCTATCTCCCAAAACGGCGTGACCGTCCCTCGTGGCCGCGGTCGAGACGGCCGCGGCCACGGCGGGCTGATCGCCGTACATACGCTTGCATCGCTGCATCTCCTTCTTAGTGTAGGCAAACGCAACGCAAGGAAACGGAGGGAATGTTGATGGAGGCGATTCGACGCTTCTTCCAACTCGAGGAAAACAGCACGACAATTCGTACGGAGGTCCTGGCGGGACTGACGACCTTCCTGACCATGGCGTACATCATCTTTGTGCAGCCGGCCGTGCTGTCGGGCGCGATGTTCGGGCGGGAGACCGGTATGGACTTCGGCGCGGTCACCGTCGCGACCTGTCTGGCAGCTGCCCTGGCGACGGCGATTATGGGTATCTATGCGCGTCTGCCGATTGCGCAGGCACCGGGCATGGGTGAGAACTTCCTGTTCGTCTTCGGTGCAATCGCGGCGGCCGGCCAACTCGAAGCCGTTGCCAACGGCGAATCATCGGCCTGGCAGATTGCCATGGGCGCCGTTCTGATTGCCGGCGTTCTGTTTCTGATCATCTCGCTGGTGGGCATTCGCGAAGCGATCTCGAACGCGATCAGCCCGAACATGAAGAGCGCCATTGCCGTGGGCATCGGAATCTTCATCGCCTTTATCGGTCTGCAGAACGCCAGTCTGGTCATTCCCCATCCGACAAAGGCAGTGGAGCTCAATGCCAACGTGCTGAATCCGGATATCGTCGTCTTCTGCGTCGGCCTGTTGGTGACGGCCGTGCTCTATACCCGCAAGAAACGCGGCGCCATCATCTGGGGCATCATTGCTGCAACCATTGCCGCCGTGGTGTTCAAGATCGGTGTCAGCCTTCCCGACCAGGTTCCCGAGATGCTGGCGTCCGAGAAGATGGCGCGGTTCACTCCCGACTGGAGACTGGTCTCGCTGCCGCCGTCGCTCGGGCCGACATGGTTCCAGTTCGACGTCAAACATGTCTTCCTGAAACCCGGCGGCGGTTTTGTCTGGAGCATGATCCCGTTCATCATCATCTTCCTGGTGATGGACCTGTTTGATACGATCGGCACGCTGACGGGCGTCGGCACGGCGGCCGGTCTGATGCGGGAGGGCAAACTGATTCGCGGCAAACGCGCGATGGTCTCGGACGCCGTCGGTACCGTTGCCGGCGCCTGTCTGGGGACCAGCACGGTCACAAGTTTCATCGAAAGTGCCGCCGGCGTTGAGGAAGGCGGCCGTACGGGATTGACGGCAGTCACCGTTGCCGTCCTGTTCCTGCTGGCGCTGTTCTTCACGCCGCTGGTCGGGATTGTCGGCAGCTACCCGCCGATCACCGCGCCGGCGCTGGTGGCCGTCGGCGCCATGATGATCCGCAACGTGAAAGATATCGACTGGTCGGACTACAGCGAGTCTCTGCCGTCGTTTCTGGTCATGCTGGGCATCCCGCTGTTCTATTCGATCGGCGACGGCCTGGCAATCGGCTTCATCGCCTACCCGATCATCAAGCTGTTCAGCGGCCGGGTGAAAGAGGTGAAGTGGCTGATGTATGTGCTGGCCGTAATCCTGCTCCTGTATTTCATCTTTGTACGAACCTGATCCGGAGGGCCAACCATGGACCGTTGGGAATACAAAACCATTACGATCAAAATGCCGAAGCAGTTGCTTGCGCCGGAGTTTGATGCGCCGGGCCTCGACCTGAAGCTCAATGACGCCGCTTCCGAAGGCTGGGAAGTCGTGGCGCCATTTGAGTGCGCCTTTGGCGGCACCACCCGTTCGATCCATGTTATTCTCCGACGCGAACGGGAAGAACCGAAGCCGCCGCCGGTGCCGACGTCATAAGTCAGGCGCCGGTCCCGTAATTCGGAACCGGCGCCCGGAGGAGAGAGAAGAGAGAATCTCGATAACCGGGAACGTGGCCCCGGTGGTTGTTTGCGTTTCCTATTGTGCCAAAATTCAGTTGGATTCGACGCCCGCCGTTGAGCTTTTGAA
>CAYLNH010000269.1:0-9934 GCA_964384625.1 uncultured Lentisphaerales bacterium
GCGAGCCTCGAACCCCGGGCAATCCGTGGCGGAAAGACTTCCGCCGAGACCATCTGGCCGCCGGGGAGGTTGCATCCGCGCACCTCCATCGGTATGGTAAACGAAGTGGAAGCGGGGAATGCGTACTGGGAGTCGTGCATGTCGAAACGCGGTGATCGCAAGTATGATCCGGAGCTCAGCGCCACCCAGAAAGTCAACCTGCGCCAGATAGAGGATCTGGTCGGGACGGGCAAGCATACCTTTGGCACTGTCGGCGACTACCAGCTCAAGAGCCTGTTGGGCAAGGGTGGGTCGGCCATCGTCTATCGCGCCTGCAAGCCCGGTTCCATCGATATGGCGCTCAAGGTTTTTACGAAATCGCCCGCCGCCGATCAGACGAAACTCGGGCGTTTCCTGCGGGAGGCGCAGGCCGTCAGCCAGTTGCGGGAACACCCGAACATCATCACTGTTTATGACGTCGGCAGCGACGGTGACTGCCACTATATCGCGATGGAACTGGTGAAAGAAGGGCGCACTCTGGAGTCAGTCCTGGAGGAACACGGCAAGCTTGATCGACACGAAGCGCTGACGCTCGCCATCGGCATCGCCAAAGGCGTGGCCTATGCCCACAGTCAGGGCTTCATCCATCGTGATCTCAAGCCGCAGAACATCCTGCTGAGCGAATTCGGCGAACCCCTGTTGTCGGACTTCGGCCTGGTCTTTGCCGGCAACTCGAATCTCACCGCGGCCGGCGAACGTATCGGCACACCGGTTTACATCGCGCCGGAACTGCTGGAGACCGACAGCCGGAATGTGGATCCGCAGTCCGACATCTACAGTCTCGGCGTCATGCTCTACCGCATGACGACGGGGACGCTGCCGTACGGCATTGATCACGGTATGCCGCTGCGCGATATCCTGGACCGCATCATGAACCACGAGCCGATCAGTCCGGCCGCGTACGGCAGTCGCCTCGGCGCCGACCTCGAGGCGATCATCCAGAAACTCCTGGAGAAGCGTCCGGAACACCGGTACCAGACGGCGGACGTAGTGGTCCACGAGCTGGAGGCCTGCCGCGCCGGCAAGCCGGTACGGGCGGCGATCCCCAATCTCGGCGAACGCTTTGAGCGCTGGATCAAGCGGAACAAGGTCTCGGCGCTCTCCGTCCTGGCGGCGGCTCTGGCCGTCGCCGTGGCCTATGTGCATTTCGATGAGCAGATGGAAGATCTGCGGGCGGAACAGATGGCTGCCTACGCCGAGGTCGTGAACGAAGAACGCGGCGCCCGGGCTGAGCGGCGACGGCTGGAAGCCCTGTTGTCGACAGACGGGGGCGAGGCCGACGAGACCGGGCCGCAACGTCTGTGGCGGGAGGCCCGCGACCTGCTGGCTGAAGGCAAACTGACAGATGCCGAAGCAAAGCTCGCCGCCGCTCTGACGGCGGCCCGGCGGGACGGCGACCTGCAACTGGCCTACCTGTGTCGGGCGGCCACGTCCCGGTGCCGTCTGGCCCGCGGCGATTACGACGAGGCATATACCGACTTCCTGGCTGTCGCCGCGTCCCAGAAACGCCATTCCTTCATGTGGGAGCTGTGCATTTTCGAGGCCGGTGCGGCCGCCTGGCTCAAAGGCGATCAGGCGTCGGCTTTGCGGGCGTGGGAAATCATCCTGCCCGATACCCCGGCGGCGGTTGAAAAGGCTCCGCCGGATTCGTATATATCAGTACTGTGCAAGTTCCTGCTGAATAAGGGTGACGCCGTCGCCGTCGAAACTGCGATGAAGCAGGTGTCGACCGCGTTCAAGGCCTTGGGCTACTGGGCCCTGGCACAGAAGAACAATCATGCCCCGGAACGCCGCGAGCTGATGGGGTTGGCTCACAGCAAAGGCAGACATATTTTCGTCTGGATACACAAGGAGGATTAGGTCCATGTTCAAACACCTGCGCAAACGTCTTCGCAAACGTCTTATTCTTGGCTTCACGCTGACGGAACTGGCCGCGGTTACGGCCCTTGTCGGGGCGGTGCCGACCGCTTCCTATGTCCGGGTCAAACGCAAAGCGCTCCAGACCGAATGCTACAACAACCTCAGACAGGTCGGCCAGTTGATCACGATGTACCAGCTGGAGAACGGGCACTTCCCGAAGGCGGCTTTCTACCCGAAAGACCCGGTGAAAGGTGCGGACTCGATTCGTAAGATTCTCGGCGGCAACAAGCGTCTGTGGATTTGTCCGTCGATGCCGGACAAACTCGCCGAGAAGGGGCTGACCTTTGTCTACAACGATTCCCTCAGCGGCGCCCGGAGCGTCCGGAACGCGAGCAAGAAGTGGGTGTTGATCGAAGTGACGTGCGTCTCGAAGAAAGCGCCGGCGCCCCATCCCGGCGGCTACAATATCCTCTTCGCTGACGGCCATGTCATCACCAGCAAGGTGTTGCCGAAGAAGATTACCGATGCGCAGAAGGCGCAGATCCGGCAGCTGGAGAAGCAGCTGGAACTCTATTGCAGCCACCACCGCGAGTGAGCTGGCCGGGGCAACTCTGTTGCCTTGCCCGGCGCTGCTTGACGGGGATTCCCGGCAGAACGGACATGCTCCCGCGACGGGGCGCATCTTGAAAGTAGGCGGCCGGCATGTAAGCTAACAAAACTGCCGCTCGCGCGTCTCTGATGTTGAATGCGGGACGGGATGTCGAGCGTTCCGGGGAACGATAGATTCACAGAAAAAGGTTTTTTGATCATGTCTGAAGAGACTTCCGCACCTGAAGAAGCCGTTGATCCCACACTTCCCGATCTCAATGTGACCGAGGCGCCGCCGAATTCCGACGATGAACAGGCGATCGGCCGACTGCATGAGGACTATGAGAAGATCTGCAGCGAAGTCGGCAAGATCATTGTCGGCCAGCGCGATGTCCTCGAAAAACTGCTGATCTGTATCTTCGCCCGCGGTCACGCCTTGTTGATGGGCGTTCCCGGATTGGCCAAGACGCTTATGGTCCACTCGCTGTCCGAGGTCATGTCGCTGTCGTTCAGCCGCATCCAGTTTACCCCCGATCTGATGCCCTCAGATATCACCGGCACCGATATCCTGCAGGAGACCGATCAGCCCGGACGCCGTGCGTTCGAATTCGCCAAAGGCCCGATCTTCGCCAATATCATCCTGGCGGACGAAATCAACCGGACACCGCCCAAGACGCAGGCGGCGCTGTTGGAGACGATGCAGGAAGGCCAGGTCACGGCCTCGGGCCGGACCTTCACTCTCGACAAGCCGTTCTTCGTGCTGGCCACCCAGAATCCGATCGAACAGGAAGGCACCTATCCCTTGCCGGAAGCACAGCTCGACCGTTTTATGTTCCTGATTCAGGTGGAGTACCCGTCTAAGGACGAGGAGCTTGAAATCGCCAAAACGACAACCGGTGAAATGCAGGTGGAACTGCAGGAAATCATCAGCGGCGAGCAGATCCTTGAATTCCAGAAGCTCGTCCGGCGGATTCCGGTTCCGGAGCATGTCTACGAGTACGTCGTCAACCTGGTCCGCAGTACCCGGCCCAATGAGCCGGAGAGCCCGGACTGGGTGAAGAACTGGGTCACCTGGGGCGCCGGCCCCCGCGCCGTTCAATATCTCATCCTCGGGGCCAAGGTCCACACCGTGCTGCACGGCAGTTTCATGGTGCAGAACACCGATGTCGACGCTATCGCCAAGGATGTCCTCGGCCACCGCATCGTGCTGAACTTCCGCGCCGAGTCGGAAGGACTGACCACGCGCGACATCGTCGACCGGCTGGTCGAGGGGCTGCGCGAGTAGCTCCGTCCGCGCCGCCGCCGGCCCGACCGGTTGCGGCCTGCCCGCCGGCCGTCTTCCCGCGCCTTCCACGGCCGCGGCCTGTCCGGCAGACACAAATCCGGCTGGACGAATCAGGGGGCCGTCCCGAAACCGGGACGGCGGCAGCAGCAGTTTTCTCCACTTCCACTTGCCTGCCGTCGGATCACGCGCTATTGTTCTGATATATGCAGTAGTAAGGATTCTGGGCATGATACAAGCAGGAAGCCGCTGGCTGGCGGTCGAGCCGTGGGCCGTTGTGGAGCAGGGGTTTCATCCGGAACGCAGCCGCGCGTCGGAGTCGGTCTTCTCGCTGGCCAACGAGTTCATGGGGGTGCGCGGTTTTTTCGATGAAGGCTACAGTGGGGATTCACTGATCGGCACGTATTTCAACGGTGTGTTCGACGAACATGCGCTGAGCTACCCGAACCTGTTCCGCGGGTTCGCGGAACGCACGCATTTCATGGTCAGCGCGGTGAACTGGTTGTATACCCGCATCACTGTCGGCGGTGAAACTCTCGATTTGCACACGGCGAAGATTTCCGGATTCAAACGTCGCCTGGATTTTCGCACCGGTACGGTGGAGCGCGCGTTCGTCTGGCATGCGGCAAAGGGGAAACTGCGGGTTCGTTTTCTGCGCTTCCTTGGTGCGCGCGAGGCCCGCTGCGGCTTTCAGCGCGTGGAACTGGAGCCGTTGGATTTTTCCGGCACCGTCCAAGTGGTCTTGGCTTTGGACTTGTCGCCGATCCACGAGGCCGAAGGCCGCAGCCTGTGGAATTGCCTGCGATGCGGCAAGCGCGCCAAAGTGCGGGCGCTGCTGGGGGAGACCAGCCAGAGCGGCCAGAAACTACTTTCTGCTTTTACCTGGAACGCCAACCGCAAAGCGTCGCGAGCGAAGGACCTCCTTGATGCCGCGGGGAAATTGGCGGGCATTGACCAAAGCTTTCGTGTGCGCCGGGGATGTCCGCTGGTGGTTGACCGGATTGCTGCACACCAAATCGAGAAACGGCCCGGCGTTTCGGCGAACGCCTTCTGGAAACGCGGCATGAAGACCGCCGCCAGACTGCTGGCCACCGATGTGCCCCGGGAACTGGCATACAACACCTCCTACTGGCAGCAGTTCTGGGACCGCTTCGACGTCTCGATCAACGGCGATCCCGCCAACGAACAGGGCACGCGGTTCTGCATCTTCCAATTGCATTCGACCTACCATGGTGTCGATCCGCGCCTGAACATCGGCGCCAAAGGCCTGACCGGCGAGCAGTACGGCGGCCTGGCTTTCTGGGACACGGAAACCTATTGCCTGCCGTACTACATCTTCACCGATCCCGCCGCCGCCCGCAATTTGCTGCTCTACCGCTATAATACGCTGCCGCAGGCGAAGGAACGGGCGCAGGAACTGGGGTGCGAAGGGGCGCGCTACCCGATGACGACCATCGACGGCACCGAAGCCTGCGGGGTCTGGCATCACGGCGATCTTGAGATCCATGTCCCGGCTGCCGTCGCCTACGGCATCTGGCACTATGTCCGCGTCACCAGCGACAAAGACTTCCTCTACGACCACGGCGTCGAAATGCTGCTCGAGATCAGCCGCTTCTACGCCAGCCACGGCGATTGGAGCCCGAAAACCGGCGAGTTCGGTCTGTGGGGTGTCATGGGGGCCGACGAGTTTCATATGATGGTCCACAACAACGCCTACACGAACACCATGGCGAAGAAGACCTTCGAATGGACGCTGGACGCGGTCAGGAACATGAAACGACAGCGAGGCGGCGACTGCAAGAAACTGCTCAAGCGCTTGAGCGTATCCAAACAGGAACTGACAAACTGGCGCAAGATGGCGCGCAAGATGCGGCTGCAGCAGGATCCGGAGACCGGTTTGATCGAACAGCAGGACGGGTTCTTTGATCTGCCGGACATGGACCTGCACAAAATCCCCAAAGATAAACTGCCGGTGGTCAAGAAGTGGCCCTATATCAGCCGATCCCGCTATAACTGGATCAAACAACCGGACGTTCTGCTGCTGCCGTTTTTCTTTAGTGGTGACTACACCTTGGACGAGAAGCGCGTCAACTACGAATACTACGAACCGAAGTGCATCCACGAATCGTCGTTGTCACCGGCGGTGCATTCGATTCTGGCAACGGAGCTGGGTATGCACAAGAAAGCGTTCGAGTATGTGCAGTACTCTTCGCGCCTGGATCTCGACGACTACAACGGCAACACCGAGCAGGGGCTGCACATGACCTCCATGGCCGGTGCCTGGATGAGTCTGGTCTACGGCTTTGGCGGCATGCGCTCCGACGGCAAACGCATTTCGTTCCACCCGACGATCCCGAAGAAGTGGAAGAGCTACTCCTTCCGCGTCCTCTATCGCGGCGCGGTCATTGAGGTCCGCGTTGATCGCAAACAAGCAGTCTTTGAACGCCTCGACGGCCCATCTGTGTCGATCGATATCCATGGCCAGAAAACGAGGCTTGCGTCGGATACCGTCCGGGTCCCGCTTGCGGCAGAGTTGAAAAGGAGTTGACAACTCCGGGCCGGTTTCAGGGCTTGATCTGCATCCGGTTGATATTCGGCATCCAGCCTTTGGAGCCGTCGGGTTTGGTGGTCCAGACGGAAAGGAGCCCAATGACCTCCCGGGTGTCGCCGCGGTAATAGGTTCGCAGGCATTTGAGACCGCGATGGCCGACTGCTGCGCGAGTGATCTCCGGCTGTTTACCGTACGGCTTCCACGTCAGACCGTCTGGCGACTGGAAATGCCAGATGGACTGCGGCACCCATTTATCCGTCAGCCAGACATGCCAGTTGTCATCGGCAAGGCGCAAGACGTTGAGCCAGATTCCCGGGCGGCGCGGGGCGCGCGGAAACGCTGTAAGAAACTCTTGAATCCGGCCCTGTCGATCGCGACGGAATGTCCAAGGCCCGGCGAGGGTTTTGCTCTCGAGAACGGCCATGGTCGGGCCGTAGCCGTTCAGGTAAATGCGCCAGCTCTTGTCCGGCAGCCGGATGATCGTACCGCCGTCACTCCAGACATGACGCTTTGTCTGCTTGAGTCGTGTTTCATACTCGGTTTGCGGCTCACCTTTGAGTTTGCCCAGGTACTTCCAAGTCCCTGTTTTACCGGTCTTCGACACCACCAGTGCCGGCAGCAGCGGCACGGAGCCTGGTTTGTAGTCGGGGCAGACGCAGCACAGCAAGACATAGCCGACGTCGGGGTCGTACATCATATATGGTCGGGTGAACCCCCTTCCCGGGGCCGGTTTGCTCGGGTCGTTCATGTCCGGAACATCATTGATGATCGTGCCGTTGAAGACCATTTCTTCGTCTCCCAACTGATCGATCTGCGGGCCGCGGCGGACGAAGATTGTTCGTTCAATCGCGCCCTTGGGGCCCCAGCCGTTGGCCCAGGACTCAATCCCGCCGGCCGGCGGTTGGACGACGGAGACATACGAGTTACCCGAGTTTTGCGTGGCATAGGGCAGGGGATAGAACGGACCCGCCCAGTGGCGGATGCCGGACGTCGGCGGGTCCCCCGGCAGATTCGGGTCGAGCGGAAACTGCTTCAGTTCGGCGGCAGTCGCCTTAACGGCGTCTGCCGGCAACGGCCGACTTGTTGGTGAAACACAACCCGTCGCAAAGGCCGTCAACAGGCTGAGCGCGATGATTCCTGTCGGGCGCACAAGGTTGGCTCCTTCGTCAGTTTCCCAAAGGTGCCGTGCGGCGCGTGGCCGGTCAAGAGGAAGTGGTATGCGTTATTTCATCCGAGCAGGTCACTTTCACACCTTGCGATGTGTGGCACAGCGAATGGAGGTAACTTCGTGTTCGGAGTTTTCGCCGGAATACCTGTAATGTTGATTTTCCGCCGGACGTGAGGCAGTGTATCGGTTTTATGAGTGGTGAACGGACATATCCCAAATGGCTGATCGTGCTCGGGCTGGCCGTACTGGTCCTCGGGCATACACAGGTGACGCTGCGGCATCTGGCGTTGCGGCTTGCCGGCGTGCGGTTCGGTGAAGTGCATGCCGTTGAAGCGGTCGAAGGAGATCCAAACGCGGCGTTGGTCAAGGACCCCCTTGGCGTGTACAAGCCGGATGCGCTCAAGGGCGATTACCTGTGGCTGGGCGAGAACACCTATGAGATCACGGCAAACACTGCCACCGAAATCCGCGTCGTCGGCACCCCGAAGGAGGTCCGGGAAGACGTCCAGGGGCACGGCGACTATCTGACTGGATTCCGCGAGAAGACGGTGCTGGTGCGGCTGGCGCGCAAAGTGCCGGGGATCGGGTTCACCCTGGCAGACGTGGCGTTGGGTTGTGCTCTGGCGGGGATGGCGTGGACCTTGCTCCGGCGCAAATCATTGCCGGATCTGCGGCTGCCGATTGCCGTCTGGGTGCTGTTGGGGCTCTGCTTGTTGTCGGTATTTGATGCGACGCGAGTTCTGGACCAAAGCGGCATCCGCGCCGATGTGAAAGCCGGGATCAAAGAATGGATCCAGTATGTGGAAGTGCTGGGGCTGGCGTGGCTGTTCTTCCATGAGTTGTTCCGCGACCGGCGGGCGCGCTGCTGGTTGATCTGGGCGTTGATCGGGAGTGCGGCGATTGTCATCCTGGTCGGTTGGATCGAGTATATCCGGGCGGTCGGCGGGTATTCCCTGCGGGGGCCGTTGGACATCGGCGAATTGGATTCGACCTTCGGCTTCCGCTACAACCCGGCGCGGAGCCGTACGAGCGGTTCGGAGTCCAGCGCGAATGTACTCAGCCTTTACCTGGCATTTGTCGTGCCGCTGCTGTTGTCGCTGATCAACACACCGTTTCCCAAATGGCTGCGAGTGGCGTTGGGCGGGCTTGCCGCCCTGGGGCTGTGTTTGATCGTGAATCTGCCGTTGTTGATCTGTGCGATTGTCGGCTGCCTGGTGGTCGCGGCGTTCTGGCCGTGGCGCTGGGCGTTGCCCGTGACCCTGGCGAGCATCGTCGTCATCCTGGCTCTTGTGGGCGCGGTCAACCGCCACCACGGCAAGATCCTGGTGGACTCCATGGCGCTGTATCGGTCGCAAGATCATTACGGTCTGCTGCCGATGCCGATGAAAGGCAGGGACGCGGCAGCGGTCGGCAATCGCTGGGAGTCGTGGCAGCAGAAGTACATGGAGCGCCAGGCGGTGTTGACCGCGATCACCTGGTCGCCGCTGCTGGGACACGGCCTGGGCAACTACCAACAGAAGATCAACAACTTTTACGGCGGCACACGGCCGGATCTGACTGGCCATGCGATGATGAAGCAGCCGGTGAACTTCATGGAGAAAGACGCCCACGGCCTGTATTGGGTGCAGTTGATGGAAACCGGCGGGCTCGGCGTCGCGGCTTTGCTGTGGCTGCTGGCGGCGGTCCTCCGCCGTCTGGTGCGGGCTCGCCGACGGCGGGAACTCGACGGCTACGACCGGGCGCTTCTGCTGGGCGCGCTGGGGGCCGTGGTGTGCCTGGCGCTGGCGTGCTGGCACGGTTCCTTCCTGGCCCGCGGCCTGCAGTTTGTGGTGCTGCCGTTTTTTGCCTTGCCGGGCGCGGTTCGCGCCGATCAGGCGGGCCGGGAGACGGCCGAATAGGCGCTCCCGGTGCCACGCCGCCGGCCGCGACCCTGAACGCCGGTGGACGCGGCGGCGGCAGACCCGGGCAGACCCGGCGTGAACCGGGCCCTGTACTTCCGTTTGGGCGGCGGTGATTTTGCGGCGTTCGCGGGCCTTGCATTCGATTCTGGCGGGGGTATAGTCCCCGGTTTGTGTCATTTACCCCAATTGAACTTCGATGTCGGGCGTGATCCCGGCGGTTGGAGATAATATGCCAGTGATGGAGGCCACAGCTTTGAACGAAGAGTACCTGAAGAAGGCTTGCGAGCAGATCGAGAGCAAGGACATTCTGGTCAATCTGGCTGCCCGTCGCGCCAAAGAATTGGCTCGCGGCGCTCATCCGCTGTTGCCGATCGACCGGGCCGAACGCACCAACTACCTGAATGTCGCGCTCCGCGAGATCGCGGAAGGCAAGATCACCTTTGAGGTCGAGGACGACGAGGAATAGCCGCCCGTCGTTTCGACCGCAGTACGTATTAATCCGGCACGCAAATAGGCGACATTCTCGCGGTGTGTGCTATATTAGT
>CAYLNH010000270.1:0-9929 GCA_964384625.1 uncultured Lentisphaerales bacterium
TTCGCCGCCGCCCCCGCCGGCGAGGACCAACGGTTCCTCGCGCAATCCCATGCCGTCGTTCGTGTCTTCGCCGAGCAGGGCAGGGAGCTGGTTAACGCTGTCGATTGTGCCGCCGGCAGCCGGTTCGATGCCGACCACTGCTGCGAAGGTCGCGGCCATGTCGTGCAGACTGAAGATCGCCTCGCTGGACGCGTCTGCAGGGATGTGCCCGGGCCAGCGGGCGATAAAGGGGATGCGATGGCCGCCTTCGTAGAGCTGGCCCTTCTTGCCGCGGATCGGTTCGTAGAGCCCGGTATCGGCGCCGTTGTCGGACGTCAGAATCAGGATGGTGTTGTCGGCCAGACCGAGTTCGTCAAGGCAGTCCATGAAGGCGCCGAGGACGGCGTCGACCTGGACGATCATATCGCAGCGTTCGGGGACGTCGTCGTCCCAGCCGCCGCGGCCTTCAATGGGTTGGCCCAAGATGTCCTTGGGCGGGACGTGCGGCCAGTGCGGTGCGACTTCCGCGTGATAGATGAAGAACGGCTCGCCCGGATGGCGCCCGACATGGTCGCGGATAAACTCGACGGCCTGCTCGGCGCAGCGCTTGCCCTGATGCGCGTCGTTCCAGCCGGGAGCCACCCAGTCCTGGCGGTAGCAGCCCATGCTGGAGGGGCGGAACTCGTCGCGGATATACTCGGGCAGGACGGTGATGTGGTCATCTTCGATGAACGAGTACGGGCCATGGTTGATCGAACCGCCGATGCCGAAGAAGTGGTCAAAGCCGTGGGTCGTCGGACCGTCGGTCAGCGGCTTGCTGAAGTCGACGTCTTCCGTCGAGAACCGGCTGGTGTTGACGCCGGCGCGCGCGATGCCGTCACCGGCTCTGTTGACGAAGTTCATACCGACATGCCATTTGCCGAAAGCCGCGGTGCGGTAGCCGCCGCGCTTGAGCAGTTGGGCGATGGATTCCTGGCCGTCGACCAGCAGCGGTTCGTCGTAGGCGGAACGCAGGACGCATTGATAGTCTCGACTGCGAAACGGATAGCGTCCGCTCAGGACGGCGTAGCGGGTGGGGCTGCAGACGGCAGCCGGGCTGTGGGCGTCTGTAAAGGTCGTGCCCTGGCGCGCGAGCTTTTCCATGTTCGGCGTCGGGATGGTGGAAGACTTGTCATAGACGGTGACATCGCCGAGACCGAGGTCGTCGGCCATGAGATAGATGATGTTGGGCTTGGCCATTGGGGATTTCAGATTCTAGATTTCAAATGGTTCGGAGTCTTCGATTGACCATGAGTGGGGTTTTCGAAAAGACAAGGCGGGCGGTGCGGGTAATGCGTCAGTGACGGGGAGTAGCGTCTGTCGCCGTTCCACCACCGGCAGGTCAAGCCGCTGGTGGCAGGAGAGCAGCACGTGGGGGCCACTACCCGTGACTGACGCATTACCAGTGCGGCGTGGCGGACGGAGCTCGGCGATCCACGGGGCAGGAGCGGGTACGACAGACTTCCGTCTGTGTGCGGTGATGCGTTTCAGGATCCGTCACCGGCATTGCCGGGATGTGCGGGCTTCCGCCCCTTCGGCGGCGACGGATCAGGAAATCCGGCGGACCATACGGTGATGCGGCATGCCGGCTTCTTCGAAAGGATCGCCCTCTTTGGTGAACCCCTGGAAGAGGTAGAACGGAATCGCCTGCTGTTGGCTGTGGAGAAAGACTTCAGCCAGGCCGCGGTGCCGGGCGATCTCAAGCAGGAGCTTCAGAATCCTGGTCCCGATGCCGCGGCCGCGATACGCCGGCAGAACCGCCATGCGGGTGACCTTGCCTTCAGGGAGCAGCAGGCGGCCGGTGCCGATCGGTTGGCCGTCGCGGGTGGCCAACACATGGATTGCGCCGCTGTCGCGGCCGTCGCGTTCGAGCTCCGGCGGACAGGATTGTTCTTCGCAGAAGACGCGGGTGCGGATCTCGAGCAACTGCGGAGCACAGAGCTCCCACGGAACCTGTCGGACATCTACACTCAATGTGGCATCACCTATTCCGGCGGCTCGGGCGGCAGCAACTTCCGGGCTTCGTTCAGCTTGGCCGTGACAACCCCCTCTTTGCTTGTGCCCTTCGCTCCTTCCAGGGCTTCTTCCAGCAACTCCACGGCGTCGGTATATTCTTCTGCCGCGATACTGTTGTCGGCCTGGCGCAGCAGCCGGTCAATGGTTCGGAGCCGCCAATCGCTCAGCGGCTTCGTGGTCTTGCCGTTTGACGGCTGCCGGCGGCGCCTGACCGGCGCGGGCGGGGTTCGGGAAAACTCGTCATCCTCGGAGGTCTTCAACATCTGGAACAAGCCGACATCGCCGGCGTTGTTGACTTCTCTTGAGGCGCCGAGGACGAAGACGACAAGGACGACAAGGCTGATCAGAATTACGGCCGCGACGAAGGCGACCTGGACAATTGCGGTGCGTTTGGCGCGGCGTCGGCGCAGGCTTGAAGAGTTGCGGCGCAACGGCACGGCCTTGACGACGCGGCTGGCACCGGGGCGGCCCTTTGGCTTCTTCTTCTTCGGTGTGAGCTTGACGACGCCCGGCTTGGCGTCGGCTGGTTTGGCGCGGGCCGGCTTGGCCGCGGCCGCTTTCGCTGCTGGTCTGGCTGCAGGTGTTGCCAACGGATTCCCCTGCGGCGCCACGGACCGGGGCACTCCCGGTTTTGCCATGGGTGCGTGTTCAACGGCGGCCTTGACCGCGGCGGTTTTGGAGGTGGCTTTGCCGGCACGATTGGCCGCTTCCTTCTGTTTGCGCGCCAACTTCAGGGTGACCGGGCGGCCGTCGGTCCCGACACCGAGCGGTGGCTGCAGCATGGGGTGCGGTCCGGGTACGGCTTGTGCCGGTTGGGCCGGCGCCGGTCTGGCGGCGGGTGTCGGCGGTTTGGCTTCTGCCGGTTTGGCTTCTGCCGGTTCGGCGGCGGGTGTCGCCGTTTTGGCTTCTGCCGGTTCGGCCGGCGCCGGTCTGGCGGCGGGCGTTGCCGGTTTGGCGGCCGGCGGGGAAGCCGCCGGTACGACCTGTGCCGGCGAGGGCCGGGTCGGGACCGGTTTGGACGGGCCGATGGACGGGGGTGTCTTCGGCGAGGTCGGCGGAAAGAGACTGGCCGGCGGTCCGGCTGCAGCTCGTTTTTCCGGTTGTGCGGGTTGCGGTTTGGCGGCGGCCGCCGGCGCTGCCGGGTTGGACGGCTTGGGGTTGATTGTCGGCGGTTTCGCGGCCGCTGAAGGGACCGGATTGGCGGCGGGGGGCGCCGAGGGCGGCGGTGGTCGTGGCGCTTCCGGTTGCGGCGGCTCGGCCGCCGCAGGGGCGGGTTCGGCAGCGGGCGTCAATTGTTCCGGGGCTGCGGCTTCCGCCTGGGCCGGCGGTGGCTCGGCGGTTTCGCGAACGGCTGCGGCTTCCGCCTGGGCCGGCGGTGACTCGGCGGTTTCGCGAACGGCTGCGGCGATTGCCGGAATCGGCGCTTGCGGGACCTCCTCGGAAGCCCGCGGCTGCGGCAGTTGCTCCAGATTGGTCGGCCGCGCCGGGGCATCGGGGGGCGGTTTCTTGAATTTAACGGTCGCCAGATTCGGCACGACATCGATGCTGCGCGTATACTTCTTCGGCGCTTCGCCGTCAGTGGCGGGGATTTCAGCGTCGGCGGCGTCGGCGGGCGGCGCGCCGTCGGGCGGGGGCGCGCCGTCGGGCGGGGGCGCTTCGGGCGCGCCGTCGGGCGTTGCCTCCAGGGCGCTGGGGGTGGAGATCATAATCGAGGGCACGCCTTTGACGGGTTGATGGCCGGCACGGCGTTCGAGTACAGCTTTCAGGCTGTCCTGGAGGTCGAGCCAGTCAGCGGGTCGCTGGTCCCGGTCGCGGGCCATCATCTTCATGATCAGCTCATTGCAGGCCGGCGAGATGTGGGAGTTCCGCGTCACGGGCGGGTCGGGGCTTTCGCTGAGGTGTTTGGCGATCACGGCCATGGCGTTCGGGCCGTCGAACGGTTTGGTACCGGTAACCATATGATAGAAGGTTGCGCCGAGCGAGTAGATATCGGCGCGGCAGTCAATCTCGATGTTGGCCAGAGCCTGTTCCGGACTCATGTAGAACGGGGTTCCGACCAGGGCGCCGTGGCTGGTCAGGCTGCTGTCTTCGCTGATCGTCTTGGCAATGCCCAGATCCATGACCTTCACTTCGCCTTCCGTGTCGATCATGATGTTGGCGGGTTTGATATCCCGGTGCAGCATATTGAATTTGGTCCAGGCGTAGTGCAGCGCCTTTGACACCTTCATGCAGATTTCGCAGGCTTCCTTCTCCTTGAGCATGCCGTCCTTGTCGAGTTTTTCCTCGAGGCTGACGCCGTCTACAAAGGACATGGCCAGATAGTAGTAGCCATTGCCGCTGCCGGCATAGAAGGCGGTGACAATGTTCGGGTGCTCGAGTTTGGCGGCCATTTCCACTTCATGAATGAAACGGTTCAGGCGAGCGGGATAGGAAGACACCCCGGGCGGGAGGACCTTCAGGGCTACCCGGCGGTTCATCGACAGTTGCGTGGCTTCAAAGACTTCGCCCATGCCGCCGACGCCGAGCCGGCGCTCGATGCGGAAGCCGGCGAGTTCCATGCCGATCTCAATGCCCGGCGCCGGCACCAGGACGATCTCATGGCAGCTCGGACACTCGGCGCGGTCGCCGGTCAGCTCACTGTCAATCGCGATGCTGCTCTTGCAGTGCGGGCAGTTGAAAATGGTTCTCATAGGATTCCATGCTGCGGGTTGCAGTTGCCGCAACCCGTGGTCTACGGACTATGGAAGAACAGCGCCGGCTTTTCAAGCAGGCCGGCGGGCGGTCAAGTTGCCGAAATCGGGGTCCTGTCTGCCAAAATCAGTGATCCTCACGGCGAAGTGCCCTCCAGCGCGTCGTCTGCTGTCGGCTGCCTGGTGCGGATCGCCGTTTGCGTCGGTTCGCGACGAGGCTCAGGCAATCAAGCTAGTCACGGACCATCTGCATCAGCACGTCGTGCTTCGGACTCAACACCAGCCGTTTGCTTTCAATCTTCCGGACCTCCCAGTATTCCCGGCCGTGTTCGCCATGGTACAGATACAGCCAGTTTCCCGTGACGCGGTAATGGCCGCGGACCGGTTTCTTGCCGTTGATCGAGGTCCGGAAGGTGTCGTCCCGGGAAAGCCTGAGTTTGACCGACTTGATCTGGCCGCGGTAATCGTCGCCCTTGAAGCCGTTGGAATTCCAGTCTCCACGCAAACCTGACAGGTAGGCTTCGCCGATCAGCACCATCGCCGGCAACTCATCGTCTTCGCGCTTGAGGATACTCGGAACGTTTTCCGCTTTGCCGTTGACGATGGCGCGGAACGCCAGCAGGTACGGGTCGCCGGCAAACGCCTTGGGCGGCGGGTTGCGGAACTGCGCGCCGGTGTGGCGGGCAAGCTGCACGACTCGTCCAATCGGCTTCACACTGTTCTCGAAGCGTTTGGCGTCGGCCTTGAACTCGCCGCTGGCTCGGGCTTCACGAATCGTCGCCTCCGCCTTGTCCAAGTCGCCTTTCAGGACCTGCCGGACCACAATCCGGACGAACTCGGCCAGTTTCTCCGTCTGCCGGGCTTTCTTGGCGTAGACCTGCGCCAGATCCTCGCGCTTGATCTCGGTTTCCTCGGCTTTAGGGCCGCGATACGAGCGGATCAGCCCGGCGGCCGGGCCGTAGTGGTTCTCAAGCGCCAGCCGGTCTGCCCGGTCCTCCAGGCGGGACAGAACCTGGCGTTCGCTCGGACCCTTCGGGGCGGTGCGGCCCAGTTCATTCAGCTCGCGGCGAATCCGCAACGCGTAGGGTGTCCCTTCGGCGAACTGCGCAATATACTCAAAGTCCTCCCGAGCCTGCCGTTGCTTGTCCGGATTCTCGCGGGCGAATTTAACCGCGTCGTTGAACATCTGTTCCAGGTTCTTCCGCTTCTCTGCAATTTCGGCCGCCGTCATTTTGTTGATGTCGAGCCGGTGCAGGGTCTTTTCGACATCCGCCGCAATGCGGGCTTCTTCCAACTCCTGCTCCCTCCTGCGGATTTCGGCATCGGCCTTCTTCTTCTGGGCGTCCATGAAGACCCAGACAATCGCCCCGACGAGCAGAAGGAAAACCAGCGCGCCGAGACCGGCCGCCGCGAACACGCCGACCTTCACGCCTTCGGCGTCGGTCGCCGCCGCGCCGCCTTTAAGGAACTGCGGTTCCGGCACGATCTTCTCGGGTGTCGGCGTCGGCGTGGAATCGGCTTCAGCAGCTTGGTCGGTGCCGTCGGCCGGCGGCGCCGCCACGGCGACGCCTTTCGGGTAGGGCTCCTCAGCACCGTGCATCTCGATCGTGTGCAACGGCTCTTCCTTGGGCTTCAGTCCGATGTCTTCGTCGCCATCGAGAATCACCGGTTCAGGCCGCAGCGACGGAATGCCGTCGTCGGCCGCCGCCGCCGAACCGTTGTCGCCCTCCACCACCTTGTGGACCAGCTGGACCAGTTCATTCCAGTCCGCCGGCCGGTCGTCCGGCTTCTTCGCCATCATCTTCAAAATCAGGTCGTTGACCCCTTGCGACAGATCCGGGTACCGCGATTTCGGCGGGTCCGGTGTGCCGCTGATGTGCTTGGCGATGATTGCCATGGCGTTGGGGCCGTCATACGGCTTCGTCCCCGTGACCAGGTAGTACACCGTCGCCCCCAGTGAATAAATGTCGGCGCGGCAGTCCATCTGCGCATTCGCCGTGGCCTGTTCCGGACTCATGTAGTACGGCGTGCCGACCAGCGATCCCTGCATCGTCAGGTTGCTGTCCTCCGTGATTGTCTTGGCGATGCCCATGTCCATGAGCTTGACTTCGCCGTCGGTGTCGATCATGATGTTCGCCGGCTTGATGTCGCGGTGCAGCATGCCGAACCGGCGCCAGGCATATTCCAGAGCGTCCGCCACCTTGAGCGAGACACGCATGGCTTCCGCCTCGCTGATCGGCCCCTCCTTGAGCTTCTGGTCGAGGTCGTAGCCTTCCACAAAGGACATCGCCAGATAGTAATAGCCGCTGGCCGTGCCGGCGTCGAACGCGGTGACGATGTTGTGGTGCTCCAGCTTGGCGGCCATCTCGACTTCATGCAGAAAGCGGTTGACCAGCGCCGGGTCATTGGTTACTCCCGGCGGCAGCACCTTCAGTGCTACCCGCCGTTTCATCGCGATCTGCGTCGCTTCGAAAACTTCGCCCATACCACCGACCCCCAAACGTTTGTCAATGCGGTAGCCGGACAACTCCATCCCGATCTCGATGCCGGGCGCCGGCACCAGTACGATCTCCTGGCATGCCGGACACTGGGCGCGCACCCCACTGATCTCGCTATCCGCCTCGATGGCAGCTTTGCAGTGCGGGCAGTTGAAAATGATTTCCATGTTGCGGTATACAGCCTACCTGTTTGAAGGACTTCACAGGTTCTCTAAATATGGCAAAAAAACAACAAAATTTCAAGACGCTCAGGCTAAAATCAAACACACCAGTCACGAAGCGCGGATTATATAGCGCGAGACAAAAGGCACGCTGCAGGATGCGGCACAGGAAACCCCCATGGATCCGGTTGCTGCTTCGCGCCATTATTGACGTGCTCCCGCCGCTGCAAACATCACCGGGACCAACCGGGTTGAGTTTTTTCGCCTGCGGCGCTATGCTCTATATCGATTGTGTGGCGGAGCAGTATGAGTCGACAAAGCCAATTCAAGCAGGCGGCCGCGGCGAAAGCCGGCGATGACGAGCACCGGCGGATCATCGCCAAGGCCACCGGCACCTACGCCGAGAAGGTCGATGCCAACAAGGCCGGGCAATATCAGGACTGGCAGGCGGTACGGCGGCATACGGCGGCGATCAAGGACTACGTCCTCGACCACCTGCCGGATCTGTTGGAGACGCTCGACCGCAAGCTGACCGAACGCGGCACTCAGGTGCATTGGGCGGTCGACGCCGAGCAGGCGCGCGAGATCATCGGCAGCATTGCGTCGCGTCGCGAAGCACGCAAAGTGGTGAAGTCGAAGTCGATGACCACCGAAGAAATCGGGCTCAACGAGTTCCTCGAGAAACAGGGCATCGAAGTCCTGGAGAGCGATCTGGGCGAGTTGATCGTGCAATTGGCCGGCGAGAAACCGTATCATATCGTCACCCCGTGCATGCACAAGACGAAGGAAGACATTGCCCGGCTCTTTCGCGAGACGCTGGACGCGCCCGAGACCGACAGCGCCGAGGAGCTGACCATGATCGCGCGGGAGCACCTGCGCCAGGCGTATGTGACGTCCGACATCGGCATCTCCGGCGTCAACTTCCTCGCCGCCGAAGACGGCGCCATCGTGATGATCGAGAACGAGGGCAACGGCCGGTTGTCGATGTCCTGCCCGCCGGTGCACATTGCCGTCGCCGGTATCGAGAAGGTGATTCCGTCGCTGCAGGATCTGTCGCTGTTCCTGCCGGTGCTGGCAACCTGCGGCACGGGCCAGCAGCTTACATGCTATGCCTCGATGGTGCGGGGGCCGAAACAGAGGGACGAGATCGACGGCCCGGAAGAGATGCATCTGATCCTGCTGGACAACGGCCGTACCGACCTGTATGCCGAGCCGGAATTCCGGTCGGCCTTGCGCTGCATCCGCTGCGGCGCCTGTCTGAACAACTGCCCGGTGTACAACACGATCGGCGGGCACGCCTACGGAACGTGCTACCAGGGACCGATCGGGTCGGTGATCACGCCGCACCTGCGCGGCCTGGAGGAGTTCCAGCACCTGTCGCACGCATCGAGTTTGTGCGGCGCCTGCACATCTGCCTGCCCGGCGGACATCCCGCTGCACCATCACCTGCTGCGTACCCGTGTGGTGGCCGATGAGAAACACCTGAACGATGTCACCTGGCGTCTGCTGCTGCGCCTCTGGGCGCAGGGCGTCAAGACCCGCGGCCGCCTCGACCTGGGCCGCAGCCTGCTGCGAATCAGTGAGCCCGCCGTTATGCTGCCGTTGCCGGAAGCCATGCGAAACCGCTTGCCGTCCGTCGCCGCGAAGTCCTTCGGCAAACTCTGGAGAGAACATGAGCGCGAAAGAAACGATCCTGGCCAGACTGCGTGACGCATCCCCGCATCAGCCGGCGTCGCGACCGCCGTTGCCGGCGGACAAGGAGGTCTTTGCCGATCTGCCGGAGCACCTCCTGGAAACCTTCGTCGCCCAATTGACGGCGCTCAACGGCGAGGTCCATGTGGTCGACTCCACGGCGACCGCGCGTTCCGTATTGAAGGACCTCCTGGCCACCGCCGACGCGGGCCGGGCGCTGCGCCAGGACGGAGAACTGCTGGATGCGGTGGTCGGGGGTGATATCGAATTGGCTGAACAACTTGAGCCGGTGCGAGCCATGGACGCGCCGGCCATGGCCGAGTACAGCGTTGGCGTTACGACCGCAGACTGTTTGATCGCCCGCAGCGGGTCGGTGTACCTGACGACTCGTCATCGCGGCGGCCGGCGATTGAGCGTGCTGCCGCCGCTGCACATCGTGATCGCCGGCGCATCGCAACTGGTGCCGTCATTGGATGCCTGTCTCAGGCAATTGCCGGACGGGAATTGGAGTTACGGCACCGTCATCACCGGGCCGTCGCGGACAGCGGATATCGAAAAAGTCCTGGTTCTCGGCGCCCACGGCCCCAAGCGGCTGGCGGTCATTGTCATTCGGGATTGCTAGACCAGGTTTCCGCTTGCGGTCATCGCCTTCTGCTTTCCGACTGCTCTCTTCCATCTCCCTCCGCTCGCCGCTCACCGCTCACTGATTACTGATTACCGATTACTGATTACCGATTACCGATTACCGATCACCGCCCATCCTCCTCCTTCTGCCGGGCGCATGTCACTTCTGTAGGTCTTTCCTGCCAACAATTGGCTCGATCATACGACCCCAGGCGGTTTACCCGCCTGGT
>CAYLNH010000271.1:0-9795 GCA_964384625.1 uncultured Lentisphaerales bacterium
CCCCGCAAAGCGGGGCAAGCACGAAATGTATCCCGCCAAGGCGGGACACGATGCTCGCATCGCTTATTCGGCATCGTCTGGCCGGACCGGCGCTTGGCCGCCGTCCCTGGCTGGAAAACATACGCCGAGCCCATCTCAGCGGGTTGGCTCATCGTCGATCTTGGTCGGTTTGTCGGAGTCGGGGAAATCGATTGTGACGTGGACTTTGCCGTCCTTGACTTCCAGCTTCTTGCAGTGTTTGAGTTTGTCCTGGATGTCTCGGTGCTCGGGTTTCGTGTTGATATCCCGCGCCAGGTTCTCCTTCTTGGCGGACTCCACCACGGTGTCCAGAATGCCCGGCAGCTTCTTGCCGCGCGCCCGGACATCCTTGACGTACAGCTCCAGCTTGCCGTCCTTGACGGCGACATTGAAATCGGCCTCACCGTTGAAGTAGGTGATCTTCCCGGTATTGGGGTCCTTGTTGGGCAGGCTGACGCTGCCGGACACCAGGTCCCCCTCGATCTTGAAGCGCACCCGCGGCCGCATCTCGGCTTCAACGGAGTCGTCTTCTTCGAGCTCCCGGGCGATAAAGGTGTTGATGTCGTTCTCCGTCAGGACCAGCTCGATGACCTCGCCCCGGGCCTGGGCCTGCTTGACTTTGCCGGCCTTCTTCTCGAGGACCGCAACTTCCTGCTCGGACGGCTGATAGTGTTCGACGCGAGGTTCCTCCTCGATCACGCCTTTGACGTCCTGGACAAAGGAGTAGACCAGATAGCCGACGACACCGACACCGATCACCAGGAGCAGGCAGCCGCCGCCCAGACAGCCGAACAGGAAATTGCGGCCGGTGTGACTCTTCTCCTCATACGGCTGCTGTCGCGGTGCATATGACATGGCGTTCTCCCTTCACTTATGATCAGCGTCGTCGCGGTTTGATCTTCATATAGATGGTGCCGTCCCGGACCTCGAAGCGTTCCACGCGTTCAAGCTCGCGGGTGGCGTCGGGATTGGATTCGGCCTGCTTACGGGCGAAGTCCTCGATCATCTGGACCAGGCTGGCCGGGAGGGCCTTGCCGTCGGTGCTGCGCGCCCGGCGCACCTCGAATTCCAGTGTACCGTCTTCCACGCGGGCGTAGGCGTCCACCTCGCAGTTCAGAAAGCGTTCGGCGCCGTCTTCCTCGATCGGGACACTGGCTTCGAGGGTCAGCAGGTCGCCTTCAATCTTCTTGATCCTGATCTGCTCGCGCCACGGCTCGAGGTGGTCGCGGGTGCTGATGGCGATGTTGATTTCTTCGTTATCGAATTCGGCTTCAACGGTCTCGCCGCGGCGCAGGGCGCGGTCCAGGCCGTCGATCCGGCGGTTGACTTCGTCGGCGCGCGCCGGCGCCACCTGCACCGGCGTCACGACCGGGTGGTCCTCGACCAGTCGCCGGTACCAGCCGCGGATGTACAGCGTGATGCCGGCCACGGCGATTACCAGGAGCAGGACGACAACCCCGGCGGCGATCAAGAGTTTCTTTTTCATCTATTTGCCCAACGTCAGCCTGGCATGATTCCAGATGTTGTGTCCCCACGACAGCAGCGGCGTGAAGGCAAACGCTTTGTGAGACATCTTCGGTTCGCCCTTGTCGTTCGTCTCGCCGGTCGCGTTCTTATCCAGGCGCACGAGCATGCAGTGCAGCGTGTGTCCGGCGGCCGGCGCAGCTTTGGCGTAGCCCGGCAACTGATCAAAGGGCACGGCGATTTCGACCACATAGCCGTTGTCTTTATCGTCGGACCGGTTCAGGGTGCCGTTGAGTTTGATACCGACCTGGAGGCCTTGGATGTTCTCGCTTTTCTTCGAGTTGCAGCCCCACTGGTTGTAGTTCTTCGCCTGCAGCGAATCGAACACGGCGCCCTGCGGGCCGATGACCAGCTCCCAGTAGGTCCGCAGCCGCCACTCCGGCAGGATGAACATCTCGACGCAGTCGTGGAAATAGACGTGGTCATCGCGCTCCATCGCGGGGGCGACGAGGTCGACGTCGACGCAGTCGAAGGCGAAGTAGAGGTTCTTGTCGTCCCAGGCGATCTTGTAGGTGGTCGGGGATTCGTCGGTCTTTTCCTTCTGATTAAACGGATAGGTATCCTTGAAGGTTGCCGCGGTTTTCCAGGCGTCGTCGTCCAGCTTGCCGTCGATCTTGATCGGCCCGGCGGCGCGCGGAATCGTAATGTCCGGCGGCTTCGGCCAGTTCTTGCCGTTGTAGCCCAGCAGGGTGTTGCCGCGGATCACATTCAGATGCCATTTCCCGGGCATCTTACCTTGCTTCAGGTCGTCCAGGGCTTTCTTGGCGCCGCCGCCGCGCAGGTAGTTGGTGGCTTCCTTGGCCGGCGTGCCGGCAGATGCTTCGATACCCTTCTGGACAAAATCATAAAGCTCGCGGCAGGCCTTTCGATGCGCCGCCTCCGCGGCTTTGATCTTCTGCTCGAGCGCGGCAAACTTCTGTTCCGCCTCTTCCTGAGCCGGCAGCGCCGGGGACAGCGCCAGACTCAGCGCGGTCAGGATCGCGTACAATCTCATGTCTTCTCCTTTACGTCGGGCCGGCGCCCAATCACCGGGCGCTTTGTGCCGCAATGGTTTCAACTCCGCCGGGGCCTGCCGGGCCCGCAGCGGCGCGGTTCGTCAGAATGGGTTTTCAGCGGATTCTTCTTCTTCCTCGACATCTTCATCCGGCGCATCGTCCTGTTCGTCGTCCGGCTCGCCGTTCTCAGCGAACATCGGGAAGAGGAACTCACTGCCGGATCGGTTGACCATGTGTTCGGGCAGTTGCTTGGCGGTTTTCGCCCCCATTTCCCGCAGTTGCTCGGCCCGGCGGATGAGATTGCCGCGGCCCTCGGACAGCTTGGTCATCGCGTCGCGATGGGTGCCCTGGACCGTGCCCAACTGCCGGCCGATCTTCTCCATATCGTCGACGAACCCGGAAAATTTGTCGTAGAGCTTGCCGGCGCGTTCGGCAATCCGTTCGGCGTTCTCATTCTGCCGCTGGTAGCGCCAGAGATTGGCGATGATCCGCAAGCTCAGCAGCAAGGTCGACGGGCTGACCAGCATGATGTTCTCGCGAAACGCCTGCTGAAACATGGCGTGACCGTGTTCGAGGGCCAGCATGAAGGCGCCTTCGATCGGGATGAACATCAGGACGAAGTCGAGCGACTCGACTCCCGGCAGGTCGTGATAATCCTTGTTGCTCAGCTCCTTGATGTGATTGCGGACGGCCGTCAGATGCGCCGCCAACGCTGTTTCACGTTCCTCGTCGGTGGTCGCGGAGCTGTACTGTTCATAGGCCGTCAGGGAGGCCTTGGCGTCGACGATGACCTGTTTGCCTTCCGGCAGCTGAACGATGGCGTCGAGGAAACGGACCTTGCCCTCCTCAGTGCGTTCGGTTTCCTGCAGCGTATACTCCCTGCCCTCGTGCAGGCCGGACTGCTCGAAGATGCGGGCCAGGACGACCTCGCCCCAGTTGCCGAGCGTCTTGCTCTGGCCTTTGAGCGCGTTGGTCAGGTTGACCGCTTCCTCGCGCATGGTGCGGTTGAGTTCAGTCAGCTGTTCGATCTGGGTCTTGAGCGAACTGCGTTCCTTGGCTTCGTCATGGTAGACTTCGTTCACGCGTTTGGCGAAATCCCTGATCTGTTCGCGCAAGGGCTTCAGCAGGGCGTCGACGGAGGTTTTATTCAGGTCGGAGAACTTTTTGGACTTATCGTCGAAGATGCGATTGGCCAGGTTTTCGAATTCGAGCCGGAGTTCTTTCTTGGTCTGTTCGAGGAGCTTCTGGCTCTCTTCCAGGCGTTCCCGGGCGGCATCCAGCTCGGCCTGCGCCTTGATGCGCGCTTCCCGCTCGCGGTCGGCGGTCTGCTGCGCCGTTTCGCGGTCGGTCTGGGCGGCACTGAGCTGTTTCTTCAGCTCCTCGGCGGCGCCGAGGACGGCGCCTGAGCGGCTGTTGGCATAGAACCACGCCAGCGCCGCGCCGACACCCAGGCCAAGGAGGGCAAAGAGGAATTCCGACATTCGTTGCTCCGGGGATTGTTCGGCGTCAAGATAGCGGCGGCAGTGAAGGAGCGCAAGGATCGCCGGCCGTCCTTTCCGGTTGGTCGCACGGGGTTATATTACGGGTTTTACGGAGGGCGCGATGAAATACGATGACGCCGGTTGGCACTTCAACGGTGAATTCCCGGAGGACCTGCCGGATGCGGCGGGGGCAACACATATCGGCATGTTCCTCGCCTGGTGCATCCTCAACGGCCTCGGCAGCGACCGGCATGGTAACTGTGCGGCCCGCCTGCAGGATCGAACCGTCACTCCGGGACAATACCTGCTGGACGAATGCGGCGGCAAGCTCACCGACGAGGATCTGAACGCGACCGGCAATGCCTTCGCCGCGCAATACTACGGCGACGACACCAACTGCCCGCCGTACCTGGCGGATTACTCGGAGGCACTCGACCCGGATGAACGGCTGGCCAGCGCCTACCACATCGCCGACAGCTGGGAGAACTTCGACGTCGTCGCCCCGTATATCGCCCGAGCCTATGCCGCCTGGAACATTGCCCGGGGGCAAAGCTGAGATGATCCTGACACGCAGGCCCTGACGGTGCTTAAGGGCCTGCGCAGAAATTAGTTGGTGTTTTGCCGGGAGCAGTTTTGGCTCTCGGGCAGGCATGATTGACGATCGTAGCGAGCTACGTGAGGATTGAATAACGAAACTGAGAGCCAAAAATGCCCCGGCCAAGTGAAACAATTGGGATACAAAGCACCAAGTTATTTTTGCGCAGGCCCTAAGGCATCCCGGCCCCGCGGGAGCCGAAGTACAGCCTCATGCGAGCATAAGCGCAACGGTTTCGGAATCCCGGAAATGGTTGCGCTTGGTGCATGGGTTCGGCCGGCCCCCGTTACCCGGGGCTAACCGGCCGGCGGGAAATCCAGGGTTTCCACGAGAAACGGGACATCCACTTCCTGAACTCCCCGGTAGAATTCGACGTGGACGGCGGCGCCGGCGGGAAACGGCTGACGGTAGCGGTAGCGGCGCCAGCGGCCGCGGTCCTGGTCGGGACGCGGCGCCGGGATGACCTTGCCGTCGGCGGTCTCGATCGCCAGGGAACGCACCAGGTCGCGGGAATTGCGGTCGACCAGCAGCGAGAAACTGTCGTCCTCCGTTTCCAGGCGGATCCGGACCTGGCCCAGTTGCTTCGGGTCCAGCCAGGAATCCTCGCCCTGCGCCGGATTGGCGAGGCGGACGGAGGCGGCGCCGGTGGCGAAGCGCAGGACGACCGAGCCTTTGAGGGTATTCAGGCCGGCCACGTCGGCGGTTGCGGTCATGGGCGGCAGCTGCAGGGGCAAGCGGGTCGGCGAACCGCCGGGCGGCACGGTGTTTCCCTGCCGCCGCCGACGTGACGGCCGCAGGTCGTCGCCGGCGGCGGTCGTCGCGACCGACACCGTCGGGGGGCGCATACCGATGGGCAACGTGCCGGGCGGCAGGAGGACCTCGCCGCTGATCGCTACCGAACGGCTCTGCCGGACTTCGTTGCGCCATGTGTAGGTGCGATAGTCCAGCTCGATGCGGTTGAAGCGACATTGAATCTCCCCTGCCGTCGGAACCTTGACCGCGGCCGCCGGCGCCGGGTCCGGGAAATTGAACGCGGCTGCCGGAACAGCCAGTTCGGGAATAACGACCCGCGTCTGGCGCTTCGCCGTCTTCGGGTTGACGATATCCAATTCGTCCCAGCCCCAGGATACGGTCGCGCCGTCCTTCTTGTGCGCGTTTGACTGCGGCACAGCAACCGGCATACGGACCGTCAGCCTGTATCTGGCGTCCTGACCCAGAAGCCGGGCCAGGGCCAGTTCGCCGGCCGTGCGGCCGTCTTTCTCGGCACGCTCAAAACGGTTGACCAGCGTCTGCATGCCGACCCCGAGAAGGCGGAACCGGTAGCCCGGTCGATTCTCTTTGGCGCCGGCGTGCATGTCGATCGTGAAGAATCCCCGGGCGCGGCGGCTGAATTGCCGGACATCCCTGAAGGCCAGGGAGAACCGCACGGTCTTGCCGCCGGCCTCCGCGGGCGTTACGGCGATGTCCCCGGCTTCCGCTCCGAGGCGTTGAGCCAAGGCCTGAATGCTCGCCTCGGTCAGGGGAAAGTCCTGCGGCCGGAAGCCCTGGAGCGGCGGCGGCAGCGGCCGCTCCTGCCCGGTCAGCACGGTGACGGCTTCGGCGCTGTAGGTGCAGGCGACCTTGAGCCGGCCGGAGCCGTCGGCATTGAGTTCCAGGTTCTGTTCGAGGTCGAGGCACCCGGCCAACAGCAGCAGCAGCAGGACCGGCAGAAAACGAAGCGCGCGTTTCATAGTCACCCCATGCGTTTCAACGTGTTTATTCGAGGCGGAGAATATAGTGACCGGATTCGTTCGGGTCAAAAGTTTCGACCAGCTCCCCGATCAGCCCGGGACCCGCGTACTGCAGGAAGTAGAAGATGTTGATCCGGCGCTCCTGCGGGCCGCCGGGGCGGACCGCCTGGAGGAAGCGATCCACCCGGCCATTGTCTACCTCGCCGGCGCGCTTGCACTCGCGTTCCGCCCGGCTGACGACCTTGTCCAGCTCTTTCGAAGCCTTCTTCCGGTAGGCCGTCACAGCGCGGTCGCCCACCAGATCGCCGGCGCCCGCTGCCAGCGCCGCCGCACTCTGGTGCAGCAGGTCCCGGGCGCGGTCGATGCCGGCGGCGGCTGCCGCCGGCAGATCCGCCGGGTGGTACAGTTCCGCCGGCGCCTTGAAGTAGTCCGTCGTCTCCAGCCCGAGCTTGGCCGCCGTCCGCACCTCGGCCGGCCCCAGAATCGTCGCCTGATTGCGCTGCCGAATTGCCGGCATCACCGCCGCGAACAGCTCGAACAACGGCTGGAGCTGCAGATGATAGCGGAACTCGCCCGGACCGGCGATGAAGCTCATGCACGGCAGGACCTGCTGCTGCAGTACCGGCCGCAGATAGGCGCCGGTCGAGAACCGGTCCGGCGCCCCGGCGATCCGGTCCAGGAGGTCCTTCTCACTGAGCTCGTCCGGACCAACGCGGAACCGGCCGGCCGCCTCCAGGACCTGCCCGCGTTTCCCGGCTGCATCGATGTGGAACAGGCCGAAGCCGTCGTCCGCCGCGAACGACACCGGCAGGTCGATGGCCGCCAGCGCCGCGGCGCCCCGGGCCAGGGCGTCCCGGATCCCGTCCCGCTGCCGGACGCAGGCGGTCAGGAAGGCGGTGGCGAACGGCCGCAGCAGGCGCGGCTCGAGGATCACCAGGCCGGAGCCGCGGAACAGCCGCGCGAGCACCGCCGAACTGTATTGGCCGTAGTCCGGCAGGCCGCCGGCAAGGAGGTCCTGGAGGCCGGCGGCAAACTCATCGCTGCAGGCTTCCAGCAGTTGCGCCGCCAGTGCTTCCGCCGGCGCGGCGGGAAGCGCTTCGGCCGCGATCCCCGCGTCCGGGAATTCCGCGCGGAACTCCCGACCGGGAAACCAGCAGGAAGCGATTTCGCTCAGGTCGTGGTCTTCCGTCGCATTCCAGAACACCGGAATGACCGGCTGCCCCAGCTCCGCGGCCTGCTCCCGGGCCAGCCGGATTGCGGTTGCCGCTTTGAACACCGTATACAGCGGGCCCGTAAACATGCCCGCCTGCTGCCCGGTCACAACGACCGCGCTCTGCGGCTGACGCAGCCGTTCGATGTTGGCCAGGGCCGCGTCGTCGCTGCCGATCGCCCGGTTCCAGGCGAGCAGAGCTGCGGCCACCCCGTCGCGGTCATAGGCGCGGCTCAGGACGGCCTGCCGGCAGGCTGCCGGGTCCGCGGTCGGAAACGCCGGCAGCGGAGCCAGATCCCGGGCGCCGGGGTCGAATAACGGTTGGTCGAGGATCTCTGTCTGCATCTTCACTTGCGGCCGATGATGATCATGCGTTTTGAGGCCGGCCCGTACGCCGCGCCGGCGGTTGAACCGAAGCAGTCCGTCAACGTCAGGCCCGTCGCCGCGAAGAACCGTTCGAAGTCGTCGCGGCCATAGAGCTTGACGCTTTCATGATAACAGCGTTCGACGCCATTCTCGGTCACAATCAGGTCTTTGTCAACCGAGTTGTTCTCCGGGTTTAGACGCCGGTACTGCGTTACCGTCAGGCCGTCGCAGGCAAAGGAATCCTGCGGCACCAGGTTGGCGCGGACGTGGTCCGGGTTGAGGAAATCGAAAACGACCCGGCCGCCCGGCCGGAGGACGCGGTGGATTTCGGCGACGACCTGCTGATTCTCGCTGTCGTCGGCGAAATAGCCGAAGCTGGTGAAGAACGACAGCACTTGAGAGAAGCTGGCGGCGGCATACGGCAGGGCCCGCATATCCCCCTGCTGCAGGCGGGGCTTGAGTTCCGGCGGGGCGACGTCCAGGAGATCCTGAGAGAGATCGATGCCGACGGCGTCGAGATTGTGTTCGAGCAGCACGGCAAGATGGCGGCCGAAGCCGCAGCAGAGGTCGAGACAGCGGCTGCCCGGCGGAATCTGCAGCAGGTCCAGAAGCTGTTCCACCTGCCGCCGCGCCTCCGTCTGATCGCGATGCGCGTAAATCCGCACATAATCGCGGGAGAATGCGGTGCGGTACCAATCCTGATTGTCGGCCCTGGTAGTCATGGCAAAAAACAAGCCTCTGGCGGAAAGCAAAGATAGTGGGGAATCTGCAATCCTGCCAGAGGCGGATGAACTTACCTGTCAAGCATGCGGCGTTCGAAATCGTCGACCTTCAACGCCTTGCGGACCGACTTCTCGCTGGTCAGCAGCAGGCAGGCAAACAGGGGGACGACGATGTAGATGAGCATAAAGACAAACAGGATACCGGCCGAAATCGCCAGGCCGAGCCCGGGCCGGTCGGTGGTCAAGGCCATCACACCGACGCAGATCGAGACCGGCAGCAACAGCAGGCCGACCCCCGCGAGCGCCGCCCCGACCAGGGCGAAAAACGCGGCTCGCGAGCCTTGGCTGATGCCTTGGGCTAAACCGGCATATTGCCGCGCCAGCTCTTTCTTGATCTCCTGCAGCGTCTTGTTCTGATAGAACTTGAGCGCCGCAAAGATCAGCTTCGAAGCCAGTTGCTTGAGGAATTCCTTCATCGAGCCGGAGGCTTAGTCCGACTTGCGGCCGAGGATGAACCCGAGCAGCACGCCACAGACAAATACGCTGCCGATGACCGGCCACGGGTTGTTGTGGACCTTGTCGTCGACAACCTTGACCTTTTCTTTGACCACTTCGCCGCCGCGGCCGAAGGCTTCAGCCGTCTTCTGCTTGGCGGTGACGAAGTGTTCCCTGGCGGAGTCGGCGAACTGGGAGGTCTTCTCCTTGGCGCCGGCGAGTTTTTCTTTGGCGGATTCCGCGAGTTCCGAGACTTTGTTTTCTTCAGCCATGATGGTTCTCCTTGGAGATTGGGTTGGATGTGCGATAAAATCGTGTCTCCGGTTCCCTGTCCGGAGCCCCCGATTCCGGTTGCGGCCTGTTCTTTCCACTCCCTGCAGACGAGTCTGCGGGGGGCTTCTGTCAGCGTTCACCCGAGCGCGAGCTTTAGACAACACCATCACTATACGTGAGATACGCCACGGCCGCAAGGCAGCCCCGGCGAAATTCAGCACTTTTACACAAAGTTCTTTGCGCTGCAAATATTCTGTCCCGCAAGGTGTTTGTTCGCAGGTGGATGCGCAGGGCTGTCCGGGTTTGCCGCGGCCATGCCGGCGGCGTCCCTAGATGGGCTCGGCGTAAGTTTTCCAGCCAGGGACGGAGGCCAAGCGCCGGTCCGG
>CAYLNH010000272.1:0-9782 GCA_964384625.1 uncultured Lentisphaerales bacterium
CCGCGAGGGTGCGGGATCTCTATGCGGACCGCGAAGGGCAGTAAACGAGGGCTTACCACGGGAACCGTTGCAGGCGTGAACTTGTCAAAGTATGGTATCATCAGTACCGGAAGGACTGCTATGAGAACTGTGCGATACCTTGTGTTCGCTTTGAGCTGGGCGGCGCTGAGCGCCAGTGCCGGCGACCTGGACCTGCAGACGACCAAGGGCGGGGTTGTTGTGGTGACGCCGAAGAAGGAGTTCCGGGGCAATCACGTGCCGAACCCGGAGTTCAAGCAGAAACTGCAGCATTGGCAGACGCAGTTCCCGGAGAAGAACGAGACCAAATACAATGGGAACCATCGGCTGGTTTCGGTGGTTGACGCGCCGGCCGGCAGGGCCGGCAAGGCGATCGAGTTGAACTCCATCCCTAAAGTCGCGGGTTCGCAGGGCGTCAAGGCGGTGACGCCGTTGATCCGCATCCGGGAAGATCAGGCCTACGAGTTCGGGGCGGACGTCCTCAGCCTGGCGCCGGCCGTGAAGATTTTTATTGAAGGCTACAAAGAGGAGGCGGAACGTACGGAAGCCGGCAATGACCGGTATCCTGGTTTTGTGCGCTGCTATCGCGCCGCGATCCACGTGAAAGTGCCGAAGCGGAAATGGGGTGCGGCGAGCCGGATCATCAAGCCGCCGAAGCGGTACCAGCCGACGCACGTGCTGATCAAACTCTATTGCTATTGGCCGACTGGAAAGGTATACTTTACCAACGTGTTTCTGCGGCCGACCGATCAGGAGCCGACCAAGACATACGGGCCGATCCGCAAGCCGCGGAAGAAACGTGCGAAACCCGATAACGAGGCGCAGAACGACAATGACGCAGGTTAGCCCGATACGGGAGCATCTGAAGCGGCTGGCCGGGGGGCTGCGCGGCTGGACGTTCGCCAGCGGCGCCATGATCCTGGCCGCCGGGGTTCTCTGGTTCTCACTGTTGTTCGTTGTTTTGGATCTGCTGCTGCAGCTGCCCGCAGCCTGGTGCTGGATTGGTTTCGTCCTGCTTGTGGGCGGCGTCGCCGCCGGCGGGTATGCGGTCTACCGGGCGACGCGCCGGATTCTGTCGCCGGTCAGTGTCTCGACGCGCATCGAACAGGCCGCCGGCAGTCTCGACAATCGTCTGGTCAACGTGGTCCAGTTTGCCGAGAGCCCGAATCCTGAGGATCAGCGTTTCGCGGAGCTGCTGCTGGCCGAACACCCGTTGGTGTTGGACAGCGTACGGAGCCGCAAGCTGTTCCCGCGCGATTGGCTGAAGTACCCGTTCATGCTTACCTGCGGCGGTCTGTTGCTGGCGCTTCTCCTGCAGGTTGCGCTCGGCCCCGGGTTCACCACGAGTATGGCCCGGCTGCTGGCGCCGATGGCCGGCATCAAACCCTATTCCATGACCCGCATTGCCGCGGTTGACCCGGGCGATACGGCTGTGGTCAAAGGCAACGCCATGGAGGTCGTGGTCCGGTTCGAGGGGGTCCTGCCGAAGAGCGCAACGGTGGAACTGGACGTGGAACGGCTGCCGGCAAAACGATTGCCGATGGAACGTGTGGAAGGGGAACGCGGCGCGTTCGCTGTACGCACGCCGTCGCTTTTCAACCGGGCCCGTTACCGCATCCGCGGCGGCGATGCCCGCAGCGACTGGTATGATGTCCGGGTTGACAGCCTTCCGGCTCTGGAGGTCTGGGAAGTGGCGGCGACGCCGCCGGCGTACATGGGGACGAAGGCGGTCGCCGTGAACGCCGAGACCGAGCGCAAGGAAATCCCGTGGGGGTCCACCGTAACGGTCAAGGGAACGGCTTCGCAAGCGCTCGCCCGCGTCAGTCTGCGGCAACAGAAAGAGAAACTGGGCGAGACGGAACTGGCGGATCAGCGGGCATTCGAAGTCACCGGGCGTTTGCGGGACGGCTCCGGCCTGCAGGTGGGGCTGCGGTCGCTGGCCGGGCTGGAAGCCCGGGCGCCGCTGCCGGTCGTGATCGTGCCGGACCGGGCGCCGGCGGTTGATTTTGTTGCCGGCGAACGCCGTCTGCGGGCCGGCCGCACGGAGGTGCTGCCCATCGAGTTTTCCGCGACGGACGACTACGGCGTCAAAGCCGTCTCCCTCGAGCATGTGGTTTCGGCGCGGGAGTTTCAGACGGTCGGGACGGCGCCGGTCAACGGCATCGGCCGGAAACAATTCAACGGCCGCTTCATGCTGGATATGAGCACATTCAAAGCGAAGCCGGGAAGCCGGCTGCGTTTCCGTTTGACCGCGATCGACCACGGCCCGGACCCGGCCGACCGTCGCGGCATCAGCCGGACCCTCGAGGTCTACGTCCCCCTGCCGGCGGAGCGGCGCCTGGAGAAACAGCGGCTGACTGACCGGGCCGAACGAACGATCAAAAACCTGATTGCCGTACAGCAGAAGAACCTCGACGAGAGCCGTCTCTGGCAAGGTAAAACGGCAAACCGCGGTGCTTTTGCGAAGAGCTCGCGTGAGCTGTTGCTGGCGCGTCAGACGAAGGTGCGCGAGATCGCCCTGCGCCTGACCGGCGCCGGCTCGGTGCTCGGCGATCTGCAGGCGCCGCTGGTGCAGTTGATCCAGACCGAAATGCTCCAGGCGATCGCGGCGTTCCAGCGTCTGGTCCGGGCGCCGGATGACGAAGTGGCCGGCAGCCTGGCCGCCGCCATCAAGCTCGAGGTCCGCATCCTGGCGGTACTTCGCGGTTTGCCCAAGGCCTTGACCTTTGAACAGAGTTACCAGGAAAAGGCGGACCTGCTGGGGGCCCTGCAGAAGATCGTAACGCTGCAGCAGCGCAATCTGGTGGCGACGAAGCGGGCGCAGGGCAATAAGGCGGAAGGCGACGTCCTGACCGCTTTGGTGGATGCCGAGGACGATATCGCCGATCGCACCTCGATCTTCCTCGAAGAGGCCCGTAAACAGGCCAGGATGCCCAACGATGATTTTGCCGAGCAGTTGCAGCGCGTCGTCGCTTTGATGGATACGAAACACAAGCTCTACGAGAAGATGGTTGGTGTTGCGGCCCAGTTGGAGGAGGTCAATTATCCGGCCGCGATCCAGAGTCAGGAAGAGATCGTCAAGGTCCTCCTGGAGTGCCTCGATATCGTCAACAAATGGCGCGTCAAGAAAGCCCGAGAAACGGTGGAGAAGGCGCACAAGACGATTCAGAGCATCGCTGAGAAACTCGAAGAACTCGAAGCCAAACAGACGAAGATCGTCGAGGTAACGAAGGATCTGGCGAAGCGCGACAAGATCGATCAGGAGGTCAAAGATACCTTGGCCAAGATGGACGAGGAACAGAAAGAGATGAAACAGGACATCGAGAAGATGGCCCAGGATCTGTATCAGTTCCCCGAGCTGCCGGTCGCCAACGAGTTGAACAGCAAGATGCGCGAGATCTATGAGGACGTCGAACAGGCGGCCAACAGCGAGAACGAGCCGGCCGTGGAAATCGCCGTGCAGAAGGAGGATTCGCTGCTGGATGCGATTAAAAATACCAAGGAACGCGTGGAAGACGTGGAGATGTGGTTGCCGGACAAACCGGACAATATTAAGTGGGATATGGAGAGTTTCGACGCGGAAGAATTTCCCGAAATGCCGCTGGTCGATCTGCCGGAAGAACTGGAGGATATCGTCGGCGAACTGCTGGATCAGTCATCCGACATCGAGGACAAATCGCAGGATTCCACCGGCAATAACATGATCGCCGATATGGAGATGGGCTGGGACATCGCGGACGGCCCGATGCCGAGCTTTTCGGCGAAAGGCAAATCCGGCAATACGAAACCCAACGACAACGAGATGACCGGCCGCAGCGGCGCCGGCCGCGAAGGCCAGTCCAACGGCGAGTTGGTGGAGAACACGGTCAAGGGTCTTGAGGGCCGCGAAACCCACGCTCGCCGCACTGAAGACCCGTTTCAAAAGGGCCAGGTGACGGAGGAAGAGGATTCCACCATGGACGCCCGGGCCACCGGCGGCGGCAAGCTTGGCGGCGAGTCCGAGAACATCGGGATGTTCGGCAGTGCGCCCCGACGCGATCTGCATATGCAGCCCGGCGAAAAGGTCAAGAAGCTGCGGCAGGAGACCGAGGCATTGTATGCCACCAGCCGGATGTTATACTTAGGCAACACGGCGAATCTGGGGAACGCCGCCGGTGAAATGAGACGGTTCGAGCGCGTCGATAAGGAGATGCGCGATCTCTCTGTCCGCCAGCGTGTGATCCGCCGCCTGAGTGATTCGCATACCTCGGTTACCTCCGGGGCTGTGTTGAAGATGCCGGTGTCCGGTGCAACCAATGCCGGTGGCCAGGCCGCAATCGACGAGGTCGATCTGGACAAGATCGACGATCGCTACCGCAGTATGGTCAGCGACTACTATAAGAGTCTGGGCGAGTAACCCGTTTGGGCCAGCCCGGGCGAACCGCCCGCCGCGAGGAGAGAGCCGTGCGCTATCTGATGAAGCAGAAGCTCTTTGCCTGGGGCGAGGATTTTGTGATCAAAGATGAGGCCGGGAAGGACGTGTTCTTCGTCGACGGCCGCGCCTTCAGCCTGGGCGACAAGTTGTCGTTCCAGGATATGCAGGGCGAGGAACTGGCGTTCATCAGTGAAGAGCTCTTCAGCCTGGGCCCGACCTACAAGATCTTTCATAACGGCGCCCTGCACGCGACGGTTCGGCGTTCCATGCTGTCGTTCGGCTCGACCCGATTCTCAGTGGATGTCCGCAACTGCGGCCGTCTCGAAGCGGCCGGGGATTTCAGCGAGCACTCCTATACGATCCGCCGCGGTGACGAGACCGTCGCGACCATATCCCGGCAGTGGTTCGTCGGCCATGATACGTACGGCGTCGAGATCGGCGACGGCGAGGACGTAGTACTCCTGCTGGCCACGACCGTGGTCATCGACATGTGCTACAACCGCAGTACGCCGCACGCGTAGCGTCGTATCCACACAAAGGTGGATGGATGTCGGGCTTGCTTCCGTGCGTGGCCGTGCTGTTGCTTCCGTCAGAAAACCCGGCCTTGAACTTCGCCCTCAAATCAAACTTCCCGCGCCATCAGGCATCCTGCATCGTGTATCTCGATCCTGGTTCCGGCAACGTCGGCCGGCAGATCCGGCGTCTGTCGGGCGGTCGGGACGACCGGCTCGGATCCTGCATCACGACTGCGCGTCCAGATGCTCCTGAAGGCGCCTGGCGTGGCGGCGTTCTTCGTTGGCGAGCACGTCGAAGACATCACGGATCTGCGGCACTCTGGCCGCCCGGGCGGCGGCGGCATAGAATTCGGCGGTGGCCAACTCATGCTCGATGGCATGCTCCAGAATCGGCTTGTCGCGGCGGGATACATTGTGCGTCACCGCCTGCATGGACGGCAGCTCGTCTTCGCCGGCCAACGCTTCCGTCGAGTGCGCTCCGGCAAGCCCCCGGCGTACACGTTCCAGATGGCTGGTCTCTTCCCGCTCCAGCCAGATCAGCAGATTACGGAGTGCGGGGTCCTCGCACTCCGCCGCCAGCCGCCGGTAATCGTCGGCGGCAGCCGCTTCGAACTGCATTGCCATTTCGAGTACCGCCCGGGCCAACAGGCCTTGCACCCGGGTCGGTGCCGGCGACGGCGCCGACGGCGCTGGCGGCCGGATGACTTGAGCGAGAATGAGCCCGCCAAACACCAAAAAGAGCCCGCCGGAAACGGTCTTGATGACGTGCGGTCTGATCAACGTCTGCAGCAGGTCTCCGAAGATCACGGCGATGAATGTCGACAACGTCAATGCGGCAGTGGCGCCAAGGAACACGACCCACTTGCTGCCGGCGGCGCTGCGCGCCATCGCGGTCAATTGCGTTTTGTCTCCGAGCTCCGCCAGGAAGACGAGGGCGAACACCCCGGCAAACCCCTTGGCGGCCACCGTGGTCGAGGCGGCTTGCGGCGCGAACGCGCGCCACAGCACAAGACCGCCGAAGACAAGAAAGAGGAGACCCGAGAACACTTTGATGACGCGGGGCGGAATGAGCTTCGACAACAGCCGGCCGCCGAGAACAGCCAACAGCGTGGATGCCGCGAGCGCAGTGGAAGCCGCCGCGAACACGACCCACTTGTCTCCCGCCGCACTGACTGCCAGCGCGGTCAACTGCGTTTTGTCGCCGAGTTCCGCGAAGAATACCAGCGCAAAGGTGCTGATGAAAAGACGCAATTTCATGCCGCAAAAACGGCCGTCACGACAGTGTATTCGTGACGGCCGGGGTTTGGTTCAAAGGTGATATGGCGTTCAGCCGTCGAGCTTCCGACGAATGGCACGGATGAAGTCCGGGTTTGTACCGCAGCAACCGCCGATGAAGGCGGCGCCGCCGGCGATCAGGGCCGGCACATATTCGGCAAATTCCTCCGGTGTCTGGGAGAAGACAGTCTTGCCGTCGATCATCTCCGGCATGCCGGCGTTGGCTTTGATCCAGACCGGCTCGCCGGCAGTTTGGTGCAGGCGTCGGCAGACATCGCCGAACGCTTCGATGCCCTTGCCGCAGTTGCTGCCGACCAGATCGGCGCCCGCCGCCTTCAAAACGTTTGCAGCCTCTTCCGGCGTCTGCCCCATCATCGTGTGGTCCAGGTTGTCGCCGCTGTCGAAAACGACGCTGACCACCACCGGCAGCCCGGTCCGGACCGCGGCTTTGACGCCGAGGGCGGCCTCGTTGATATCCGTGAAGGACTCGACGAGAATGCCGTCGGCTCCGCCGGCCGCCAGTGCTTCGGTCTGCTCCTGGAAACTGTCGAAGACCTTGGTTTCCGCAGCTTCGTTCAGAAAGAGCATGACGCCGGTCGGACCGACCGAGGCGAAGACCAGGACGTCCTCACCCGCGGCTTCCTTGGAGAGCCGGGCGCCGGCTTCGTTGATGGCGACGGCTTTCTCGGCCACGCCGTGGCGGCCGAGCATGATGCTGTTGGCGCCGAACGTATTGCTCAAGATGATCTGGCTGCCGGCTTCCACATAGGAACCGGCGACCTCCCGGACGATGTCCGGTTTCGTCAGGTTCCAGGTGTCCGGACTCGCTCCCCGCGGCAGGCCTTTCGCCTGAAAACTCGTGCCCCAGCCGCCGTCGGTCACGATGGGCGACCGGGCGAGGAGGTCTTGAATTGTCTGGTGCATGCAGGTGTTCCTTTTTCTCTAAGCCCAGTACTATAGAGGATGCCGGTGGGATTTCGCGGGGGAATGGAAGATTTGTTGCTGAGAGGCGGAAATTGCGGCTCAGGTCCACTCGCAACAGGCCGGTTTGAGGGGCAAACGGAAGCGGAAGACCGTGCCGGCTTCCTCGTCCGTCGTAAACGAAACGCGGCCGTCAAGGTAGTCCTCCCCCAGCAGTTTCATGCTGTACGTCCCCAGGCCCCGGCCGGCTTCAGGTTTGGTCGTGAAGTACCGTTGGAACACCCGCAAAGCGACGGCATCGGGCATGCAGCCCGGGTTCGACACCTGCCACGAGACGTCGTCGTCCCCCAACTCGAGCCAGACATGCACCTCCTGCCCGGCGCCGGTGGCTTCGATGGCGTTCTTAATCATGTTGCCGAGAACGCGTTTCAGCAGCAACTCATCCGTCGTAATCACCGTATTCGCGGTCGGCGGCCGGACGCGCAGCCGGACCCCCGCCCGCTCGGCCATCGGGGCAAACTGGTCGCGCAGGGCCACCAGGACGTCTTCCGCCGCCAGCGGCTCCGGGGACAGCTGATACTCGTCGGCTTCCACGGCGTGAAGCAGTTGCTGCGACTTGATTTCCGCGGCCAGCCGCTGAAGCAGGACCTGGAGGTTCGGAGCGAGATCCACCGCCCTTTCCGGCTGGTGGTTGAGGATCTCGCCGAAGGTGGTCGCCGCCGCCAGGGTGTTCATCACGTCGTGGAAAAACACGCGCTCGAGTGCCTGCAGGCGCTTTTCGTTGCGGATATCCTGGAGCAGCACAAGGATGAGTTTCCTGCCGTCGAGGTCCAGCGGTACGGCGCGGACACGCAGCTCGATGGCGTCCGGCGCGACGCCTTCGGTCATCAACAGACATTCGCGCTCGACGGGTTCGTCATCGGCAAGAGCGGCGACAATCGCGACGGCCGCACCGCAGGTGCGACAGAACTTGCTGGTGCCGCAGCCGCCCGGGTGATCCTTGGCATGTGCACAGTTGAGCGCCTCGCCGGGGCGCAGCCCAAGCACGTGAATCGGGTCGTCAACGCCCATAAATTCCAGCAGGCGGCTGTTTAGCGCAAGAATCTGACGCTGTTCGTTGAGGACAGCCAGGATACCGCCGGACACCCGCAGCAACGCGGTCATCAACTCACTGTTGCTGATGTCCCGGACGGCATTCTTCAACTCGTTGTCGTCGGCTCGTTCGGCGGCGGCAAACCAGGTATCCGGAATTCCGGACGCTTCACTGCTCATTGAACGCCCCTTGTCCACAGGTTCACATTCTACTCAACCAAAGTTCCTCATTGCATCACAACAGCAACGCCGTAAAGAATATAGAGAATGCCTCGGGCAATGTCAAAGGAAAGGCGAAGCAGGGGCGCATGTCAGTTCTGTCGGTCATTCCCTCGCACCGCAGCAGGAGTCGCACAATAGCGCGAGATGCATTGCCAGTCCAGCCATCGGCAGGCTTGTAGGCGCATGTTGTGTTCGATTCTCAAGACCCCGGGTCGCTTGCCGGCCCGGTGAATGAGTTCATCAGGGAAGGGGATGGCCCCACGACCCGCTTTTCTGGCGCTGGGAAGCCTGGCTTCCCAGCGCCAGAAGAGCGGGGTAAGGGGTGAGGGCTTGTCGCCACTAATGAACTTCTTCACCAGGCGGATAAACCGCCTGGGGTCGCATGATCGAGCCAATTGTTGGCAGGAGACACCGACAGTACTGACATGCGCCCGCGAAGCAGTTGTCAGCCCGCGACGATTGTCGAGTGCATCTTGCCCGGAGGTCCCGGACCCCCGCAACGCCTGCAGCCTGCGGGGGCATGCCTTGTCGGCGGAGTGTCAGGATCGCCGGTTCAGGGCATCGGGGCGGTCGTCATGGGGTTAAAGCTGTTGCCCCACTGGTTCCAGGTCCAGCCGCTGTGGCCTGAACCGGCCGGGGTGCGCTCCCACCAGAAGCGGTCCGGCTCGTTGTAGAACTCCGAGTCGTGATTGCGGTGATCCCAACTGCCGCCGCCGGGGTAGTAGCGGCCGTCCATCCAGAAGAACTCGGCATGCCCGTCGAACATGGCGACGGTGATGTTGGTGCGGCGATTCATGGTGTGCGGGGTAATGCGTTCATAGTCTTTGTAGCGGTCGAGCACGACGTAGTGCGCGTCCATCAGCAGGAAGACATAGTCGGTTTTCGGCACGTGATCGAAGGTCAGGCCGGCGTCCTGGACATAGTTGTTAATGCCGTAGTTCGGCACCCAGCTCAGGTCCCGGTTCTGCGCCGGGCAGAGCAGTGTTGCTTCATCTGACTGCATCAGACCGGCGTCACTGACGGATTGCGCCCAGGTAGCTGTGCCGGTGGCAAACCATTTGTTGAACGGCATGCGGATTTCCTGTTCATCGACGTACAGGAAGACCGCCTGGGTGTTCTGTTTCAGGTTGTTCATGCAGCTGATCTCCCGCGCCCGCATCCGCGCGCTGGTCAGCACCGGCAGCAGCATGGCCGCCAGGATGGCGATGATGGCGATGACCACGAGAAGTTCGATCAAGGTGAAACATGAACGTAAAACAGATGCACGGTTGTTATTAATACGGCATGCAAATAGGCGACACTCGTCATGCTGCTGCATATGCGAT
>CAYLNH010000273.1:0-9780 GCA_964384625.1 uncultured Lentisphaerales bacterium
CTAATATAGCACACACCGCGAGAATGTCGCCTATTTGCGTGCCGGATTAATAGTACGCCGTGCCGCCGGCTGCGCGCGGAATCAGCCGACGCCCGGCTTCGTCCACTTCCAGCACGCAGATGCTGCTTTCGTTGCACAGGTACGTCCTGCCGTTGTGATGCCGCGGAAACCACATGCCGCCTTCGTGTTTGTAGCGGCCCTTCAGCGGGAACATATAGCTGTAGGTCGCGCGTACCGTCCAGGTCTTCTTCTCCCAATCGACCTTCGCCTGGATCACCTCGCCCCATTGCGAATCCATCCAGACCAACGTTGGATCCTGCGGGTCGACACAGGCGCGGTTGGCGTACATCTGGCCGCCGTACCATTCCTTGATGAGCTTGCCCTCGATATCGAAATGAGCCGTCCGCCGCGGCGCGGTAAACGCTTCGGTAATCCAGAACGTTCCGTCGGGGGCGACGGCGATGTCATTGATCGCGTTGAAACCGATCGTCCCGTCGTAGAGCCCTTGCTGCGGCCGACCGCCTTTCTTGCCGTAGCTCGCCAGCAAGGTCTTGCCGTCCGCCGAAAACCGTTTCACCTGCTGGCTGTCGCCGCGTTCGGCCACGTAGATGTGGCCGTTCGTTGGATGCACATGCAGACGGTACGGCGATGACAACTTGTCGGCATTGATCATCGTGACCGGTCCTACCTTGCCCTTCGTGAACGCCAACACCTTGCCCTCGCTGATCACCAGGGCGCGGCCGCGGTTGTCGACGGCAATGCCTTTGGGCGCCTTCACCGACGTTTCGAAGAGAACCTTGGCTGCCAATGGCTTACCTTCGGCCCGGGTCGGGGAGTTCGGGTCGATCCAGCGGATGCGGTCGAACTGTTCGTAGCTGACAACGATGTTGTTGTCGCGCACATCGAAATCGATCGCTGCCGTGTGCCGGCCGGTACCGCGCTTCATGCCGTCCCAGCCGTGCGGCTTCGCCGCCAGCGGCCGCTGCTTCGGATCGATCGCCACGTCCCAGCAGGTGCGATACGGCCGGTAAGGACCTCCTTTCTTGCTGAATCCGTGCTCGGCGCTGAGCCGTTGAATCCGGTATTTCTCCTCCAACAGGTACAGGTGTTTGCCGTCGACCGCGGCGCTGTGACCACCCTGCCAGGCGCTGTAATCGAACCAGAACTCATTCATGGTCCAAATCCGTTTGCCGTCGGGGGTCATCTTCAGACACATCCCTCTCGCTTCGGAACAGCCGGCCGCGACATAGACCTGGTTGTCGGCATCGACCGCCACGCCGATGGCCGGGATATGGTTGCCGGGCCACATTTCCCATTGGTGCACGGACAGGCCGAGCGTAAACAGGTACTCGGCCGTCAGTCCCTGGGTCTGCAGCAGCTTCCAGGTGTAGTCGCCGGCCGGGACCTCCTTGCCCTTGTCGTCTTTGCGGTCCCACAACTCCAGGTTTTGACCGGCGTTCCGTCGGGCGCCGTGCAGCAGTTCCCGCACGACCCGGCCGTTCGCGTCGGTGATCAAGATCGACACCTTGCCGGGTTTGGTCAATGAGTACTTGATCGGCACGCCGTCGCGCAGTTTCCAGTTGTCAACCGCAAGGACCACCTTGGGATCGCTGAACGATGCGGTGCCGCGTTTGTCCTTTTCGAGTCCGGTCGCTACCAGCACAAACCCTCCGTTGTCGCGATTGTGCTTGAGCCATTTCGCCGCAAACGCCGGCTTCGCAATAGCGAAGGATACGGTCTTGCCGATGTCACCCGCACTGAGTTTGACGGTCGCCAGGGGGGCCTTGCCGTAAGCTTTCGGACTGAAGCCGCTGCCGCCGGACCAATCTTCGTGCAGGGGCTTGCCGGTGCGCACATGTTTGACTTCGCTGTAGCGGCGCCAGGCCCAGCAAACCGCGCCGTCCTGGGCTTCGCCGGCGGCGGTGCCGGCGCGCCAGCCCTGGTCGGCGTCGCTGATCAGATACAAGGCGAACTCCTGGTTCTGCCATTCGCCGGCTGCCGCCGTCAGCGTCAACTCCACCCGCAGACCGTTCAACGTCCCGTTGTAGTTGCGTTGCGACGTCAAGTCGAAACGCAGCAGTCCGCGTGTCGTGCCGAGTTTGTCGTTGGCGCCGACAATCATGGTGTTGGTTTTGCCGTAGGACAGTTCCGGCGTATTTCGGGCGATATAGGTGCAATCCGGCACGTTGGCGATCGGGATCTCGCCGGCGAAGGAGGCGAGTGCGACGAGCCAGACTATAAGAGAGGCACAAGTTCTCATGCGGTCCTTTCGTTCTTGACGACTACAGCCGACTACAGTCGACTACTGTCGGTCGCTGTTGCTACGGTCTCGGCTGTTGCACGCGATCACCTTTCGAGGCGATCTTGATGTTGTCGATGCCGGCCGTCCACTTGCCGTCGTAGCCGCCCAGCGCCGTGCCGTCACGGAATTCGACGATGCGGATCGGCTGGCTCTTCAGTTTCTCGTGCTCGACGTTCTCGGCAACAACACTGTCGTCGATCGTGATCGTGAAGGTCCCTTTCTTCAGGTTCAGATCAACGAGAATCTTGTGCGCTTCGCCAAGCTTCCAGCGGGGCATGCCGCCTTTGACGCCGGACGCACTGAAGGTCCCCCCCTTCTCGTTCTTGAGCTGTCCAAGGGTGAACAACGGCTGCCCCTGGTTGCCGCGCAGGACCAGTACCAGAAGGTTCTCGAACCCCTTCCAGTCCTCGCCCTTCTCAAACTTCGTGATGACTGCTTCCCATTCGATGTGGACATGCTCGCGAGCGATGCCGTTGGGCTTGTTCACCAACGTGACGTTCGGGGTGTACGGGGTGTCGCTGTCGCCGTTGACAATCTGCAGCGGCTTGTCCCCAAGCCCTTTGAGTTTGCGGACAACCGTCACCGGGCTGGTTTCGGTGGTCTTCAGTCCCTGGATCTTCGTGTTCTCTTTGTTGACCTTCATCCTTTCGACCTTCGGAGCAAAGCTGGTCGAATGATCTTTGAAGGTGATGTTCCAAGTTGTGTCGTCACCGGCTCCGGCGACGAACGCAGTCAGAATGAGTAGTTTGAGGATCGTGGTCTTCACTATGACTCTCTCCGGTCTTCTGCTCTCTTGTTCTTCACGCGAACACAGCTCACCTGCAGCCGCGCGCGACAGTGTTATGATTCTCGCCTAGTAGTAGTCCCAGGTCTCGATCGACCCATCGTGGAACATGACGTTGGCCTTGCCGGCCGATGCCGAGTTGGGGAAATGCGGGTACCGAGAACCGCCTGGCCCAGTCAGAAATGAGTCCATCATCAGTGGCATGCGGTCAACGGTATACTCCACGTCCGGCCCTTCGAACGGGTAGGTTGTATCGCGCTCGCTATTCCCGCAGTGGCCCTTCCGCAGTCGGCCATCAGAATGGATGCCACCGACATGACCGATGCTGGGGGCCATACTGGGTACGGCATTCAGCATGAAGATCCACAGCCTGTTGACCGTCTTATTCGACCAATGCTCCCAATCATAGTGGCTAGTGCCCGGACCATAGTAAGCGAAGTCCCCCTGATTCGTCAGATAGGTCGCATAGAAATCCCCGCCGCCCTGCCAGCGCTTGTAGTCATGATCCATGCGCCACTTCAGACCACTTGGCCAGCTGCCCATCGGCGTACAGCCGGGGATTGCCTGTGCGCGTGGATCAGCATCGGCCTCAGCCTGCGTCTTGTACGGTTCGCCGGCTTTTGAACAGTAGCCAACGCGAACATCGCCGGCATAGCCTTCGTCACGCAGCATCGGCAGCATCCATTCGTACATGGCCGTACCATCAAATTCATTGCGCCGAGAATGGAGCAGGTGCGTGTCCGGATAGCCCGTGAAATTGTACGGCGGAAAATCACCGTAGTCATCGGCGTACATCGCCAGGCAGACGGCCATCTGTTTCTGATTGTTCATGCAGGCTGCGACTCGGGCCGTCTCACGGGCGCGTCCCAGCACCGGCAGCAGCATTGCCGCCAGAATCGCAATGATCGCCACCACCACCAGCAACTCGATCAAGGTGAAGCACAACGCAGTAGCCGCTGGTCTCATGCTGTCGAAACGGAGTGAGCGGTCATGGTGTTTCTCGACGGACGGGCAGATCATTGCCGATATCCTCAGAAAAAATCCCAGGTTTCAACCGAGCCGTCATGGAAGAGCACATTACCCCTGCCGCGGTACGGCGTATTCCAGAAGTGCGGCAGGAAATGCGGGCTGGAGCCCCACCAGTTGCCGCCCTTCGCAAGGAAGGAGTCCATCATCAGCGGCATCCGGGCAACTGTCGTTTGCACGGTGGGCCCGTCATACGGAAAACGGTCGGAACGCTCCGAATCCTGGCAGTGTCCTTTGGTCACACGGCCGTCGGCATGGACCGCGCCGACATGCCCCGGGTAGAGACTGGGCACCGCCTTCTGCATAAAGACCCAGAGCTGTGTACTGGTCTTGTTCGACCAATGCTCCCAGTCGTAGTGGCTGGTGCCCGGGCCGTAGTAGGCGAAGTCGCCCTGGTTGGTTAAGGCGTTCTCGTAGGGATCTCCCCAATAGCCGTAATCATGGTCCATGCGGAACTTCATGCCGCCCGGCCAGTTTGCCTGATTGGTCAGCCCGTTTTCGTCCGGCGGTCCCACTTTCGAGCAGTACCCGACCTGCATGTCGCCGAGATAGCCGTCGCGATAGAGCATCGGCAGCATATAGGCAAACATGGTGGTGCCGTTGAACCGGTTGCGCTTGTTCTTGCGCGATTTGGTCATCGGCATGCCGCTGTAGTAGTATGGTGCGAAGTCGCCGTAGTCTTCGGCGTACATGATATTGGAGAGCGCCATCTGTTTCTGGTTGTTCATGCACACCGCCATGCTGGCCGTTTCTTTGGCTCGCCCCAGCACCGGCAGCAGCATCGCCGCCAGGATCGCAATGATGGCCACCACGACCAACAGCTCGATCAAGGTGAACCGTTCTCTCGCTTGCCGTCGTTCCTGCGGAGCCATGGCCGGCAGGCCAAACACTTCAATGAGTGTGAATTGCTTTCTCATCGTCAGACCTCCAGGTCTCAACTTGATTTCGGGATGACGAGTTCGACGTCGACCAGGCGCCGTTGCGGCGCCTGGGGCAGTTTGCCGCTGACCCGCTCCTGGAGCAGGTCGAACGCGGCCCGGCCGATGCCCGCGTCATGTTTGTCAATCGTCGCCGCCGGCACCGTCGACTCCCATTGCCGGCCTTCGTGGGCAGCATAGAAATTGTCATAGCCGGCAATCAGCACATCCTTGCCCGGCTCTTTCCCCAACTTGCGGCACGCTGTCGCCACGTGCGCGTGGGCGCCGTCGTTAACCAGCAGAATGCCGTCCACCGGCTGGGGGCCGTTCAGGTGGTCCATCAGGAAACCGGCCGCGGCCTGCGCATGCATGCGAAACCATTTCTCCGTCTCAAAACGGAGGTGCGGTTCTTCCATGGCCAGGATCGGCGGGAGTTGCTCCAGACCCAACGCTGTACAGGCCTCGGCGTAGCCGCGCCGACGTTCCGCAACCCAGTGCACCTGGTCGCCAACCGTCTCGCTGTAATTCCAGAAACGGACAATTCGACGGCAACCGCGTTCATACAACCTTTCACACAACAGCCGCGTGCCTGTACGATGGTCGGAGTGCACCGTGTCGAACGGCAATCTGTCGAGAACCTTGTCGGTGACCGTGTCCGCATTCGCCACCACCGGAATGCCGGCGTCGTGCAGACGCGACAGGATGGAGGCATTCTTCAACGTCATCACTTCGCCGGTCGCCAACACGCCCATCGGGTTCTGTTTGATCAGCCCGTTCACCTGCCCCGCTGTCAACTGTTTCGGGTTGACCGCAATGAAATTCAGTCCGGCCTGCTGTACCGCGTTCGCGGTGCCCAGGAAGGCCGTCTCCGTCATGTTCGCCGCACTGCGCGTGCTCGACAACGTCGCAAACTGTACCGTACTGATCAACACCACCGTGCTGGCAAACAGCGAGACCTCGTCTTCCCAGTCCGGCGCTACGATGCGGATCCGCTGCGACACCTGTTGGATCAAACCCTCCTCGAGTAATTGCTTCAACGCCGCCTGGACCTGACGTTGGCTGACCTGCAGGCGCCTGGCCAGATCCCGCTCGGACGGCAGCCGGCTGCCCGGCTCCAGATAATGGTCGACGATCCAGGAGCGCACAGTCTGCAGGACCTCCTTCGCGTCCGGCCCCAGTTTTACAGGTGTTGTCGCAGAATTCATCCGGCTTGGAACTTTCGTCTCATTTGCGAATCAAAAACGAATCATATATTGAATCATAGTCGAAGGCGTGCTATATGTCAAGTGGTTTCGATAAAAGAATCAACCGTGCAACCCAGAGAATCACCATGAAAATGAAGCTGGGAATCCTGCTGATGAGCCTCATGACCGTCCTCGCTGTTGCCGCCGATGGCCCTGTCCTTACCTACCTGCCGGGAAAGGCGGCTGAGACGATCCGGACCAACAAGGGCGTCTGGAAGAACGTGGGCGGCAGCCAGCGTATGGTGCGTCACCTTGATCTGTTTGTGAACGATAAACGGTTTGCGGACCAGTCTGTGCTGGTTATGGAGATCCGTTACACCGCGGCCGCCAGGGGCCAGTGGGTGGTCAAATTTCGCCAGCCGGACGGCGTCGGCGAGACGCGTCGCAGCTTCGGCAAGACAAACACCGAGAGAACCCTGCGCATTGAACTGCGCAACGTCGTCATGCCGGCTGAGGACTGGATGTTCCAGATCCATCGCAAGGGCCGTGATGTCCGCGTCACTTCGATCACCATCCGCGGCTATGATCGCCGGAACCCGGCGAACATCGGCAAGCTGGTACAGATCGTGAAGGCTGCCAATCCGGTCGACATGGTCTTCATGTATCCGCGCCGCGTGCCGGCGCGGATCACGTATGAATTCCACAACAGCATGGCCGTTGACGTCCCGATTGACTGCCGTTTCAGCGTTGCCGGCACGGACATCAACGCCGCGAAGCAGGAGGTCCTGGCGGCCGGCAAATCCACCACGGTCGAATTCGGCTTCACTCCCAAGGACCTCCTGCTGGGCCATTACGTCGCCAAACTGACGGTCGGGTCCGGGGGCAGGGATTTCCTGACGCGCGAGACGCGGTTCGGCGTGATTACACCGACGGACATTCCCAAAGCCGCGAAGGGCGAGTTCATGTACGGCCTGGACGTGTCGTTGTGGATCGCGGCTGCGGATGAGCGCCTGTTGCGGTTCACCGAGTTGATGGGCGTCGACATCGTCCGCGGCGGTTTCTCGGCCTGGGCGCCGCGCCACGAACACTTCCGTCGCGATGTCGAGAAGTACGTCCCCCTGTATCGCCGGTACAAGCTGAAGAATTGCTACAACATGGGTCCGGCAGACAGCCGCTTCGGCGACAACCAGGAAGCGATCATCCAGAAACAGATCAAGCATCTGGAGTGGGTTGCGCGCGAGTACAAAGACCAGTTCCCCTACTACGAACTCGGCAATGAACCCGACCTGCCGTTCTTCTACCGCGGCAAGATCGAGACGTACGCGGCCGACTTCAAACGTCTGCGGGCGGCGATCAAGCGCGGCAACCCGGACGCGATTGTGATGAACGGCGGCTGGGCCTACGGCGTCGAGAAGATCCGGCGGTTCTATGACGTGCTGAAGCCGGAAGACGTCGATGCCATCGCCTATCACGCCCACGGCAAAGGCTCCGTCACGGAACGCCGTGTGTATCGCCGCACGGAAGCATTGGTCCACGAATTCGGCTTCCAGGGCAAACCGCTGATCGACACGGAATCCGGGCTCATGGCGAAGACCGCCGCACAGGAGATCTTTCAGGCGCGTACGGCAATCCAGAAGATCGTGTATGTGCAGTCGAAAGGTGCGCCGTTCTTCCTGTGGTTCCGGTTGTGGATGGGCAACCGCGAGTACGGCTGTACCTGGAACGTCACGGAACCGCGGCCGGCCGTGTTGACCTATCGCAACCTGGTGGAAACGCTGCGCGGCCATCGTTGGGTCCAGACGCTGGTCATGCAGGATGACAACGCCGAGGGCTACGTCTTCCGCGACGGCAATCGAAGCCGGGTTTGTGTGCTGTGGCTCAACGATCGCGGCCGGCACCAGGCCAGTCTGCACCTGGGGGACGTCAAGAATGCGCGCCTGATCGACATGTACGGCAATCAACGGCCGGCGCCCGTGCAGCCCGGCGGCATCGCCGTGGTTCGGCTGAGTGAAGATCCGGTGTTCCTCAAGTGGGATGCGGTCGACGGCGATCATGCGGTGTCGGTGCATCCGGGCATCGTGCAGTCATTGCCGGTACTTGCGTTGCTCGAGAACACCGACAACCGCGTTCTTGTCCGCGTGGCCAACCCGACGGCGAAAGCCACGGCCGTCACGCTGTCGGTGACGGCGCGGTCGGATACCCCGCTGACCGTGAAGCCAGCGACAACCGCGATCGAACTGGCTGCCGGCGACACCCGCGAGATTGCCTTGACCGCCACGACCGGCGCCGTCAGGAGAGGCATCCGCTGGCCCGGCAAATGGACGGTGTTCACCCATACCCGGCCCGGCCTGGACCTGGCCGCCATTGACGCCGTGCCGGCAACGCTCCCCGGCGCCGCCGGCACCGCGGTCGACAGCTCGGCCGAAGTGCCGATCAACCACACCATCGACCTGGCGCGTTTGGGCAACTATGTGCGCAAGAAGAACACCAAAGCCAACGCCGTCGTCATCGGCGAGATCCATTCCACCGCCGACCGCACGGTGCGCATGGGCGCCGGCGCCGACTTCTGGATGGAGTGGTACCTCAACGGCAAGCCGGTCTACGATACGCTGGCCAAAGGCAACGGCGCCGGCTACACCATGTTCGATCACATGTTCGACCTGCCGCTGAAGCAGGGAAAGAACCTGTTGGTCGGTCGCGTCCTCGCCGGCTCCCACGGCTGGCGATTGGTCCTCGGCAGTCCCATGGAGATTGCCAAAGCCATGGGTGACGGCCCGCAGGACCTCCTGCAACTGACGCTCACGGCAGACAACGGCACGAGGGTGACCGAAGAGATCGGCGTCGAATTCCGCCAGCCCGTTCCCAAAGCGCCGGCAGCCCCGATGACCGGTCCGCTCGCAAGCTGGGAGAAGCAGGTCCCGACGGCCGTGCTCAGCGACAAGAACGTGGAGAACCTGTTCTTCCGCCATCCGAACGCCGGCCGCTGGTGGCAGGGCTATGCCGACCTCTCCGCCACCGCCTGGCTCGCCGCCGACAAGGACCTCCTCTACCTCGTCGTCAAAGCCATTGACGACAAACACCGGCCGGCGACCAAGGAGGAAGACCTGGCTGAAGCCGACTCGCTCTGTATCGGAATCGCGCAGAACGGCAAAGCCAACGTCTACCGCATCGGTGCTGTCGGCAAGAACAGCGCCGTGGTCAAGACCGGGACTGCACTGACCCGGGGCGACGACAATATCAAAGCCACGGTGCGACGCACGGAAGGCGACACCGGCAACTTCACCGTCTATCGCGTCGCCATTCCCCGCCGGCTGTTTGGTGATGGTCAGTTCTTTGTCAACTTCTACGTCAACGACAATGACGAAGGGTATCGCAAACAGTACATCCAGTGGAAGCCCGGCCTGGAAGGCAAGCCGACGCCGGCAAGCTGGTACCGGGCCCAATTCCGAAGGCAGAATTATTAGGGGAGAGAAGAGGAGAGGAAGAAGGGGAAGAAGAGAAGGCAGAATTATTTGGGGGCAGAATTATTACGGAGGGGAGAGAAGAGCAAAGGAAGAAGGGGGAAGA
>CAYLNH010000274.1:0-9748 GCA_964384625.1 uncultured Lentisphaerales bacterium
TTGGTATGTCTGCCCCGAATAATGCGACGTTATTTCCGCGCCGACCCTAAGTTGGCCGTCGAGGCAGCGACTGGAGGCAAATATGAATGCGGCCCTGCCGCCGTTCGGCGTTCCGGGGAATTGGTACAAGGGGGTGCTTCATATCCACACGACGCGGTCGGACGGTTGCGTGACGCCGCGGCAGGCGATGGAGCGCTACCGGGCCGCGGGATTTGATTTCATGGTTTACGGCGACCACCGGGTCATCACGCAGCCGAAGGATCCCCGGGGCGAAATGCTGGTGATTCCCGGCGTCGAATGGGACGCCGCTCTGCCGAACGGCCCGGCCGGCTACCATTTTTTTGCAGTCGATTTGCGTCATGGTCACAAACGGAAACTGGCGGCGCTGGCGGACGACCCGCAAGCCATGGCCAAAGCCCTCGGGCGACTGTCCGGTTTCCTGGTGGTGGCGCATCCATATTGGTCGGCGTTGTCCACCGAGATGATTGCGAGTCTGGACGGTCCGGCGGCGGTCGAGGTTTACAACCACGCCAGTGAACTGGAGGACGGTCTGGGCTATTCGGCCTATGTCTGGGACCAGTTACTGGCGCGCGGTTGCCGATTGTTGGCAGTGGCGTCCGACGACACGCATGCCTATGCAGATGAGGATGTCGGCGGCGGCTGGGTCATGGTGAAGGCAGCGGCGAAGACGCGCGAAGCGATCGTGGCGGCGCTGCAGCAGGGCAGCTATTACTCGACGATGGGCCCGACAATCGAGAGCTTTGAGATCACCGGCGACCGGCAGGTGCAAGTGAAGTGCTCACCGGTGAAGTCGGTATTGTTCCGCTGCAACGGTTCACGCGGCAAATCCATGCACCCGGCGCCGAAGGGCGAGGAGATTGCCGGGGCTTCACACCAGATCCCCGAGCGCTCGAAGTTTGTCCGTTGCGAAGTCACCGACAGCGAAGGCCGCAAAGCCTGGACGAATCCGGTCTACTTTGAATAGCGTACAGTGCATGGTTGATAGTGAGTAAGGTGGGGCGCACTTCTTCATTCCGCGTCATCCGGTCACCGGTTCGCCGCGTCCTTCCTCGCCAATTACCATTGACCCGTCAGGTCACGTCCGCCGCCAGGCGTGGAACTTGCGGAGTAGATTAAGGATTCCCTCTGGCTTGTGGGCTTTCTTCCAGTTGCCAGCGGCGTACTTGTTGGCTTCGCCGGCGGTCGGATAGATATGGATGGTGCCCATGATCTTGCCCAGGCCGAGGCCCAGGTTCTTGGCGAGGACGAACTCCGGGATGATGTTGCCGGCGTTGTAGCCACAGATCGTAACGCCCAGGATCTTGTCTTTGCCGGGGACCGTCAGGATCTTGACCAGGCCTTCGTCTTCGTCGTCGGTGATGGCGCGATCGAGTTCGTCCAGTCCGTAGGTGGTGACCTCGTAAGGTGTTCCTTCGCGCTTGGCTTCTTTTTCGTTGAGTCCGACGCGGGCGATCTCGGGGTCGGTGTAGGTGCACCAGGGCACGGCGTTGAGATTGATCTTCTGTTTGGCAAAGGGGATGCCGCTGAACAGCGCGTTGACGGCGGCGTAGTAGGCGCCGTGCGCGGCCATGTGGGTAAATTGATAGGGGCTGGCGACATCGCCGCAGGCGAAGATGTTCGGCACGCTGGTGCGACCGTACCGATCGATGGCCACCCGTCCGCGTTCGTCCAGTTCGACGCCGATGTCCTCAAGACCGAAGCCGGTGACATTGGGACGTCGACCAAGAGCGCACAGGAGTTGATCGAACTCGATTTCTTCGATTGCGCCGTCACTGTTCTCGACGGCAACGACCTTGCGGTCGCCGACGACCTTGATCTCTTTGGCTGTGCGGCCGAGTCGAAGGTCAACGCCTTCGTTGCGGAAGCGCTTCATGAGGATCTCGGAGACCTCAGGATCTTCACGAGTGAGGATCTGATCGTACTTCTCAATCTGGGTAACGCTGACGCCGATGCGGTTGAACGCCTGCGACAGTTCGGACCCGATCGGACCGCCGCCGAGGATCACCAGGTTTTCGGGCTTCTCACGGATCTCCCAGACGTTGTCCGTGTGGAGTACGTCGATCTTGTCGATGCCCGGCAGGTCCGGGATGAACGGCCGGGCGCCGGTGGCGATGACGATGCTGCGGGTGGTCAGCGTGCGGCCGCCGACTTCGACTTCGTGGGGTGATTTGATCTTCGCTTCACCGAGAATGACGTCGACGCCGAGATTGGTGTAGCGTTCGACTGAGTCGTGCGGCTCTACCTTCCGGATCACGCGCTGCACGCGCTCCATCACCTGCGCGAAATCGACTTCGGCAGCGGCGTGTTTGACGCCGAGTGTTTCATGGCGCTTGACGTCGGCCAGGAAGTGTGCGGTACGAATGAGCGCCTTACTGGGGACGCAGCCGGTGTTGAGGCAGTCGCCGCCCATCTTATGGCGTTCAATCAAGGCGACCTTCGCGTTGATCGCTGCGGCGATATAGGACGTGACCAGCCCGGCGGAACCGGCACCGACGGCAACGATATTGTATTCGTACTTCATTCGTCTGTGTTCCCGTCGTCCCCGGTGTCAACCCGCTTCTTCAGCGCCCTTCGCGCGATCCTGGTGACGTAGACCGTGACGCCGACGGTGGCCAGGAAGCCGACCAGGCGCAAGGCCCACTCTCCCGGGGTCGTCGCGGTCTTCTCGCCTTCGGCCCCGAGAGTGGCGACACTGCCGGCGAGCGAGCCGATATAGACATACATCAGCGTGCCCGGAATCATACCGCCGAGACTGGCGAGGACGTAATCGCGGAACTTCACCTTCGTCAGACCGAAGGCGTAGTTCAGCAGGGTAAAGGGAAAGATCGGCGACAGCCGGGTCAGGAAGACAATCTTCCAGCCTTCCTCGGCTACGGCGCTGTCGATGGCGGCGAATCTCTCGTTGCCCTCGATCTTCTTTGCGACGGCGTCGCGGGCGGCGTAGCGGCCGACCAGGAAGGCGAGGGCGGCGCCGAGGTTGGCGCCCAGGGTGACGTAGATGGTTCCTTCGATTACGCCGAAGACAACGCCGCTGCCGAGGGTCAGAACGGACCCGGGGATGAACAGCACGGTGGCAACGGCGTAGACGCCGATGAAGATTGCCGGGCCCCAGGCGCCCTGGTTGTTGATCCAGGTCAGGAGTTCCTTGAGATGGTCGGACACGTTGAAGACTTTGAAGGCCGCGAGCAAGGCAACGGCGATGACGGCGAACAGGATGATCTTGACATAACCGCCGCCGGCCTTGGCCGGGGCTTCAGCAGGTATGGTTGCATCGCTCATTTTGCTCTCCCTCTCGTCATTCATCGTAGCCTTCTCTGCTTCGCCGTTTTCGGCGTTGCTTTACCCACACATTCCTTTTGCCTGACCAAACATGTCACCCGAACTCCAGATCATTGCACACGGCTTGCTTCGCCCCTACGGGGCTCTGGGGTGGAACCGCAACACTCCGGGGGCTCCACTCCCGGCGAACTTGAGTCGGCCCTCTGGGCCTCAGGAGCAGTCTTTGCCATAGCCCAGCGACCTTCCTCAGGAGCTGTCGTTGCTCAAAAGAATAAAGCGAATCTCCTTAACCCGCCCTGCGGCCTTCCGAAGCAGTGGAACTACTCTTCCGATGTGAGGATCTTCTTCTCGACGGCAATTGCTTCGGCCGACTGCAGGGCTTTGGTGCCGATGTGATAGCCGAGTTGCCGGTAGGCTTCGAATTCAGAACCAGTCACGGCCATCACCAAATGGTTTCATTACACAGAACTCCTGCAAGCTGCGCTAACGATACGGCCTGGGGCGAAAAGATCAAAAGCGGTGGATCGGCCGGGTTTGACGGAATGAATGGATTGCCCGTTGACGGAGTGGAGCTATTGTCGAGTGACCACGGAAGGAGAAACGGACATGACCACGAAACCCAATATCCTTGTTATTCACGCCGATCAGCATCGTGCCGAATGCATTGGCGCCTACGGCAACAGCGACATTAAAACGCCGAATATCGACGCGATCGCAAAAGACGGCATTACCTACACCCAACACTTTGCCTCGTTTCCAATTTGTACGCCGTCGCGGTACTCGCTGCTGAACGGACTGTATGTGCATCAGCACCTGGGATGGGGCAACGTCAGTGGGTTCCCGCATGTGCTGGCAACATTCCCGTCGGTTCTCAAGGATCACGGCTACCGCACCAAAGCGGTGGGCAAGATGCACTTTACACCGACATATCTGGATGTGGGTTTCGAGGAAATGGAGTTGGCCGAGCAATGCGGCAACGGCCGGTACGACGACGATTACCACCGCTACCTGCGCGATCACGGTTTGGCGGACCGCGTTGACATGCTGGACCAGTGCAATGAATACCGCCGGAAGGCATCGCAGGAGTACTTCGACGCCTTCGGCGCGACGGAGTCCGACCTGCCGGAAGAGCACTATTCGACAACCTGGATCGCGAATCGCGCCACAGACGCCATTGCGGACTGGGAGGGCGACGGCAACCTGTTGATGGTCGGCTTCATCAAACCGCACCACCCGCTGGACCCGCCGGCGCCATGGAGTTCCATGTACGACCCGGATGCTTTGGAGATGCTGCCGGGTTGGCTGGCCGAGCCGTTGGCGAGAGACATTGAACTGAACGCCGGGTTCTTTCCGCATGCGAACCTGCATGAAGACCGGTTGCGGACGGCGATGGCGATGTACTACGCCAGCATCTCGCAGATTGACCATCATGTCGGCCGTATGATCGACCTGCTGCAGGAGAAGGGGCTCTATGAAAATACGATGATCATCTACACCAGCGATCACGGCGACTACATGGGGTTTCATCATCTGCTGCTGAAAGGCAACTACATGTATGACCCGCTGATTCGGATTCCGCTGATCATCAAGTACCCGGCAGGGCAGGGCGCCGGCACCGAGTGCGACGGTCTCAGCGGCAACATCGACGTGGCTCCGACCATTCTGCGGCAGTGCGGTGTCGAGCCGGCGGGCACGATGACGGGGATCGATTTGCTCAAGCAGCCGGAAGGCCGTGAGTACGTGTTCGCAACCGGCTACGGCGCAGGACAGCAGATGGTACGCACGAAAGATCGCAAACTGCTTTTGTGTCGTGACGAATCGAAATCGCTGTTCTTCGATCTGGCAAACGACCCGAACGAAATCGACAACCTGTTCGACAGCCCGGATCACCGGGGCGAAATTCAGGAACTCAAGGAGGTCCTGCTGCGCTGGTTCGCGTTTGAGGCGACCACTCCAGGCTACCTGGACTACCACGATCGAGTTATCGATCGCCCCAATGTGCGGACCATCGACCAGCGCCCGGACGAAGGATTGCAGGAATACTTCGCCGAGAAAATGGCGGGCGTCGAGGCCGAGCTGTTCCCGGCACAAAGTGATTAATCTGACAACGACAGCTTGCAAGTCGTCCGCACCGAACTAATGTCTGCCTTCCTTTGCGGAAGACCATACGGGTATTCCGCCCCATCCGAACGCCCGTTCAGGGCCGTTCGATTGCCGCGATCACTGCGGTCCTTTCTTTTCCACGCGTCCGGCGGGTAGAGATTTGTAGCCTCCCGGACCAGGAAAAACCGATGCACACCGCTTCGACGCCGTCGGCGTCTACTCGTCATTCCACCCCGCAAGCCGAATTCCAGGGCGCTTTTTGCGACCTGATGCCGGAGCTCCAGCGCGCCATTTCCAAAGAAGGCTACGAACAGCCGACCCCAATCCAGGAACAGTGTATCCCGCACCTGTTGGGCGGCCGTGATCTTGTCGGCTGCGCCCAGACCGGCACCGGCAAGACCGCGGCGTTTGCGCTGCCGCTGCTGCAGCAGCTGGCGCAGAATTCCCGGCGTTCCAGGAACGGTACGCCGCGGGCGTTGATCCTGGCGCCGACCCGCGAGTTGGCGGCGCAGATCGGCAAGAGCATGGAGACCTATGGCCGGTTCCTGCATCTGCGACACACCGTCGTCTTCGGCGGCGTCAGCCAGTACCACCAGGTCAAATCCCTGCGACGCGGCGTTCATATTCTGGTTGCCACACCGGGCCGGTTGCTCGACCTTATGCAGCAGGGGCATATTCATCTTGATGAAGTCGAGGTCTTTATCCTCGACGAAGTCGACCGCATGCTGGACATGGGCTTCATCCATGACATCAAGCGTGTTCTGAAAGAAGTCCCGGAGCAGCGGCAGACGCTGTTCTTCTCGGCCACACTCGCGCCGAAAGCCATGGAGGTTGCCCGCAACATCGTCCGTGATCCGGTCCGCGTGACGATCGCGCCGGAAGCACCGGCCGTCGATCGCATCACCCAGAAGGTGCTGTTTGTCGGCAAGCGAGACAAGGACGCCCTGTTGTCGTCACTCCTGGATGGCCCGGAGATCGGCAAGGCGATCGTGTTCACCCAGATGAAGTACGCGGCCGACCGTGTGGTAAAGAAACTGAGCCGAGCCGGCATCAAAGGTATTTCGATCCACGGCAACAAGAGCCAGGGCGCCCGCACCAAGGCGCTTGACGGCTTCCGCCGTGGTCGCTTCCGCGTGTTGGTTGCCACCGACGTCGCAGCCCGCGGCCTGGATGTCGACGACATTACGCATGTAATCAACTACGACCTGCCGGTCGAAGCCGAGACCTATGTTCACCGCATCGGGCGCACGGCTCGCGCCGGCGCCGACGGCGATGCGATCTCCTTCTGCAGCGCCGACCAACGCGGTTTGCTGCAAGCAATTGAGCGATTGCTCGGGGAGCAGATCCCGCCGGAGACGGATCATGGCTTTCACTGCGACAAGACCTTCCAGGAGCGTCGGCAGCCGGCCAGGCGACAGAAGAGCGGCAACGGCAAACGGCGTCCCCGCGGCTATGCAAAAGGCAATTTCCCTCCGAAGAAACGGAATCGGAAGCGGTCGAAAGGCGGACGTCGCAACGGGGCAGGGCGATCTGCCTGAACGGGCAAGACTGACATATCGGGAGCCGGTGCCTGCATCTATAAATAGAGCATGCACACGAAACGGCACAACCGAATTGTCGAGCGATTGATGCCGGCGGTTGTCTGGCTGGGCGTCGTCCTGTTCCCAACCATTCCCTTGCTGATCATCTCCTGCGGGGCGAAGCCCGCAGAAACAAGCGCCAGTCCACCTGCCGGCATGGTCCTCATTCCCGCCGGTGCGTTCCTCATGGGCAGTGATGACCCCGACGCCGCGCCGGACGAAACGCCGGCCCGGACGGTATATCTGCCGGCGTTTTACATCGATCGCTTCGAGGTGACCAACCGCCGGTACAAGGAGGTCTTTCCGGAGTATGCGTATCCGGCAGGGCAGGGCGACCGGCCGGTGACCAACGTGACCAAACAACAGGCGGAAGCGTATTGTCGCGCCGTCGGCAAACGTCTCCCGACCAACGCTGAATGGGAAAAGGCGGCACGCGGCACAGATGGTCGGCGCTATCCCTGGGGCAACCAGTTCGAACCGGCCAAAGCGAATGTCCGCCACCCCGGTGGTTCCGCCAACGGGTTGCGCGCGGTCGGCTCGCATCCCGAAAGCGTCAGTCCATACGGCGTGCACGACATGGCCGGCAACGCCTGGGAATGGGTGGCTGACGTCTATGACGACGGCTGGGTACAACGCGGCATTTTGCGGGGCGGGGCGCACGGCTACGGCAAGCATCAGGCCCGAACCAGTTACCAGGGATTCGAGGGATTGACCAATACCTGCAGCGACACCGGTTTCCGCTGTGCGAAGTCGATAGAATAGGAATGAATGGATAGGTGGATCGTGGGTGGTGGATTCGAAATGCGTGAGAGACGGGGTGTAGCGTATACCGACATTCCACTTGGAGGAATTGCGGCTGACGTTCCGGATTCTGGTGGCACTGTCGATGATGGCCGTTCAGAAGCGCTGGCGGACTCCGGGGAACAAGGCGTTGCGGCCCGAAATGACGTGACAACACGATTGCCGGTGCTATTGGTCAAGTTCCGTTCATGACACCGCAACGGCCGGCATGCCGCCGGCGCTTCGAGGAGCTTGACTATGGCCGACCGACTTCCAAATCTCGTTTATATCCTCGCCGACGATATGGGCTACGGCGATGTTTCGTGTCTCAATGAGAATTCCAAGATCAAGACGCCGAACATCGATCGCCTCGCGGCCGAGGGGATGCATTTCACCGACGCGCACTCGTCGTCGGCGGTCTGCACGCCGTCGCGCTACAGTATTCTGACGGGCCGCTATAACTGGCGGTCTTCGCTGAAGCAGGGGGTGTACAACGGTTATAACAAGACGGCGCTGATCGAAGCCGGCCGCGAAACCGTGGCTTCTTATCTGTCCGGGCAGGGCTACCACACTGCCTGTGTCGGCAAATGGCACCTCGGGTGGGAATGGCCGTTGAACAGCGACGAACCCACCGACATCGATTTCGCCCGGCCGATCAGCAGTGGACCGACCACCCGCGGGTTCGACTATTTCTACGGCATTATCGCATCGCTGGATTTTCCGCCGTATGTCTACGTCGAGAACGAGTCGGTAACGGCAATGCCGGATCGCGTAACCGAAGACAGCGGCAAACGCTTCTGGCGCGAAGGCCCGACCGGCGCCGATTTCAAGCACGAGGAGGTCCTGCCGACCTTCACCAGGAGGTCCTGCGACTATATCAAAGAACAGGCCGCCGCCGGCAATCCGTTCTTCCTCTATTTTCCGTTGCCGTCACCGCATACGCCGATTCTGCCGACGGAACGGTTCCTCGGGAAATCCGGTACCAACGAGTATGGCGATTACTGCTTGCTCACCGACGACTGCGTCGGCCAGGTTATGCAGGCAATCGAAGAAGCCGGCGTGGCCGACAGCACGATCCTGGTGTTCACCAGTGACAACGGCTGTTCGCCGGCGGCGGACTTTGGCGAACTGAAAGCCGCCGGCCACAGTCCCAGCTATATCTTCCGCGGCCACAAGGCCGACATCTACGAAGGCGGTCACCGCATTCCGCTGGTCATCCGCTGGCCGGAACAGATTACCGCCGGTTCCGCCTGCGATGACGTCGTTTGTCTCGCGGATCTGTTGGCAACGATGGCCGAAATCTGCGGTCAACCCTTGGCCGACAGCGCCGGCGAAGACAGCGTCAGCAATCTGCCGGCATGGCTGGGGCAGGGGAGTGAAACACCCCTGCGGGAAGCAACCGTACATCATTCCATCAACGGCTCATTCTCCATCCGGCAGGGGAAATGGAAGCTGGAGTTCTGCCCGGGTTCCGGCGGTTGGAGCGACCCCAAACCCGGTGAGGAACCCGAAGGCGCCCCGGCGATCCAGCTTTACGATCTGACCAAGGATATCGGCGAGCAGGACAACATTCAGGACGCCCATGGCGACGTGATCGAACAGTTGACCGCACTCATGACGCAATACGTCAAAACCGGCCGCAGCACCCCCGGTGCGCCGCAGTCAAACACCGGCCCAAAGTACTGGCCGCAACTCAACTGGATGCTGGAGTCCGATCTGCAGTAGGGACTACTGGATCCAATGTTCGCCGGCTTCGCTTCGATCGCGAGCATATTGCCCAAAGGTCGAGTTGGGGAGTTGGCTGGATTCGATGACGGATCGGATTGATTCGGGCGGTCTACTTCGCAGCTTCCAGGTCGGCCCAGAAACCGCTTGGGCCCGAGGGGTTCCACATCCTGGTGTTGTTTCCAGGCGCCGACGTGGTTACACCCGTTAGGCGTCGTCCGCAAATAACTTGAACATCTGTGTTATTGCCTCCATATTCT
>CAYLNH010000275.1:0-9737 GCA_964384625.1 uncultured Lentisphaerales bacterium
TCGTAGGATCGAGCCAATTGTCGGCAGGAAACGCCTACGGAAGTGACATGCGCCCCAGCCCGGGAGGTAAGCGCCCTCGCCTGCCGCCCTCCTGCGCATCCCGCAGGCTTGACCTGCGGCACTTGAGGATCAGTCTCTGACATAAATCCGTGGTTCAAGGCGGCCGTGTGTTGTAGATGACCGATCCTGGAACTCCGCACCGCAAGCTCCTACGCCGAGGCTTCGGCGCTCAAGAGGGTGCGGGATCTCTATGCGGACCGCGAAGGGCAGTAAACGGAGGCTTACCCCTTGATCTGTACGCAAAACCGATCGAAGAAGCGCCCTTGAAATCTGTTCGCCGGAATTCGGGCAGAAAAGGAAAGCCTTGCCCGGTTGGCCCCGCGCCAGGACGCCACGGTCTGCTTCACAGAACATGTTGGCAAAACAGGACCGCGGCCCCGAAAAAGGACCGGCTTCGGCCCCGAAATGGTGCCAGCAAGCGCCCCCCCGTCCCCAATCTCCGCTCCCGGAGTGGTTTGGCATCGTATGTGCACTATAACAACCGTCATGAAGTCATGAAGCCCCCAACAGGGAAGGAGACAAGGTTTGATGAAGACCCGGAAGCGAGAGAATCAACGAAAACGTTCGGCTGAGGTGATTCGGTTTGAAGATCTGATCCCGCGGCAGGGCGTGAAAGGCGGCAAAGCCAAAGGAGTGCTGTTCGGCACGATCGATCAGCCGAATCGGCAAGCAGGCGACAGCAACCGAAACACAAACGAGGGAGACGAGCGATGAAGCGAAACCATTTCAACATGGTCGAGATTGTCGTTTCCATGGTCATCATTCTAGTGGCCTTGATCGGCATTCTCGGACTGCTGCCGAGCAGCATTGAAGCGAATGCAGACGCCATCAACCGCAGTGCGGCGGCCGATGCCGCCGATCAGTTCCTGCACCACATGGCCGCGCGCATCGAGTCGTCGTGGACGGAGACCGAAGCGTTTCCTGACGCGAAGCCCACCAAGAAGACCGAGGATCTGATCCTGAGTTCGAACGGACTGCTGGAGAAATCGAACGTCAAGTTCTCGTTTGACGCGCCCAACGAGAAGCATGCCTGGATGGGTACGGATGAACTGCCGGATGCCAGTCAGAACAATACTGGTATTTTCCATGTTACTCAGACTACAGGAGTAAACGCGACGGATTTTGTTGGTGAAATGCGTTGTTGGAAAGAGATCTACGAAGTCGGTCCCGGCGGCGAAGTTCTTACAGAAACGAAAAACAAAGGTAAAGGCAAGAAGAAGGAACTGCCGGACGGCATGACCGAAGAAGAAGCTTGGACTGTCGGCAACAAAGTGCTGATCGCGCACTATCCGCCGAGTAACAATGGCGCCAGATGTCATACACTGGTCGTCGACAAGGCTGACGTTGCCGACCACTTCGAGAACAAAGGCGACGGCTGGGGCGACCACTACGGCCCTTGTCTGGAAGACCTGGACGAGAATGGTGAACTGAGTATGCGCGCAGAAGTCTGCATTCTCAATACGGAGATCAGCTGGCCGGTCGAGATGCCGTATGAGAAGCGCAGCAAGGTCACTTATCAGATGGAGATTGCCAAGCCGGTAACGGTGGTTTCGGCTGTTGAAACGGTTGCCGACGTGGAAGAGGAAACCAAGGAAGAAGAAGAAACGGTAGAGGAAACAGAAGAAGAAGAAGACCTTTTCGAGATTGAAGACGGTGAGGTCATTGTCAACGAGAAGTCGAGCACGAAACTCAAGGCACTCGGTTGTGCCCTGACTTCCGGCGGCAAAGATATTCCTGTTACCTGTTACTTCGTAATTAACGGCGAGAAGGTGTATCCTTTCGGCAACGGCAGTGACCCGACCAAGTCAAAGAATGTCAAGAAAAACGACATCAACGATCACAAACAGCACGAGTTCGATGCCGGCATCCTTGAAGGCGGCGCCGAGATCTCTGTGGTCGGGATATCGTGGCTGCCCAAATACGGGGGCTACAGCAAGTACCTGCAGAAGTCGTCGAACCCGGCCAACGCCAATGTCCTCGTGCTTAAGGACGGCGATTCCGTGCCGGACATCGAGGGGTTTGACGGGCAGGACGACATCGAAGAGTACATCAAGGACTATATCGACACCAAGAACAAGAAGGTCACTCTGAAGCCGAATCAGGCGATTCTGCTGTTCGAGCTTGGTACCACCAACCTGAATTCCTCCGCGGCGGACTTTCAGGACATGGTTGTCCTGGTGACAATTACACCGCAGGAATAGAAACCCCGGGCCGGACTGCCGCCGCGGCAGTCACGGTTCATCCGCGGGGCCGGGCAGACTGCCTGGCCCCGCGATTTATTGTTTCCGATCACGGCACTTCAGCAAACCGGCTCGCGAATGTCGGAGGAAGAATTCTGCAACCATGTCGGGCCGCGCCGCATCCTAAGGAAACAGAGGGAAACGGCAGTGGAGAACTTGACCCCCGTGTCTTGTTTTGTCGAAAATTCCCGGTTATATTTGAACGAGAATGGGTAGAGCACAATCATGTGGGTGAATCAAACCATGAAACAGAATCTGTGGCGCGGCATCCTGATCCTCCTGTGCCTGGCGACGGGGGCTGCCCTTCGGGCTCAGGGCGAGAAAGCCGATCTTGCCGATCCGGACCGCGGGGAAGCGCGGGAGCCGGAAATCGTTGCCGCCCCGAAAGCGCCGGAAGGCGACGATGCCGGCGTCAGCTTCAACGTCCTGCAACTACGGCGTCAGTATCCACATATCTACAAAGGCTGTCGAAAAGATCTGCTTTTCAATACGCGTTTGGCCAAACGACTGCAGTCCCAGGCAGAAAGCCTGAAATCCGAGGCCAAACACTCCGAATCGAAGAAACGAAAATACGACGAGGCAAAAGAGCTTGCTTCCCTGTTCGCGGAATTGGCCGAACAGAATGCCGTTGTTCTCAAAGCCTTTGAGGGCCAGGGGCAGCGCGGCCTGATTACGGAAGCCGCACTCAAGAAGATCCCCAAACTCGAGAACAGGATCAAGAATCTCAGCGGCAAAGAAGTCAAACGCGACTGGCTGACGTTTGATGAGGTCCAGGAGTATGCGAACCGCGGGCTGCTTTATCGAACGGAGAACGAAGAAGTCCAGCCGCACTCCAAGTCCCACTGGTATGAGCCGAAGAAGAAAGACAGGAAAGAACAGGATTGAAGCGGAAACCATGATTTCTCCACGTCAGCATTCCGACGCAAAGGGTGACTGTCATAGGCGTTTCACACTGATCGAGCTGTTGGTGTCGATGACAATCCTGAGCATCATCATCGTCATCCTGCTATACATTACCCAGAGCGCCCAGACCAACTGGACGAATCAGGAGGGACGCAGCAAGATCTATCAAAACTCACGGGTTGTGTTTGACGTTCTCGACCGGGATTTCCGTTCGATTCAAACATCTGACATCAGCGGTCAGGAGGTTGGGTTCCATATTTTTGACCACGATTCGGAAGATGTATCCAAGCGGAACCTGATCTGCTTCGTCGCCACGATCGAGCCGGATGTTGGCGCCACCTCCCGGATGGTCGAGGTCTCCTATCGTTTCCATCGGGATCCGGCTGCGGCAAATACGCGATGGATTCTTGAACGCCAGCAGGTAAGCAACAATGATCCCGCCGGGAACTGGGATTTCTTTGACACACCGGCCAATTGGCACGAGAATGATAATGTTGATCCGGGTCCCCCGGAGGTACCGCCGCCGCCCTGGGAAACGGTCGCGGCCGGAATAGAAGAGTTCACGCTTGAAGTCTATGCTCCGGGCGGCAGCAGCCCCTTGGCGCCGGGTGATTACACGACACGTCCGGAACGGGTCATGGTCCATTTGTCTATCTTCGACGAGGCCCTGACCGGATCTCTTGCCGGTCTTCCGGATACTCAGGCCGCCAAAATCCGCCTGAAGACGCAGCGGTCCTTTACGAAGATCATCTATCTCGGCAACCTCAATAAATAGGTGGCGCCATGAAGCTTCAGACTGGTCCCCAAAAGCCCCGCAGCAGAAATGCAGACGAGCGGGGGTCGGCCCTCATCCTGACACTCGGCATGTTGATGTTAATCACGGTTCTGTTCATCAGTTTCACGATTGTCGCCATCTATAACCAGCAGAACATCAAGATCACTGAGAACATCATCAAGGCCCGGCTGCAGGCACAGACGTCCCTGCAGCGAGTGTATGCGCTGCTGGCCGCGGAGTGGGGGGATCCCAGTGACCCGCAGAACCTCTACCCCGCTTCCAAGGGCCCGCAGACGGGGTTTATTGATGATGCTTCCGGATCCTGGGCCAACCGGAACTACTGGGTCAGTACCGGGGCCGATACACAGGGCCTTGACGAGGCGCTTCATGTGGTTTACGGCGGGGTTGACTTCACCCCAAGCAGCACCGCCAGTCTTGACAGCAGCGGCGATATCGGTTGGGTGCATATCCCTGATCCGGGCGGCAGCGGCGAGATTATCGGTCGCGTCGCCTATATCGTGGTTGATGAATCCGGCAAAATCGACCCCACCGCAGCAACCGGCGCCACGGCTGAAGGGTCCGAGACCCGAACCGGAATTGACCCTTCCGATATCAACCTGCAGGCGGTTTTCGATGCTGACGACAAAGCGGAAGCATTGCAGCGGTACGGGGTCGGTAACGGGAAGATGCCGGCTGGTACCCGCTGGTTTTCCTACTATCATATGCTGAAGACAGCGTCGTCCCTGGCCGACAGCACCACGAATCCCGGAGAGATCCTCCAGGATACCGTCTTCCCCTACAGCGCCGACATTGAAGCCATGGCCCAAAACGGCGACTACCACCGTTTCTACCTTGCCCGTCCGGCCTCCTACTGGGACAGCTACAACAATGATATCGCGACCGCCGTAACTCCGGCAATCGATGCTGCAGCTTCCCTGTTCTGGAATGCCGACGGCACCATAGCAGGCAACACAGGCGGGATCCCCTGGATTCACAATTGTGCCGAGGCAACGCTGAAAAACCAGATCATGGCCAACTTGATCGACTATGGCGACGCGGATTCTATTCCGACCACGGACCTGGATACAACCGCCGGAACCCTCACCTACATGGGCGCCGAGAAGACCCCGCTGATCAACGAGATCCATTTCGAGCAGCTTCACTACTACAGCAGCGGCTATCGCTTGCGGCTCCGAATTCGCGCCGAACTGCTCAACATGTATGACACAGCATTGGCCGCCGGCGGGCAACTGCAGATCAAATGGACGTATTCCTGCAATATCGGGTCCGCCGCTGACATCACCACAACCTTCAACTTGCCTGCCATCGGCGCTCAACGTTATTACCACGTCGGCACAGAATCCCGCTATTATTACCTTGGCACATCATCGCTGAGCAACACCAAGATGACGATTCACTGGGCCAAGTTGACCGACAAGGACGGCAATATCATTGATTACGCGTTCAAGGACTACGAAAGCCCAACCAGCAACTTGAGTCGTTACAGTACGATTGCCATTGCCTGCGAGACCAATGATCCACGCTGCGATTTCGCCAATGAAGACTGGACCTGGTCTCCGTCCTGGAGCTCGCTGGGAGCCGGAACGCTGGACAACGGTACCGGCGCAACCGGCAAAAACACCACGGTGTGCACCTACAACGACGGCACTGCGAATACTGATGCGGAAGGCGTCACAACGCAACCCTGGCAGGCGTCGACAATGTATATCAGCAACAACGGCATCAGCACCATGTGGGAATTGGGCGCGATTCACCGCGGGGAACCATGGCAGACGATCAACCTCCACACGTTCAACTCGGCAGCGGACGAAACAACCGGATTGGGAGTCTATGCCGACGGCGACGCCAACATTCTGGAACAGCTCAAGCTGACCCAGAGCAATCGGGTCTACGGCAAAATCAACATCAACACGCATTCCGCCAAGGTCTTGAAAGGATTGTTGACGAACATCCGGATCGGCGCGACGTACGCCGCTCCCGGTACCGGCGCGGACGGGATTTCTGAAAGCGAAGCCGGCAAGATCGCCTACGAAGAAGACAGCGGTGTTCCGAAAATCGAATGCTGGCTCTACCAGAACGGGGCGGCAACATCGGAACCCCCGTTCGCCAATCGCGGCCGGCTGGCGGATATCGCACACCTGCAAAACAGTACGGCCGGGACCCAGAATACGGATGCAGCCAAGGAAGAAATCATCTGCAAAATCGCCCAATTGTGTACCACCCGAACGAATTTCTACACGGTCATTGTGGTTTCCCAGATCATCAAAGACTTTGCCCCCATCGGCTCCCTAGATTTCGAAAACACCAGGGACCGAATTGAGGCCGAGCAGAAGTTGATGGCGGTGATTCAGCGAGATGCACACACCAACAACTTCACAATCATCCGAACGGATTATCTGGATGAGTGAACCACGGAGACCTCAGCTGCAACGTGTGAAACCGCTCGTCCTCAGCCTGTTGGCCCTCGGGCTCGGCGTCGTGGCGTTCGGACAAACCAAGACCCCTGCCCCCGCCGACCCGATCCCGACCAATATGGCTGCCGCCGGCCTGCCGACGACGGAGCCAATGCTGCGGCTGTCGCACAACCGGGCGAAAGCCGCGTTCAGCCTCGCTCTCTGGGTACACCCGGAGAGCCCGCTGCTGAGTGCGGTTATCGTCAGCGATCGAGCCGCCAATTTGCTGACGATGTATGACCTGCGCGGCAACGTTCTCGATCGCAAAACGATTCCCGGTCCCGGCCAGGTTGATGTGCGCTATGGCTTCCCCCTCGGCGGGCAGAAGATTGACATCGTCGCGGTCAATCAGCGTCGGAAAGGTCCCCGTCTCCGGCTGTTCAAGGTCGTTCCCGACAAGTACAAACTGCTTGACATTCGGGAAGACAAAATGTACACCGGCAACACCCGGGGGTGCTGCCTCTATAAAAGCCCGAAAACGAACAAGTTCTACGTCTTCCTGAATACTCGAAAGGCGGAGATCCGGCAACATGAACTGATTCCCGGGGAAAACGGCAAGGTTCAGTACAATAAGACCCCCGCTTCCACTCATCGCGTCCTCGGCCCTTGCGGCTTCATGCTGGCCGATGATGCCTATCGACGGGTGCTCATCGTCGAACCCCGGCGTTGCGTCTGGCTCTACGGTGCAGAACCGGATGATACAACGAAAGGACGACCTGTCATCTTCCCGACAAAGGAAAATGACCTGCGGCGGGAGATTCAGGGCCTCGCCTTGATCCACGGACCGGACGGCCGGGGTGCCATAACCGTCAGCAGCCAGGGAAGTGACCGGTTCTGCGTCTATCGGCGGCATGACTACCGCCATGCTGGCTCGTTCCGAGTTGGCGGCGCCGAACGCGGCCAGAGCGTGCTGGTTTCCGGTTTGGACTTCGGCGGCAATTTCGCGGGAGGAATTGTCGCCTGCAACACACGCAAAGAGGAAGAGCGCGAGCTTGTCCTGGTTGCCCCTCTGAAGCCGATTGTGAAAGCCTTCCAGGGCCGGCTGACGCCCACCCCGGACTGGGACCCTCGCGTCCCCGAGGTCGTCAAGCCGATTCTGCCTGACAAAACCTCCGGGCGTCGTTCACGCAAATCTTCCAACCGCCCCAGATAGAACCCCCGGAGCAAAACCATGGGCTTGGCCGTTGCGTCGCGGCACCGACGGAGTCAGTGGCGCGAATGCTCGATCTCCGTCAGAAACTGCTTGTAGGCTTCCAGCGTCCGGCCGTATTTGCCGACGAGGAACTTGCCGCCGGCGCCGATGACCAGCGCGTCGAAGCCGTAGCGTGAAACCCAGCGGAAGTCCCAGACCAACGCATCCAGCAGGATACTCAAGACCAGCTTGCCCGTATCGGCCGTTACCCGGCGCAACGAATAGAACCGGCGATAGGCGCGGATTGTCTCCTCCTGCAGCGTCAGGGCGCTCATGGTCTTTGGCTGGAAGACGATGAACATGCCGTTGTAGTAGTCCCACTGCTGGTGAAACAGGCGGTCGGCGGCGACGATCGCGTCGTAGGTCTCGGTCCCGGGAAACGGCGTCAGGATCATGAACTGAACGGTGTCGATGTCGTGTTCCACCGCGAATTCGGCCGTTGCCCGAAGGCTCTCGACGGAGTCCGTGTCGCTGCCGAAAATGAACATGCCGTGGATGTTGATGCCTTGTTCGTGGATGGTGCGGATCGCGCTCTCGATGTCCGCCCGCGTCTGCGACTTGTGCATCGCTTCCAGGGTCTCGTTGCTGATCGATTCGAAACCGATGTAGAACCAGCGGCAGCCGGCCTGCGACATCAGCCGGATCAGCTCCGGATCCCTGGCGATGTCCGAGCGCACCTGCGCGGTCCAACTGAACTCCAGCCCGCTCTCGAGGATCAGGCGGCACAGCTCCCGGACCCGTTTGCGGTTAGCCGTGAAATTGTCGTCGTAAAAGAACACTTCCCGCGTCTTGAACTGGCTCAGCGCGTGTTTTAACTCGTCGATGACGCGTGCCGGCGACTGCATCCGGAAACGGCGGCCGAAGATCTTGGTGACGGTGCAGAAGTTGCAGTCGAACGGACAGCCGCGGGATGTCATGACCGGGATGATGCCGGTGTTCTCGAAGCCTTCGAGCAGCTTGTAATTGACCTTCGGCAGTTGATCCAGATTCGCCGGGCGACTGCCGGAAACAATCTTCTCCTCGAACTTGCCGGCGACCAGATCGAGGATGATGTCTTCCGCTTCTCCGTGAACCACGTGGTCCGCGACCTCGACGAAGTCCTCCGGCCGCAGAGATGCATGGATGCCCCCGACAATCACCGTTGCCTTCGGGTAGATCTCGCGAATCCGGCCGGCCAGCAGCCTGGCCCGGCTCGCACTCACCGTCAACGCGGTGATCAGAAAGACATCGGCCGGGATGGCAAAGGGATCGACCCGCCGGCGCATGATTGCCTCGTTGTAGATCCGGACCTTGTGGCCGGCGTTGTGCAGGATTGTCCCCAGGTAGAGCGAACCCATCAGCGGCAGGCGCATGTAATCCTCGAATACGCTGCTCTCACCGCCGCCCGCCGGTTCGATGAAGGCAATGGACTGCTTGCCGGCACTCACGTCGCCCGCTCCGTCACGATCACGCTGGCGCCAAGCAGAATGAACACGGTCCACCAGAGCTGGGGCTGCCCGCTGAAAATGATCTGAAAGCCGATCGCCAGCGAAAGCAGCAGAAGACCGCCGAGCAGGGCCGCTTTCCTGCGGCCGGCAAAGATAAAGCTCGCCAGCAAAGCAACCCCCGGGATGCCGACGAACGCCGGCCACCAGGTGCCGAGAATCGTCCACGACGTGAAATTGCAGACCAGCGCCACGACGCTGAAGCCCAGCAGACAGACGCCGATGATCAGGTACGGCGCCTCCCGGCGCGCCCGGCGGCGGAAGATCTCGACAAAACCGGCGCCCATCACCGTGACCAGCAGCGGCCAGAACTTCGGGATGATCGCCCACTCCGCGTAGCTGTCGACAGCAAGCAGAACGCCGATGGCGACCAGCAGGATCCCCAGCCGCCGAAACGCGCGACGATTCTCAATCGGCCATTGCATCGGACGTAAACCTCTCATCTCAGTTGCGCAAGTCCTATCATACCATCTTCAGGAACGCTGTCCACAACCGGCGGCAGCGGGTATACCCCCGAATTCTCCGGCGTAAACCCTTAGCTGGTCTCGGCGGAGGTCTTTCCGCCACGGATTGCCCGGGGTTCGCGGCTCGCGGCAGGCGGTGGAAGGG
>CAYLNH010000276.1:0-9697 GCA_964384625.1 uncultured Lentisphaerales bacterium
GCGGACTTCATACCGGTGACAAATCCGCAAGTACCGCAGGTTCCCAACCTCTTGAGAGTCGGGACTCGAGGCAAAGAAGGGCAGTAATCGAGGGCTTACCCCGAGCCGCACGCTGACCTTGCATTCGACCGCGACTGAATTAATTTTAGACTTTTGGGCAGTGCTTCTGTCCGGGACGGCTTCCAGCCCCTGTTCAACCCCACGCAACCAGACAAGGTCGATATGCTCCAGAGTGCCGGCAATTTCCTGCTGATGATCCTCTTCTTCGGGTTCTGTGTGTTCATCCATGAGTTCGGCCATCTGCTGGCCGGCATGTGGCGCAAACTGCACATCGAACGTTTCTCCATCGGCTTCGGCCCGGCGATCAAGAAATGGACCATCCGCGGCATCGAGTATTGGATCAGCTGGGTCCCCTTCGGCGGCTATGTGGCGCTGCCGCAACTGGAGCCGACCGACAGCCCCGAAACCTTTGACGGCAAGCCGTTGCCGCAGGCCAAACCGCTGGACCGCATCCTCGTCGCCTTCGCCGGCCCGCTGTTCAATGTTTTCTTCGGGGTCTTTCTGGCCGTCGTCGTCTGGCAGATCGGCTACCAGGTCCGCGACCCCGGCGCCTCGCTCAAGGTCGGCGAGATCCGGTCGTACTATCACAGTGAGAAGGGCATCCTGCCGACGCCGGAATATGCCGCCGGCCTGCGGCCGGGCGACGAGATCCTGTCGGTGAACGGCAAGCCCTTGAAACGCGGCTGGCAGGATTTCACCGAGTTCCACTTCTTCTCCGAAGGGGCGGAACGCGTCGTGGTCTACAAAGACGCCGAGACGGGCAAGCAGGAAACGGCCACCTACAAGATCGTCCGCAATCCCTACCAGGAACGAAATGCGCCGCACCCGTTCTTCACTCCGGCGCCCCCGGACGACTTGCCGGTCGTCGTGACCGGCACCATTCCGGGCAGCCCGGCGGCGGCGGTTCTCCAAGCCGGCGATGTGATCGAGACAATTGACGGCAAACCGGTCAAATCAGCCCCCGACGCAGTCGAAGCTCTGGACCGCCACAAACCGCTCGGCGGCCCGAGAGAACTTCTGATGCAGGTCGAGCGCGACGGCAAGATCATCACCTGCGTGCTGCCCCCGCAGAAACACGACGGCGACGTCGACTACGGCGTCTATCTCAAACGTCTTGAGCCGGCCCCCCGGGGCTTCAAGGTCCGCACTCTCCCCGAAGAGTTCACGCTGAACGGCATCGTTTACCGCTCACCCCTGTTCTCAGCCGGGCTCCGCTCGGGCGACCGCGTGGTCAGTGTTGCGGGGAAGCCCTTGACCGGCGGCTATGCGCAGTTGATTGAGGCTCTCGTCGCCGTCAAAGAAGAAGAATCACAGATGGAGTTTTATCGAACTGAGGAGGGGGAGGAAGACCCGACCCGCTTCCGGATCACCTTCACTCTGGACCGCGACGCCACCGGCCACGCCATCAATCTCTCACGGGAGAAGATCGAGGAGATCCTGCCGAACACGCTGATTGTCGTCGGGCAGGTGACGCTCCCACCCGCGCCCCAGCCGTCCTGGTGGCAGAAGCTTGTCGGCTCCGCCCCGCCCCCCCAGCCCCGGCCGGCGCCGGGCGACATTGTCCTGTACATCGACGAGCTGCGGGTGACCGACAACCTGAAAGAAGTAAAAGCGCTGCTCGCCGCGGAACCGACGGCCGTGACCGACGCCGCCGACGGCATCGCGGCGGGCCGCCCCGCAGCGCCCGAGGACGCCGTGATCGCGATCAAACGTCCCGCCGCCAATGCCGAGGGGGAGACAACCTGGCAAGCGAAGGCGGTCACGCTCAAGCCGGTGCTGGCCGGCGCCAACTGGCAATTCGGCATCGCCTTCGGGCCGCCGCTGCGGCGCGAGCATCCCACCCCCCGGTCGCAGCTGACCACCGTCTTCCGCCTGACGGGCCGGACGGTGCGCAGCCTGTTCGACCGGAACAACCCGATCAAGCCGCGCGACATGAGCGGCCCTGTCGGCATCGGCCGCGGCATCTACAAGAGCTTCTCGATCAGCTTCATCCTGGGGCTGCAGTTTGTCGGCTTCATCAGCATCAGTCTGGCGATTTTCAATCTGTTGCCGCTGCCGGTGCTGGACGGCGGCCATATCGTCCTGGCGGTGACCGAGATGGTGACGACCAAGCGGATCCCGGCTAAAGTCATCCGCCCGGTCTTCTATGCCTTTTTCGCGGTGCTCATCTGTTTTGCGCTGTACGTCACGGTCTGGGACATCAGCCCGGCCCTGCCGGACTGGGGCAAGACGATCCGGGAGGGCACCCCGGTTGAGGTGCCCGAGCCCGCCGACCAACCGCCCCCAAACGCGGCGCCGGCCACCGAATGACCGCCGCCGGGCGCCCCGGCGCAGCCGCCGGGACAGCCCGTTCCCGGCCGCATCTGCTGCCGGCGCCGGCCCGTATATCGCCGGGGCAAATGGTGGAAACAAGGCCGGTCGACGTTATAGTATGTGGAAGCCGTAACGGCTTGGTTTGGACCGTTGCGGACAAGGATTTCGAACGTGTCGAACCGAAGAGGTCTCTGATTTGAAAATCGTCATTGCCGGCGGCCCCGACAGCGGCCGCGAAACGGAACTCCGCGAACCGTTCATCAGCATCGGGCGGGAAACGGATAATGATATCGTTCTCGACGATCAACAAGCGTCGCGATACCACGCCAAAATCGAGCAGGACGGCACCGTCTGGGTCATTAAAGACCTGGAAAGCAGCAACGGCATCCGGCTCAACGGCAGGAAAATCAGCCAATCCGCCCCGCTCTCGCCCGGCGATGAAATCCTCATCGGCGAAACCAATTTCGGTGTGATCGGCGATGACGGCACAGGCGCCGACGCCGTCGCCATCAAGGCGCCGGAATCGGGCGCCGACGCCAAGGGCGCGGGACCGAAAGACAAGGACGCCCCGGCGGACGGACAGCAGGCGCAGAAGAAACTCCGGCTGGTGCTGGTCGCGGTATTGACCCTGCTGATCGTGGTTGTCATCGCCATTCTGCTGCCGGCGCCCGAGAAGAAGCAGAAGACGGTCGCCAAACGCGATCCGATGGCGGCGATCAAAGACAAGCCGCTCCAGGTCTACTACTATCGCGAACGCTCCGGCCGCGAACGCGACGGGCAGCCCTACAATATCTTCGTCTTCGAACTCTCGATCGAAAACCGCACGATGAAGGTCCGCGTTCAGGACCTGGTGGACAAACTCAACCAGGAACAGACGGCGGAGCTGACAGTGGAGGAGGAGCAGCAGCTCAAGGAACTGCTGCTGCAGGATGCCTTCCTGGACGCCACCGGCAAACTGCGGGAGAAACCCGAGTTCGTCGAGCGCGTCAAGGTCATGGCCATGGCCGGGCACCGCGGCAATTACGTTGAGTACCTCAATGAGACCGAGGTCATCCCGGACAGCGTTAATGGCGTCATCTCCGAACTTGAGAAGCTTGTCGACCGCAAGACAAAGGTCAACCAGTTGCCGCGCAGCGTGGCCTTCGCCCAGGCGGAGCGGCTCTACATCAGCGGCAACAAGCTGTTCGCGGAGAAGGACGTCTACCCGGAGAACCTGTACAAGTCCCAGAAGAATCTTCGCGCCTGCATCAAGTACCTGGAGGGCTACGACGACCCGCCGGAATACTACGAGCTGGCCGTGCGCCGGCTCAAGGAAGCCGAGGAGGAGTTCGAGAACCGGATTGAGGAACTGCAGAAATCCGCCCGGTTCCAGGAGAAGACCGACCTGCTGAAGGCCAAGGAGACCTACCAGGAAATCATGGACCGGATCCCGGATGCCCGCCACAAGGACTACCAGAGCGCGAAAAAGAGGATCTTTGAAATTAACCGCAAGCTGAGGAAGATGCAGGAATGAAGACTCTACTCCAGATCAGTCTGAGCCTCTTCCTGATTGCACTGTACGGCTGTAAACAGGAAGCAAAGACCGATACTGCCGACGCCAAACGCCTGACCATTCGCATTCGCACCGATCCGAAGGGAGCAAAGGTGTTCCTCGACGGCAGCAAACTCGAAGCCGTAACGCCGTGTCAGGTGGAAACCGACAACCACGGTCACATGGTCGAAATCCGTTACCCCGGCTATGAAACCGTCTGGCACCGGGTGCCGCCGGTGGTCGACATCACCAAGCCCTATGACGCGCTCAGTGAAGTCGAGCTGAAGCCGAAGACGGTGCCGCTGATTCTCGATACGGCGCCGCGCGGCGCTCTGGTTTCGATCGACGGCCAGGATCGCGGGACCACCCCCGTGTACATCAAAGAGGTGCGTCTCGGCCAGCACAAAGTCAACTTCAAGTTCAAGGCGGGCTACGCCCCCGTGAACATCAATGTCGATGTCCGCGAGGGTGAACCGCAGATCATCAAGCAGAGCATGGAGTCCATCCTCGGCCAGGTCAAGGTCGTGTCTCGCGACGCCAACGCGCAGATCTACATTGACGGCGCCTTCAAAGGCCGCATCGGCGCCTCCGGCGAGGCCCTCGACGTCAAGGAACTGGAGGAAGGCAACCACCTGCTGGTCGCCAAGAAACCCGGATATAAGGACCTCGAGCACAAGTTCGTGCTCAAACGGCAGCAGCGCAAGCTTGTGCAGTTGCCGGCCATGGAGCAGCTCCCCGGCACGATCGTCATCACCAGCGATCCGGCCAATGCCGTTGTCACCCGCAACCAGCAGCAGATCGGAAAAACGCCGCTGACCCTGGAAGACCTGCGGGACAAATCAATCACCTTCAAGGTCGAACTCGACGGCCACGACCCGGCGCTGAAGACCGTCAAGGTCGTCCCCGGTATGAAGAAGACCGTCAGCGTCAAGCTGACGCGCAACGTCGGCAGCATCACGCTGATTTCGCAGCCGCCCGGCTGCATTATTTTCGTCGACGGCAAGAAGGTCGGGGCAACGCTTCCCAGCGACGCGCCGAACATCTCCAAGCTCTTCGAATACACGGGGCTTCGGCCGGGGCCGCATGTGATCCGCGTCGAGAAATCCGGCTACGTCCCCCGGCAGAAGCAGATCATCGTGCAGAAGGGCGCCAACGTCGACCTGAAGACTGTCAAGCTGAAAGAGAAATGGCTGCCCACCCACCTGCTGAAGACGCGCCGGGCAACGAAAGTCTTGCGCGTCCGTCTGCTCGGCCGGACGAAAGACGGCTTCCAGGTGGAGTACTACAAAGGTACTTCGCGGATCGTCTATAATGTGAAGGCCTCGGAACTGGAAATCTGGAAACGCATCGAATAAGGGGGTCTATCGTGCGTCATATCCTGGTTTGTCTTGTCCTTCTGGGCGGATTCGCCGTGCCGGCGGAGAACCTTGAGTTGTGGAACCGCAAGACGATCCGCGATGTTGAGATCGTCAAAGCCGAACGCGGCTGGCTGTATTACAAGAAGCCCGACGGCAAAGTCTCCAAAGCGAAGCTGATCGATATCAAGACGATCGACTACGTTGACCGGTTCTGCAAGATTACCAAGTTCGAGGACAGCACTTTCCAGCGGCGCGACGGCAAACTGATCACGATCAGCATCACCGCCGACGCCGAACGCATCCGCGAACCGCTGCTGCGCGTGTATGTCATCGAAGAGGGCCGCAAAGGCGAGCGTAACCTGCGCCTGTACCAGAACGTTCGAATCTACGATCCGACGCGGGTGGAAAAACTGCCGGAAGTGGAAAGCAAAGTCTACGCCGAGAAGAGCTTCTTCCTGGAACGCACCGACGGCATTGCCTACCGGATCGAGATCTGGTTCAAAGGGAAACTGCGTACCTTCCGGAACGTCAAGGACAGCGACATGGAACGCGACTGGTGGCGTTCGATGAAGTTAACCAGCACCGGTTCACTCCGGTCGCTCACCGGAGACGACGCGGAGAAGGTGGAGGAGGTCGCCGAGGAAAACGCGGAAGACCGCAAGAACATCCGCGCCGACTGCCGGATTGAAACCTTCTCCCTGAACCCCGAGCCCAAGAAGAAGCACCCCCAGCTCAAGGTGAAATATTCGCTGGGCTCGCCGCGCCTGAACAGCGTTAAGACCCCGAAGGTCCAGTTTCACTATGTCACTGAAACCGGCGGCGGCGAGCGCGAGATCGCTTCGATCAACTGCCAGTCCGGCGGCCGTCGGGTAAAACTCAGCCGGGGCCTGTACGTCGATACCATCGAGCGCAACCTGCCCACGAATATCCGGCTGCACCCGAGCTTGACCGAGCTCAAGAAAGAAGGGGTCGCCCGGCTGATCTACTGGCGCCTGGAATTCCTCGACGAAGAAGACAACGTCCTGCGCGCCAAAGAACCACCTTACCACGAGACCAAACGCGGACTCCCGGCCAACTGGTGGAAATAAGATATCGCCCGCGGCCGGCAGGAACTCCTTCGCCGCTCCCCGGAACAACCATTCCCGACGTCTCTGACAAATTGCGTTGCGGCCAGCACCGCTGAACGCGGCAAACAGGATTGCGAGCATCGCATCCGAGTCGGACCTTTGTGCCGCAATCGCCCTGCCGCCGGCTTCACGCAAAACGCAAGACAGGAGCCCGCGCTGCCGGCATACCTGTAAGCGGGCCGCCGGTGCCGACGCCGGCGTTTCACAGTGGTCAGCGCTTCACGACAATAAAGCGATTGGCCCCCTGACTCCAGACGTAGAGGAGAACCGACTTGCCCTTCAGATCGTTGGTCAGCTTGATCGCCTGCCTGGCGTTCCCGACGTTCTTGCGGTTGATCTCCAAGACCAGATCCCCGACGCGCAAGCCGGCCCGGGCCGCCGGCGCTTCCGGATCCAGGTCGTCAACCACGACGCCGTTCAAATCGCGCGGCGCATGTATCCGCGCCCGGATCTTCGGCGTCAAGTCCACCACCGTCACACCGCGAAGGATGTTCTTCATCATCCCGGCGCCGGCAATCTTGCTGTCTTCAGCTTCGGGGCTCTCGGCCACCGTCACGACCAGGGTCATGCCGGCGCCCGCCCGTTGAATCTCAACCTTCACTTCGACACCGGGCGTCGACGCCGCCTCGAGTCGCTGCAGCTGTTTGTCATCGGCCACGGCAACGCCGTTGTACTTCATCACAATGTCGTTCTTCTTCAGCCCGGCCGTTTCCGCCGGCGAATCTTTGGCGACATGCGTCACCACCGCACCGTTCTGGCTTTTCAGGTCGTGGAAGTTGACGTCCTCGGCACGCACAGCGCGTACGGTCAGACCAAGGTAGCCGCGAACAACCCGGCCGTGGCTGATGAGCCGCTGCATAACGCTGATGACCTGGTCGATCGGGATCGCCAGGCCAATGCCCTGGCTGCCGCCGCTGCTGGAGACGATCGCGGTGTTGATGCCGATCAGCCGGCCCTTCGCGTCCACCAGCGCGCCGCCGGAGTTGCCGCGATTGATGGCGGCATCGGTCTGAATGAAATTGTCGAACGCCGTGATCCCCAGATTCCCCCGACCCAGCGCACTGACCATGCCGCGCGTCACCGTCTGACCGACGCCGAACGGGTTGCCGAAGGCAAAGGACATGTCCCCCACTTCAACCGTCTTACTGTCGCCGATCACAGCCGCGGGCAACTTGCCCGGCGCATCGATCTTCAGCACCCCGATGTCCGTCTTCGGGTCCGTCCCCACGACCACGGCGGAATAGCGCTTCTTGTCATGCAGCAATACCTTGATGCGGGAGGCATCTTTGATGACGTGGTTGTTGGTCAGAATGTAGCCGTCCGTTGTGATGATCACGCCGGAACCGAGGGACGGGATGATCCCGCCGCCCGGCGGCATCGGACGTTCCCGAAAGAACTTCTTGAATTTCGGATCGTTGAACAACGGGTGTCGACCATGGCCTTTGGGGACACGCTCGGCCTGGATGGTTACGACCGACGGGGCAACCCGCTTGATCATCGGTGCGAAGCTTGTGCGCGCCTTCATCGCGGCGCCGAGCGGCGCCCGGTCGTAGATCAGTTCGAGGTCCTTCTTCGGCTGCGGCGCTTTCTCGCCGTCGTCGTCGCCCGGCAGGAGCGGCGCATACAGCAGAGCCGCCAGCACCAGGGGCAGTAAGAAGCGGAAATATGACATGGATTGCGTCTCCAGCTATTCGTGTTCACATGGGGTAGTACCATACTCCAAAAGGCGCGCAGCCGCAATGGACTGCCGTTCGCCTTCATACACATCTCACATGAATGTGTCCACTGGTTTTGACGCACTCGGCGCCGCGGTTATTAGCTTCCCGGCGAGGCCCACGCGGCGTCCGCGCCGGACGAATCACGTTTCGCCGTCAGACCGGAAAATCCCATCCCGACCTCTCCAAAGTCGGGATGGTGCAATGTTTCGGGATCGGTCACCTGCAGCAGGCGGGGACGGTCAAGGACGTACCATGCCGCGGCACGCCGCGCCGACGGCCGCTGGCGAAACCGACAGCCGGTAGTATCGTGTGGGCTCGACGAAACACAGGAGATACCGATGGATTTTTTCGATGTAGTCAATACCCGTGCCAGCTGCCGTGATTTTGTCCCGACGGACATCACCGATGCGGATCTCAACACGATCCTCGACAGCGCCCGGCGCGCGCCGACCGCCTTCACCATCCAGCCGTGGCACTTCATCGTCACCCGGGACGCCGGCAAGGTCGAACGCCTGCGAGAGGTGCAGGATGTGGGACAGGCCGGCGCAGTCATTGCTGCCGTCGGCGATCCGGCGGCGTCGGATTTCTGGAAGGAGGACCTTGCCGCGGCAATTGAGAACATGCACATGGCGTGCACGGCGTTGGGCTACGCGTCGCTGTGGGTCGCCGTCCTGCCGGAAAAGGAAAGCCTGGTGCGGGAGGCCTTTGCCATCCCGGCCGGGCTCCAGCCGCTGGCGCTGCTGCCGATCGGCGCCGCCCGAGAACCCGTGACGCAGGCCGCACGTAAAGCAATGGGGGAAATTGCGCACGACGAAACCTTCGGCACCTCCTGGGACCGCTGACCCGACCACCCCATAAACCTTCTGCTCCGAGCCGGCATCGCACGCAATCGCAAGAACGTCCAGCCGACGCCGACCTCGGAGTATGACAAGACGCCGGCGCCCGGCTTGCGACTGTAAGCTCTTGATCTCACGCAGACTGACGACTCTTCGGCCGCGGCGGACAGGCAACAGGCAGCGATGAAATGTACGAATTGACCAGGTCAGCCGATCCGAAACCGCGCCGAACACTCTGAACAGGTGGCGTACTTACCGGATAAATCCGGCGTCACCGGATACTTCTGCCCGCACTGCGGGCAGGCGACCTGGTTGTCATCGATCGGCACAGTCGGCAGTTCGCCGCCAATGGCCGAAGCCGATTCCGGCAGCATCTCCGTGCCGTTACGATCCAGCATCACCGTTGACGTCAGCAGATTCTTCACCTGCGGCAGCAACTGCTCGGAGCGCTCCGCTGATTTTGGCTGGAGACGCAGTTCGCGTTCCGGCGTCACAATCAGAAACTCGGAACCGCACTGCGGGCAGGTACCCATCTGCGGTTCCGCTTCCGGCGCCACCGGATAGGCTGCATCGCACCCCTTCTGCGGGCAGGAAATCCGGCCGTCCTTGACGTACACGCGGGTCGGGGATTTCGGGATCTTCCCCAGACAGGTCGGACACGCAAACAGGGCTTTGTCCGTGGCGTCGTCCGGAATCCGATAGAGTGCGTTCCCGTTCGTTGACCATCATGCGGCTCTCTTTTGAGCATAGAGCC
>CAYLNH010000277.1:0-9651 GCA_964384625.1 uncultured Lentisphaerales bacterium
CCTCTTGAGAGTCGGGACTCGAGGCAAAGAAGGGCAGTAATCGAGGGCTTACGAATACTTCGGCCACCGGTGGCTGGCCGGGAGGGACAGGGTATAGTACGCTCCGAAACGAATGGAACCTGGAGATTGCGGGCGCGGCCCGACAGCCGGCATGAAGATCTGCCATGTGATAACCCGGATGATTGTGGGCGGCGCTCAGGAGAACACTCTCTTCACCGTCAAGGGACACCTGGCTCACGGCCATGAAACCGTGCTGGTGACGGGGCCCTCGGACGGGCCGGAAGGCAAGCTGCTGCAGGGCCAGAAGATCCAGAACCTGCGGATCGAGCTGGTGGACTCCATGGTGCGCGAGGTGAATACCGTCAAGGACCTCCAGACGTACTTCCGGCTGAAGCGCTTTTTCAGGAAAGAGAAGTTCGACGTGGTGCATACGCACAGTTCGAAGGCCGGTGTTCTGGGCCGGGTGGCCGCGCGCAAAGCCGGCGTGCCGGTAGTCGTCCACACGGTTCACGGCCAGGCGTTTCATCGCTATCAGTCAAAGCGAAAAAACTCCCTGTATATTCGGGCCGAGAAATACGCCGCCCGGTATTGCGACAAGATCTTTACGGTTGCCGACGCAATGGTAGAGCAATGCGTCGAAGCGCGGATAGCGCCGCGGACGATGTACAAGACGGTCTACAGCGGCATGGACCTCGAGCCTTATCTGCAGCAGGAACGTGACGCCGAACTGGCGCAGAAGCTTGGCCTGCCGGAAGGCGTCCCGGTGGTCGGCAAGATCGCCCGGCTGTTCGAATTGAAAGGGCACGAATACCTGATTGAGGCGGCGGAGATGATCCTCGACGAAGTCGGTGATGTACGCTTTCTGCTGGTCGGTGACGGCGTCTTGCGCGACGACCTCCAGCTGGCCGTACGCCGGGCGAACCTGCAGGAGAACTTCGTCTTTGCCGGCCTGGTCGCGCCGCGCAAGATCCCGAACTACGTCAGCCTTATGGACGTCCTGGTTCACCTCTCACTGCGCGAGGGGCTGCCGCGCACGGTGGTGCAGGCGATGGCCGGCGGCAAGCCGGCGGTCGGGTTCTCGCTGGACGGCACGCCGGAAGCGATTGTTGACGGCGAGACGGGCTATCTCTGTCCGCCGGAATCGGTATTGTCGGTGGCGGCGGCGGTGATCAAACTGCTGAAAGCGCCGGAGCGGGCCGCGGCGATGGGCGCTGCCGGCCGGGAACGGGCGAAGGCGAAGTGGGACTGGCGCCGGATGGTCAACATCCTCGAACAGGAATACGCCGAACTGTACCGGCAGAAAACCGGCGAAGCGCCCACGGGCCCGAAGCCTTCTGAATCGGACAAGGACGAATGAAACGGCACTGGATCGAGTACGCTGAGACCTGGCAGAACGCGCCGATGGCCTTCTGGGTTCACCGGGAGGTCGATGCCGAACATTGGTTTCAGGCGACGCGTTTCGAGCCGCCGGCTCCCGCTGTCGAACCGGGGAAGGGCTACCCGATCTACTTCGTCGAGTGCGACGGCTTCACCTTTGAATTTTCGTCGTTGCCGCAAATTGAGCGCTGCATCGACATTCTCTCCCGCAAAGCCATGCCCAGTTCGCTGGAGCTGTCCGGTCAGCGCGGCACCAGCAAAGGGCCGAACTCCCATTGGCTCAGTCGACTGCCGCAGAAAGCGACGCCGTGGAAGTATCGGCAGAAGGCCGTCGCCTATTTGCGGCAGGTCCTGGACGGGCTTCGCAATCGCAATGCGTAGGCTCTTGCCGCAGAGCGGCAATCAGCGCCCACCGCGTCTCCCCCGTGAGTGACGGAACCGTCGAGAACCCCGGTTGTATCACAAGCACCGTGAACGGCTTTTTGACCGGGCCCGGTGAATACCGGTTCTTGTGGCCGCGTCTATTTGACTGTACTGTAAAGGCAAGGCCGGTCGCGAGTGGAAAGCTGATGACAGCGGCCGATGTCCGGGAGCACCCGAAAGGGTAGCGGGATAGACAACAGGAACGGGGGCAGCAACGGAGGCCAGCGATGTCTGTGCGGCACCCGGACCGGCGGGGCAGGGGGAGCTTACTGACGGTGGTTTGCCTGGCGGCCTGTCTCTGGCTGGGCAGCATCCGGGCCGAGACTCGGCGCCGTACCGAATTGTATGTGCCGACCAGAGATGTCGAGGAACGGATTGAGGCGTTGCTGGATGCGTATTTCACTGCGACCAGCGAGGCCGAACGCGGGGAGGTCCTGGAGCAATTGGAACAGACCCGGCTGAAAGGGCGGCGTCCGGACCTGCAGTTGATGCGTACAGTTGCGGCCGGCGGGAAGCACTCCTTTCGGCATGAACCGGTGCCGTGGCGCCGGGGCACCAAACGGGGCTGGTATAACCTGACAATTCCGAAGGACTACAACCCCGAAACATCCTGGCCGCTGGTCATTGCGCTGCACGGCATGCCCAGTGACGGGGATAATCTGGTGCCGATATACGACCGCTATTTTCCGCAGCGCGGCTACATCGTGCTTTACCCGACAACCCTGCACGCGGCTTCGTCCTGGCCGGCGCCGGATGAAAAGCGCGAACTGCTGCGGCTGCTCCAGCATGTCTGCCGGCGCTACCGCATTGACTATCGCCGCATCTATTGCACCGGCGCGTCCGGCGGCGGCATCGGTACCTGGCACTGGTTGGTGACGGAGCCGCGACTGTTTGCCGCCGGCGTCGCATTTTCCGCCGCCGGCACGATCTTCGACCAACGCTTGAAGGCGATCAAGGGAACCCCGTTTTACGTGCACCACGGCAGCCTGGATCCGATTTCGGTGCGCTCTACCCGCGCCTCAGTGCAACTGGCGCGCAAGCACGGTGTCACGATCGAGTTTCATCTCTCCGAGGGCACCGGCCACGACCCGCCGCGGGCCGATTGGGAACGGGGGTTCAAGTGGTTGACCAGGCAGCCGCCGAACCCGGTCTACGCCCGCTTCCTGCTGGAACGCCAGGTCGGCACGCTGCCCCTGGGCTACCCGAAGTACAAGCCGTTCGCCGGTGTGTTTGACGCGGCCGAGTTGAAGCGTGCGGTTGCCGCCCACCGCGTGCAACCCGACCGCTGGCTGTTTCCCGCCGAAGCGCCGAAAGGAACCTTCGTCTCCCGCTGCGTGGCCGTTGCCCGTATCGTTGATCCCGATGCCTCGGTCGAGCCGGTCATTGATGCCGTCGCCGGCATCGCCGCCGATGTCGGCGTACGGTTCAAAGCAGGAATGAGCCGCGAACAGAAACTCTATGAGCTGAACCGAGTCTTCTTCGGCAGATACGGCTTCGGTCCGGACCCGCTGGATCCTTACCTGTGCCGGCCGGAGGCCACCTTGATGCCGCTTGTGATCAAGACGAAACGCGGCAATTCCTTCGGACTGACGGCGCTGTACTGTGTTGTGGCGCACGCCCTCGATCTGCCGGTCTTCCCGGTGGTCACGCCCTACCATGCCTTTGCCCGCTACGACGACGGCAAACTGCAGGTCAACATCGAAATGACGGAAGCCGGTACGCGATTCAGCGATTCAATCTATATTGTCGGCTACGGGCTGCAGAAGATCGATGACCGCCGGACGCTCTACCGGCGGTCGGCGGGAAACCTGATTGCGGCGCAGATCACCGCTCTGGCAAGGGGGGCCTGTCGCGCCGGCAATAAACTCAAGGCGCTCGAGGGGGTCCGCGCCGCCCGGCTGGCGGCGGCGGACTGCTATCCTGCCGACGTATTGGAAGGTCGGCTGCTGGTGTCCGGCAACGAACCGGCAAAAGCCCTGGAGGTCCTTGAACGGGCCGCCAAACGCTGGCCGCGATACGCCGAAGCTCCGTATCGGGCGGCTGAGATTCAGCTGAAACGGGGGAAGACCGCCGCTGCTGAGGAGTTGTTTGGGCAAAGCACGAAGGCGCCCATCCTGCCGGTCGTCAACGGTCGTCAGTTTCGGGCTCAGACGTACTTCCGAATTGCCGAACTCCACTATGATGCGGCGCTGAAATACAAACGCGGGGAGAGCTACGAGGTGATCTCGTACAACCGTTGCGGGCGCGCCCTGCGAGCCTGTCTGCAGCTTCGACCGACGCATTTGAAGGCGCGTGTCATGTGGGTCCACCTCGACGGCCGCACTCGCGTCCGCCCCCGGGAATCTTCCGGAATCCCCTTGTAATCGCAGTCTCCCCCGGCAAGAATATTAACGATAATACTATCGCGCCGGGCGTGAGTCGTCCGGCGGTTTGAGAGATCATGCAAGACAGGGAGAAGATCCGTATGAAGTTCATCAGTACAGTGCTGCTTACCGGCCTTCTGGCCGGCGCCGCAACGGCCGGTTCGCGCCGGGAGAAAGCTGTCTCCACCAAGGACGGCAAGGGCGCCGATGCCCAGATCTCGCCGGTCGCCGAGAAGTGCAGCGGCGACGGTCCGACGGCCGCGGCCAAGCATACGATCCACCACAAAGGCTGGGCCAAGGTCTATCTGCGTTTCGATCTGGCCGGCCGGCGCGGCCGGCGCAAGATCAACCCGCGTTATCTTGCCGACGCCCGTCTCGTCCTGAAGATCGACACGAAGCATGCCGCTCTGATCGACAACTGGAGCTATAACATTTTCGTGCTGAAGGAGCTCTCCGGGTTCGGCAAATCCCGCGACGGCAAGGTGAAAAAGCTCAGCAAGACCTGGGCTGAAGGCGAGATCAACTGGCAGAATGCCCCGGCCAACGACGAGCTCAGTTCCGGCGGTGCATTCGATGCGGACGCGGATGAACGCAGCGGCGGGGTGTTGCTGAAGTATGTTGATTTCGCCGGCACGCTGACGCTGAAGCAGGGAGATCGCGGGCCCTATGAATTCAGCAGTAAGGAGTTCCTGGAGATTCTGAAGCGGCGAAAAGGTCCGCTGATCTCGATCATCATCACCCGCGTCGACCAGCACAACAACGTTGTCCCGTTCGCGACGAAAGAGAACGAGGCGGGTCCGGCGCCGTCCCTGTTGCTGACCGAGAAGTAGAGGAGCCGTTTTCCGGGGGCAAAAAAAAACCCGGCCGACCTAATTGGTCAGCCGGGCGCCTTCGGGGGGATGTTGTGAACACGACGGGGTGGATGGGAAGCCCCGTCGCATTATCACTATGACGCATTTCTGGATGAGTTCAAGTGGAATTCGGCAATATGCACGATGAAAATTGAAATCTGCCGGGGCCCGTCGGCCGGCGCTTGCCAACCGCAAAACCTGGTTCACGGTAGGACTTCGCCGCAATTTCTCGAATTGACAGGAGTACCCGGGCCATGAGCCAGCCGAAACCGAATATCGTCGTCTTCTTCACGGACGATCAGCGCTTTGACACAATCCATGCTCTGGGCAACGACCGGATCCGCACGCCGGTGATGGACAGTCTGGTGGCGAGCGGCACGGCGTTTGTCAACGCCGGTATTATGGGCGGCACCAGCGGCGCCGTCTGCATGCCGAGCCGGGCCATGTTGATGAGCGGCCGGACGTTGTTCAGCCTCGAGAAGCAGGGGCAGAATATCCCCGCGGACCACACGCTGCTGGGCGAGGCCCTTCAGGGAGCCGGCTATCAGACCTTCGGCACCGGCAAGTGGCACAACGGCAAGTCGGCCTACGCCCGCAGTTTCACCGACGGCGCCGAGATCTTCTTCGGCGGCATGGGCGATCACTGGAATGTGCCGGCATACGACTACGATCCGACAGGCAAATACGACAGCACCTGCCCGCGCTGTCCGAATCCCTGGGGTTCCAATGAACTGGAACAGCGGAACGGCGATCATATCATCGGCGGCAAGCATTCCAGCGAGCTGTTCTGCGAAGCGGCGATGGACTACCTGGATCGCTGTGACGACGACAAGCCGTTCTTCATGTACATCTCATTCATGGCACCCCATGATCCGCGGACGATGCCGTCGGAGTATCTCCAGATGTACGACCCGGCGGACATCGAACTGCCGCCGAACTTCATGATGACCCATCCCTTCAACAACGGCGAACTGCGGATCCGCGATGAACTGCTGGCGCCGTTCCCGCGGCTGCCGGACGAGATCAAACGGCATATCGCCGAGTACTACGCGATGATCACGCATGCAGATGCGCAGATCGGCCGGGTGATCGACAAACTGAAGGCGAAGGGCTGCTTTGAGAACACGGTCATCGTCTTCGCCGGCGATAACGGTCTGGCGGTCGGCCGGCACGGTCTGATGGGCAAACAGAGCAACTACGAGCACAGCATTCGCGTGCCGCTGATCCTGTCCGGTCCCGGTATCCCGGCCGGGCAGCGCAGCGAGGCGTTCTGCTACCTGCTGGACATCTATCCGACGCTGTGCGAGTTGATCGGCGCCGCGATTCCGGATTCCGTGGAAGGCAAAAGCCTGGTGCCGGCACTGCAGGATCCGCAGGCGAAAATCCGAGAACTGATGCATTACGCCTACACCGATAAACACCGGGCCGTCCGCGACGCGCAGTACAAGTTGATCGAATACGTTGTCGAAGGTAAACGCACGACGCAATTGTTCGATTGGCATGAAGATCCCTGGGAACTGAATAACCTGGCAGAGGACGCGAGCTGCGCCGACACCGTGGCGCGTCTGCGGCAGGAACTCCGTCGCTGGCAGACGGAGTACGGTGATGTAACGGAAATGGGACGGACCTTCTGGTCCGCCTGGGACGATTGAAGGCGACGATGAGCCGGCAAGAGGCAACCCGGATTTTTCGCGGCAAGGACCGCCTGAACTGTGCCCAGGCAATCACCAGGGCGTTCCGCCCGGAAACGACCGCAGCCGAAATCAAAGCGCTCAAGAAAGCCGGTTTCGGCAAGGCGGAAAACGGCGAATGCGGCGCCTATTACGCTGCCCGTCTGCTGCTCGCCGACGACGAGCGTGTCGCCGCATTGAAGCGCGAATTCCAACGCCGGTGCGGATCGGTCAACTGCAGGCGGATTCGGCGAGACAAACTGGTGTCGTGTGAAGAGTGCGTTGCAGTTGCCGCCGGCTGTCTGGAGCAGCTGCTGCCGGAACAGAATGACGCGTGAAGGTCGTGGCCGTCAGCGACACGCACGGCATGCACGATCGGGTGCAGGTGCCCGACGGCGACGTCCTGCTGCATGCCGGCGATCTGACGAATCACGGCGAATTCGAGGATGTTATTTCATTCAGCAACTTCCTCGGCCGGCTGCCGCATCGGCATAAGATCGTGATTGCCGGCAACCACGACTTCTGTTTCGAACGCGACCCGCACGCCAAGGACCTCTTGACCAATTGCATCTACCTGCAGGACGAGGAAATCGTGATCGACGGCGTGAAGTTCTACGGCAGCCCGTGGCAGCCGTGGTTCTACGACTGGGCCTTCAACCTGCAACGTGGTCCCGAGATTCGAGCCAAGTGGGATCTGATTCCACTGGACACGGGCGTGCTGATCACGCATGGCCCGCCGGCGGGCCACGGCGGCATGACGGCCCGCGGTGTGGACGCCGGCTGCGAGGACCTCCTGGCGGCGGTCGAGGCGATCCGGCCGCGTTATCATGTCTTCGGGCACATCCACGAAGCGGCCGGCCGGTCGTGCAATGCGCATACCACGTTCCTCAACGCCAGCACCTGCACGTTGGCCTACGAACCGACCAATCCGGCGTTGGTGTTCGAGATCTGATCGAGGGAATGTTCGGTAGCGGACAGACGGGACGGATGGGGGCGATCGAGACAGGAACACGCGGCCGTTTTCGTCTTCTCCCGGCAGGTTCGACGACGGTTGAATTTCCTGCCGTACCCCGTAGGTTTAGAAACCTTATCTAACGCAGAAGGATTGAACGCCCATGAACATCGATTGGAGTCAGCTGACGTTCAGCTATATGGACACCAAGTGTCATATTCGCTATACCTGGAAGGACGGGACGTGGGGTGAGGGGTCACTTGCGACCGATACGATGATGCCGATCCATATCGCGGCGACCTCGCTGCATTACGGTCAGGCCGCCTTCGAAGGGCTCAAAGCGCACGCCTGCAAAGACGGCAAAGTCCGGATCTTCCGGGCGGAGGAAAACTGGCAGCGCATGGCCGATACCGCCGAACGGATCCTGATGCCGGCGCCGACCAGAGAGATGTTTCTGGAAGCGGTCGAAACCGTCGTTCGTGAGAACATCGACTACGTCCCGCCCTACGGCACGGAAGGTTCGATGTACATCCGGCCGCTGTTGATCGGCACCGGGCCGCGCATCGGCGTGCAGCCGGCCGACGAGTATCTCTTTCTGGTCCTGGTCATCCCCGTGGGCGACTACTACAAAGGCGGGCTGACGCCGGTCAGCGCGCTGGTGATGGACGGCTACGACCGGGCCGCGCCGCAGGGCGTCGGCAACATCAAAGTGGCCGGCAACTACGCGGCCGGTCTCGAGGCCGGCAAACTGGCGAAGAAACAGGGATATCCGATCAACCTGTTCCTCGACTCGAAAGAACATAAGTACATCGATGAATTCGGCACGTCGAACTTCATCGCCATCACGAAAGACAAGGAGTACGTCACGCCGGACTCCGGCTCGATCCTGCCGAGCATCACGAACAAGACGCTGCAGACTCTGGCCGAGGCGAACGGCATTCCGGTGGTCCGCCGCAAGGTCGCCTGGTCCGAGGTCCCTGATTTTGCTGAAATCGCAGCGTGCGGTACGGCCGTTGTCATCACGCCGGTCAACACGATCGTGCGCGGCGACGAAACCATCGAAGTCGGTCCCCGCGAAGGCTGCGGCCCGGTTTTTCTGGAGTTGTACAACCAGGTCCGCGCCGTCCAGAAGGGCGAGATCGAAGACAAATGGGGCTGGACCCGCGTGGTCGGTGACCGGTGAACCACGAACCCGACGGCAGGGCCCGCTGGAAATTGCTTCGCCGCGCCGGGGGGATCGCTGCATCCGGCGCCGGTACTCCATGCATGGAGCGATGTTGAAACCGAACAACGACTTGCGACTTGCCGCCTTCCAGGAACGCTCCCGCGTCAACGGGCCCGGTGAGCGTTCGGTCGTCTGGGTGCAGGGCTGTTCACGGGAGTGTCCCGGATGCTTCAACCCGGACTTCCAGGATGACGTCCCGGCCGAAACCATCTCGGCTTCGGACTTGACCGATCGTCTGCTGGCAATCTCGGATACCGACGGTGTGACTTTCTCCGGCGGCGAACCGTTTGAACAGCCCGGACCGTTGGCCGACGTCGGAGAAGCCTTGCATGCCGCCGGCCGCAGTCTGGTGATCTTCACCGGCTATACCGAAGACGAATTGGCGGCCAGCGATGACCCGGATGTCCAGCGCCTTCTGGCGGTTGCGGATCTGCTGGTGGCCGGGCCGTACATCGAAACCCGGGCGTCCAGCGAGCATCCGCTGTTGAGCAGTGCAAATCAGGAGTTGGTGTTCCTCACCGAACGCTATCGCGACTACGACTTCGGGGTGCCGCGCAAACAGACGGAGTTCCGCATCAAACCCGACGGCACGACGGATGTGTCGGGCTTTCCCCGCCAGTAAGCGTTCGGCATACTCAAGGCGTGCCGCGGCGTTGGTAAAACGGGCGAATGCGGGATGGTGGACGCCCGGTTGCCGCGCCGCAGCGGATGTAAGCCCTCGATTACTGCCCTTACTTGCCTCGAGTCCTGACTCTCAAGAGGTTGGGAACCTGCGGTACTTGCGGATCTG
>CAYLNH010000278.1:0-9538 GCA_964384625.1 uncultured Lentisphaerales bacterium
TCTTCTTGGCGGTCTTCTTCTTGGCGGTCTTCTTCTTGGCGGTCTTCTTCTTGGCCGTCTTCTTCTTGGCCGTCTTTTTCTTTGCCGGCTTCTTGCGTGCGGTTTTCTTCTTGGCGGTCTTCTTCTTCGCGGTTCGTTTCTTGGCAGCTGTCTTCCGCTTCGCCGGTTTCCGCTTCTTGGCAGCGGTCTTCTTCTTTGCTGCTCTCTTCGCCATGGTTCCCCTCCTTCGTTAGGGTTGTGTGATACCAAGAACCTAAAGCGAGTAACGTAAGGTATCGTTGTGCAAGTTGTTTGCAAATCAATTCTTAAAACACAGTATGTTGATTCGCAGTGCGCTAATAAGAACATCTGAGGAGTATGCAGGGGACGTCGGGCAGCGGTGTCGATGCTGCCGCGGTGAAGCAGGAGGTAATGGCGAAAGCCGCTCCAGAGTGCGGCGTGAGCGTTCTTTCGGCGCTGTGTCCGGGAAGCGAAAGAAGGCGTCGATACCCGGCAGTCTGGCGCGCTGCACCCCGCGATCCGGCACGCTTTACCGGCCGAGAAATCTTTACAGCGGGGTCAGCTTAAAGCCGTCCGGAGTGTCTTTTACCTGCCATCCGCGAGACTGTAATTCGTCGCGCAAAGTATCCGCCTGCGCGTAATCCTTGTTCTGACGAGCGGCTTGTCGGTCTTCGGCAAGGGCAACAATCTCCGGTGGGATCTCATCGTTGTCGGCGTCGATATCGACGACGCCGAGAACAGCATCGAAGCGTTGCAGAACTGCAAGAATTCCGTCGCGGCCGTCCGGGCCGATGGCCCCCTGATCCATGGCCCGATTGCCGGCGCGCACAAGATCGAAGAGGGCGGCGATCGCCTGGGCGATATTCAAATCGTCTTCGAGTCCGGTGCGGAAGGCGTCCTCGGCCGTCGCCGCGAGCGCGGCGCCGCCGTCGTCCGCGACGGCCGGTCCCTGGATCTCTTTCAGCCGCACGACGAATTCGTCGATGCGTCGCAAGGCGGTGCGCGCATTTTCCAGGCCGTCGAAGGCGGCGTTGGCGCCGTCGGCGTCGGCCTGATATACGAAGTTCAGCTTCTGGCGGTAGTGGGTACCCAGCAAGAGCCAGCGGATTTCGCGCCCGCTGAAGCCGCGATCCGTCAGATCGCGCAAGGTGAAGAAATTGCTGAGGGACTTCGACATTTTGGCGTTGTTCACCATCAGATGTTCGCAGTGCAGCCAGTAGTTGACGAAGGTTTCGCCGTTGGCGGCCTCGCTCTGGGCGATCTCGTCCTCATGGTGGGGAAACATGTTATCGACGCCGCCGGTGTGGATGTCGAAGTGCGGCCCGAGGTACTTCATGCTCATGGCGCTGCACTCGATGTGCCAGCCCGGCCGGCCCTTGCCCCAAGGGCTGTCCCAGGCGACATCGCCGTCGGTTTCGTCGTACTTCTTCCACAGGGCGAAATCGGCTGCTTCATCCTTCTCATACTCGTCCGCCACGATGCGGACGCCGACGCGTTGATTGCTGCGGTCGATGCGGGCGAGTTTGCCGTAGGCCGAAAACGCGGCAATCGAGAAATAGACACTGCCGTCGTCACCGATGTAGCCGAAGCCTTTGTCCACCAGCTTCTGTACGAGCTGGATCATCTGCGGGACGTGGTCCGTGGCCGAGGGATAGTGTTCGGCCGGTTCGATGCGGAGCGTGTTCAGGTCGTCGAAGAACGCGGTTTTGTATTGCTCGGTAAACGCCTCGAGGGACAACCCGGCAGCCTGCGAATCCCGGATGGTTTTGTCGTCGACATCAGTCAGATTCATGACCTGGGTGACGTTATAGCCGCAGTATTTCAGGGTGCGGCGCAGGAGGTCCTCGAAGACGTAGGCGCGGAAATTGCCGATGTGCGCGTAGTTGTATACGGTCGGGCCGCAGGTGTACATGCCGACCCGGCCCGGAGTAATCGGGGTGAACGGCTCCAGTCGGCGGCTCATCGTGTTATAAAAGCGCAAAGGCATCAAGCTGCTCCTGTCGAGTTGGGGGTTGCGGCGTCCCGGCGTTTCGCCTTCCAGCAAAACGGCAACCTAGTGTATCGTCCCATAAATCCGAGGCGTGATTTCGGCCCTCTTCGCGCTTCACTTCGTTAGTCGCGAACCACGATATTCATATCGCTTTGCCTCAACTGCCCGGCAGAGCATCGAAGATCCATCGGAATCACTTATGCCTCCGGATTTCCGGGACGACACACTAGATAACAGGCCGGCCGGATGTCAATCGAAGGCGGCGGTCAATCCTGATAGCTGCTGTAGTAGTAATCGGAGTAGTAGTAGTAGTGCAGCTTGTTCTTGGCGCAGCGCATGTCGACCTTGTTGAGGACGAACCCGAGGAAGTTCGCATCGTTCTGTCGCAGTTGATTGACCGCCGCCTGGACATGGGGAGCGGGGGTGTAGCCGCTCCAGATGACCAGGACGACGCCGTCGACCAGGGGCAGCAGCCCGCTGGTCTCGGCCAGCCCGAGGGCGGGCGGTGTGTCCAGGATGATCCGAGTGAAGTTCTGGCGGAATTTGCTGATCAGTTCCGCGAAGGCGTCGGTGGCCAGCATCTCGGAGACGTTTTCAATCCGCTGGCCGCCGGGAAGGAAGCTGAGGCCCGTCAGATTGGTGCTGCGGATAAACTCCTTCGGGCGATACTCGGTTGTTGTGATCATCTCGGTCACGCCCGGCTGGTGTTCCTGTTCGAAGTGGTCGTGCAGGTGTCCGCGGCGCAGATCCAGATCCGCCAGCAGGGTCTGTTCGCCCAGTTTGGCGAAGGACCGCGCGAGATTGACTGCCACCGTGCTCTTGCCTTCCTGCGGTACGGAACTGGTAACCATGATGACCTGCCGCGGGTGCGCTTCGTCCGCCCCGGTAATGATGTTGGTTCGCAGCATCCGGAAGGTCTCCATCAGTTGCTGGGATTCCTCCATGGCATCTTCGTCATCCGCATCGAGGTCGCGCGGGATCACGCCGAGACTGGGGATCTCGAGGACCTCCTCGGCGTCCTCAATCACAGAGAAGGTGTTGTCGAGCCGCTCGATCAGCAGCGGCGCGCCCAGGCTGAGGATCAGCATGGCGGCAACAGTGACCAGGACGAGCGCCGGCACGTTGGGACTCACGGGACGTTCCGGCGACTGCAGGACCTCCGGCGGTTTCAGCGTATAGGCCGGATGGATCTTCTCCAGCATCACTTTGTCGATCCGGGCCTGCAGGGCGGCAACGCTTTCCTCGGCGGTCTCCTGCTCTGCCTCGAGTTTCGCCCGGCGGGCATCGTAGTCGGTGGCCTGACGCTTCAACTTGGCGAACTGACGGGATTGCTCCGTGAGCTTGCGGTGTTCCGCGTCCAGTGTTTTGACGAACGCCTCGAAGCGTTCCCGGCGGCCGCCGAGTTGGCCGGAGATCTGTTTCTCCAGGGCGGCGATCTGCTCCTGCAGCGTGACCACGTCCGGGTGGTCCTTGTGGTAAATCTTCAGCCGCATGTTCAACAGCGTGTTCAGGTCCTCAAGCTTCTCTTCGAGAACGCTGCGGGCCGGGGATTCGCCGCCGTTCCGGCGGTTGTTGTTGCCCTGGTGTTTGCCGTCGGTCCCGGCGTCGGCTGCGGTTGCGGGGATCTCGAGTCGCTTTTCGGCTTCCTCAAGGATCTCCTCTTTGGTCTCTTGATCGAGTCCGGGATTCTTGAGTTGGTCGGCAACGTTGCGAGCAAGTTCAAGGCTCTCTCCCTTGGCTTTGAGTTTGGCGGTGACGTCCGCCACGCGGGAGAACTGATTGGCTTTCTCCCAGCGGTTCCGTTCTTCGGCCAGAATGTCCAGTTTGTCGGCCGCTGCGTCCTGGTGGGCCTTGAGATTCTTCAGGTCCTGCTGCAAGAGCTTGACCCGGCGCTGCCGGATGCCGTCGAGCTCTTCCTGCTGCTCCTGCGCGAAGGCGTTGTACATGGCCCCGGCCCACCCCTGCGCGACGGAACGGCGGTATACATATACGTCCACGTCGAGAACATCATTCTCGGCAATCTGAATCCGGAGGTCTTGCAGGTCGCGCTGGCGCAGGTCCCGGATGCTGCCCGACAGCCCCAGTTGCCTGCCGGTGCGCAACAGCATATCCGCTGACTGAAGCTGCTTCTGGAGATAGGCCGGAATGTTGCGCGGGCGCTTCGGGCTGTCGGCGTCGTCCAGCTCGAACTCCTCCACCTGCAGCAGGAAGCGCGTGTGATACACCGTGCGGGCATAAACGAAATAGCAGAGACTCAGGCTGATGACCAGCGCCATCAGCAACAGTACCAGCCGCAGATGTTTTGACAGCACAGCCGCCAGGCTGTGGACCAGACTGAAGGCTACGCGTCGCTTCTTCTTCTTACGACGGATCATAGGCGGACCTGGAAAGGAACGCTTCCCTTAACCAACTTGCTGCAAATGCATGGTTTACTGCGTGGTGAGAGCTCAGCACAAATGAACTCGCAATAATATAGTGTCAAAAGCCCGAAATAAAAGGCTGCAACTCGCCGCAACTACTCCTCGGGCTGCACACGAAATGGTTCACTCGCCGCCGGCGGCCGCCGGCGCAGCGCGGTGCCGATGCGGTAGATCCAGATCTGTTCGTTCTCTCGATCCCGGCGCACTCCCTTCAACTCGGCCCGTTCGCTGCGGACCGAGATCTGCGTCCGGGCAGCGCCTTTGGGTTTGATCCGGATTCGCGTCTTTTCGAGGCCGTAGACTTCCTTGACCCGGATGTCATAGCAGTCGCCGTGGTCGCCCGCCGAATACGTCAGTGCCGCCCGCCGGCTGCGGCCGCCGCGGGTCGCCTGCACCTGCTGTCGCCGGCATTCTTCCAGTGAGGCGTCCACGACATCCCGGTACGGCCGTTGGAAGACATAGGACGACGAGCAGGAACACAGCAGCAGCGCCGCCAGTGCCGCCGCGAGAGCAGTTGCTTTCACCAGGGACCTCCTTCGCTGGCATACTGTATCGGCGAATTGCCCGGGCTCAACGCCGGAACCCGGCGAAATGTCGTCCTGCGTCAGTCACGGGGAGCGGCTCGTGCGTGCTGCCTCCCTGCCGGTGGTGGAACGCCGGCAGACGCTGCACCCCGTCACTCCCGCATGACGAAATGTCCGGACACGGTCTTGGAATAGCGAATATTTTGCCGTATGGTCGGTAATGGCCGAGACGATCTTTCTGCATGTGGATATGGACGCGTTCTTCGCGGCCGTCGAGCAGCGCGAGCAGCCGGAGCTGCGGGGTAAGCCGGTGATCATCGGCGCGGCGCCGGACGCGCGCGGCGTGGTGTCCACCTGTTCCTATGAAGCGCGCCGGTTCGGCGTGCACTCCGCCATGCCGTCGCGTACGGCTTACCGGCTGTGTCCGCACGGTGTCTTCCTGCCGGTGCGCGGCGCCCTGTATCGCCGGGTCTCCGGCGAGATCTTCGCCATCTTCAGCCGTTTCTCGCCGTATGTCGAAGGGCTCTCGATCGATGAAGCCTTCATCGACATCACGGGCAGTCAGCAGTTGTTCGGCGGACCGGTTGCCGCGGCCCGGAAGCTGAGGGCGGCGATTGCCGCGGAACTGCAGTTGACGGCTTCGGTGGGCGTCGCGCCGAACAAATTCCTGGCGAAGCTCGCCAGTGACATGGACAAGCCGGACGGTCTGACTGTCGTGCCGCGGGAGCCGGCCGCGATCGAGGCGTTCCTGGCGCCGCTGCCGGTGCGTCGGATCTGGGGCGTCGGTGAAAAGACGGCGGCAACGCTGAAGCGCGGCGGCCTGCAGACGATTGGTGATGTGCAGCAACTGCGTGAGGAGGAACTGCGCCATCTGCTTGGCGATGCCGCCGGCCGCCATATTTATCGGCTGGCCCACGGACGCGATACCCGGGAGATCGCTCCCGAGACGGTGGAGAAAAGCATCTCACATGAACACACCTTTGGTCAGGATACCCGCGACTGGGCGGTCTTGGAACAGGTCCTGGTGGGGTTGATTGAGAAGGTCGGCGGTCGTCTGCGGCAACAGGGCAAAGTCGCGCGGACCGTCCACCTGAAACTGCGGTGGGCGCCGTTCCAGACGATCACGCGGCAACGCCGAACCACGCCGACGGCAAGCGATCGCGAGTTGATTCGGCTCGGACTCGAACTGCTGGAACGCGAACGCTGCCGGCGGGCCGTGCGTTTGATCGGCTTCGGCGTCGGCGATCTCGCCGCGGCCGATGCCGAGATCCCGTATCAACCGGACCTGTTTGATCCGGTTGATGACGACGAGCAGCAGCGGAACACGGAATTGGATGCGGCAGTCGATGAGGTGCGGCGACGGCTCGGACCGGGAGCTGTGGGGCGGGGGCAATGGCGCGGGCGCAAACACCAAGCACCGGTTCCACGGAGACAAGCTCCGCAGTGGCCGGAAACGTAGTTCAGGAGGTCCTTGTCCAGTTCTTGCATTCAGGGCTGGCTTGATTCATTCAGCCCGTCCGCCGCGGATGCATAACGGTGGCGGGCTCCGCCCGGTCAGTCGGCAAGCGCCCGGCGCTGGGCTTCGATGATCTCGCCGATCCCTTTCTCGGCGAGGTCCAGCATCTCATTCAACTGGCGGCGGTCGAAGGTCCCTTCCTCTGCCGTGCCCTGGATTTCCACCAGTTGCCCGCTTTCGGTCATCACCACATTCATGTCGACATCGGCAGTCGAGTCCAACTCGTAGTCGAGGTCGAGAACCGCCTTGCCGTCGACGATGCCGACGCTGACGGCGGCGACCAGTTCCGGCATCGGCAACGATTTGATCTCGCCGTGGGCGAACATGTTCTGCAGGGCCATCCGGAGGGCGACGGCGCCGCCGCAGATGCTGGCGCAACGGGTGCCGCCGTCGGCATCGACCACGTCGCAGTCGACATAGATGGAGACTTCAGGCAGGAGCTTCAGGTCGACGACGGCGCGCAGGCTGCGGCCGATCAGACGCTGGATTTCGAGGGCGCGCGCGTCCGTGCGGCCGGTCCGGCCGGGGCGGCTCTTGCGGTCGGAGGTGGATGCCGGCAACATGGCGTATTCACTGGTGACCCAGCCGCCGGGCACATTCTGCTCGCGCATCCAGCGGGGCGCCCCGCGCTGTACGGAGACGGCACAGAGAACGCGGGTTCGTCCCATCTCGACCATGACGGAACCGCGCGGGTGCCAGAGGAAGTTCGGGTGAAATTTGATCGGGCGCAGAGCATCCGGTTCGCGGCTGTTGATCGGTATGTCCATGTCGGCTCCTGTTGTGCTGTGTGTGTAGTGTAGGGCGGGGCAGGGGATAATCAATGACGGAATGGCGGAATGATGGGACGATGCAATGGCAGGGCCGCCGGACAACAGCTATATTACCGCCGATGAGTGAAGACGAACAAGCAACGGCGGGACCGCGGCTGCGGATTGCCTCCGGAAGTCGGGCCGGCGAGGAAGTGACGGTCCCCGATGACGGCCTGGTGGTCGGACGCGATGTGGTCTGCGGCCTCCGCCTCGAGAGCGAAGGCGTGTCGCGGCAGCATGCCAGATTCACCCTCAAAGGCGGCGATGTCTGTGTGGAGGATCTGGGCAGCACCAACGGCGTCTACGTCAATACCGAAAAGATCACGCAGCAAACCCTCCTGTGGGACGGCGATCGAGTGAAGGTCGGCGATACCTACTTCGAAATCCTCGGCGCCCGGCCGTATGTCCAGCGCGGCAGTGCCAGACGCCAGCTGATGCTGGGCGGCATCCTGGTGCTTCTGGTGGGCTTGATCCTGTGGTGGGCTTGGCTCGGCGAAAACCGGCAGCCGAAAATCCAGCGCCACACCGTCAAGATCCTCAGTGAACCCGCCGGTGCGGCCGTCTATGACCACGGCAAGAAGGTCGGGGTTACCCCCTTGGAGATCCCCGGAATTGCCGCCGCCGACTACCGTATGCTCTTGCGTAAGGACGGCTATCGCGACCGCGAGGTCGTCGTTCAGGTGCCGCAGGGGCCATCCGTGCCGATCCATGAACTCGAACCCCTGCGCAAAGACGATCCGGACGTCCTGACCGTGACCACCATCCCCGCCGGCGTACCGGTCTACATCGACGGCATGTACCGCGGGACGACCCCCGTGGTCGAAAAGGACAACATGGAATCCGGCCCGCTCCTCGTCAGCGGCCTCGCCGCCGAACAGGAGCATCTGGCCTATTTCATGGTCGACGGGGAGAAGTCGAAAGTCTACACCTTCAAACTGACGGATCGGCCGCTGCGGATGATGATGTGGCGGCCGGACATCATGCTCGTTACCCGTCACGACCGCCGTTTCCTTGGAATGATCCGCAAGCGCAAGGCGAACGGCGACGTGCTCGTGGCCGTCGGCCAGGAGCAGGAGGTGTGGTTCAAGTCCGACGAGATTAAAGCGGTGAAGAACATCTTTCCGGTACGCATGAAGGGGCGGGAAGGTATCGAGGTGAAGAATCCCAAGAGCAAAAGCCCCGTCCTCGAAATCGACCCCTTCCCGGACAGAACGGATTAGCGTTTTTCACAAGCAAGCAGTTTGCCGCAGTCTGAACGCTGAAGTATATTAGATCACTGAAGGAATTTTGCTGAACCTGGAGACACCGATGATGAACTCTATGCGATCATGGTTGGCGTTTGCTCTTGCGAGTGCGGTTTTTGGCATCAGTCTGAGTGCGGGAGACGGTCGGGCGGCGAAACCGGGGCCGGCAGCCGATCGACCCGGGCTGGCCACGCATTACTACCGCGATAAACGGAACTGGGGCGGCCATTGGCTGGTTGGACATGAACCCAAGGTCGCCGCCGAAAACTGGACCTTCACCAAGTATGCCTATACCCGCAAAGAGCCGCTCGTGAACCACCTGTTCATCCGGTCCGGCTGGTTCAGTGTGCGTTGGCAGGGATACCTCAGTACCAGCGTCGGCAACAAGCCGGATAAGACGGCAAAATACACCTTCCACGTCTGGGCCGATGACGGCTGTCGTCTGTACCTCGACGGCAAACTGATCATCGACTCCTGGAGCCCGGCCTGGGAGGCTGACGCCAAGTCGCATCGCTACGCCGAAGTGACGTTGACGCCGGGCAGGCACAAGATCGTCTTGGAGTACTTTCAGGGGGAGAGCCTGCGGAAAAACGACAAGGACCCGATCAAGCTCTATTGGCAGTGCCCGGCGCGCAACATCAACGAGCACATCATCCCGGCGGCGAACTTCAGCCATACGGTTGAGGATCTCGTCGCCAAGCCGGGCCGGCTGGACTAGCTTCACCCACCGCGCGAAGATCCCTCTGGCTCTGCCGGGGGAGTGTCAGCTCCCCTTCAGTTTTGCGTTCGCCCCGACTTTCCCGCCAAAGGCGGGGTTGTGGTGTGCCGGCTGAACTGAAGAGGGAATAGATTCTCCCCCCAAGCTCAGCTTGTGGCCCCTTCCCGGAAAGCAGGAACCTGTTCCCGCGCCCTGCTGGCGCCAGGCGTGGCTTGAAATGAACCGGCCGGGCTTCCACTGCGAGCCATCATTGCCCGCCGCCGTAAGCCCTCGTTTACTGCCCTTCGCGGTCCGCATAGAGATCCCGCACCCTCTTG
>CAYLNH010000279.1:0-9475 GCA_964384625.1 uncultured Lentisphaerales bacterium
CTCTATGCTCAAAAGAGAGCCGCATGATGGTCAACGAACGGGAACGCACTCGAATTATTTTGTGGCAGAATTATTGTTGGGAATGGGAAGGGGAGAGGGCTCGGAAGGAAGGCAGAATCATTTTGTGGCAGAATTATTGTTGGGAAGGGGAAGGGGAGAGGGCTCGGAAGGAAGGCAGAATCATTTTGTGGCAGAATTATTGTTGGGAAGGGGAGGGGAGAGGAGAGGAGAGGAAAGGCAGAATTATTTTGTGGCAGAATTATTGTTGGGAAGGGGAGGGGGGAGAGGGGCTGGAAGGAAAGTGTGAGGAGGCTTGTCAGACCTCAGAAGGACGTAGACCCGGATCGGCTGCAGTCGATCCGGGTGGTTTGCGCGATTTTGCCCAAAACGTGTTCTTCCACCGAATCCCCGGCTGCCGGACCGGTTGTGTGTACGGAATGAAATTGCGGTGTTACATTTTGTGCCGGAAGCACCAATAATCTGCGGGCTGTCAGCGTAAAAACAGAAAACGAGACCGAAATGGACGACGACGGCGAACTCGTCAAACGAATGCAGAAAGGAGATTTGCGCGCGTTCGACGAACTGTTTGAACGGCATCGGCGCAGTCTGTTTGCCTACGTCCGCCAGATGGTCTGGGATCAACAACAGGCCGAGGATATCGTGCAGGAGAGCTTTGTGAAGATGGTTGAGGCTCGCGGCAAATTGGACCCGGAGTTCGGTGTGCGAGGCTGGCTGTTCCGGGTGGCGCGCAACCGGGCGGTTGATTATCTGCGGCAGCGTCGGCGTTTGACGGCGGCGGCGGGTTTGCCGGAACCGGTGGACGCCGCCGGGAAGACGCCGGCGGGCGAGCTGGTCCAGCGGGAAGACCGGGTTGCGGTCCGGCAGGCGCTGCGCGAACTGCCGGCGAAGGAGCGTGACGTACTCGAACTCCGATACTACGGCGGCCTGACGTTTCAGGAGATTGCCGATGTTCTTGAACAGCCGCTGGGCACAGTGCTCTGGCGGGCGCGGAAGACCCTGAAGGATCTGCGGCGGGTGCTGGCCGCAAAGGAAGATCATAGATGAAATGTGACGAAGTACAGGATCAACTGCTGACGGCGGGCGCTGCGGCTGCAGAGGTGCAGAAGCACCTGGCAATCTGTGATGACTGCCGGGCCGCGGCGGAACTGCTTGGCGTGTTGCGGGCCGACGGCGAGGGCGAGCAGCGAATGGATCTTTCACCGGCGACGCAGACGGCGGTGCGACAGGCGGCGGCGACGGCGTTGCGGCCGGCCCCGATCAAGTTTCTGTGGGCCGCGGCTGCAGTCCTGGCGATCGCAGTTGTAATTGCCTGGTCGGCCGTTGGGGAATCGGACCGGGCCCCCGCCGGCAAGCCGCCGGGAGGTCCTGCCGCTGTGGCGGACGACGCTGTTTCGCCATTGGTGCTGGAGAAAAAGATCGACGTTCTGCGGGAAGACCTGCAGAAGCGCATTGCCGCTGCCGAACCGTCCCCGCCGCCGCCACTGCCGCCGGCGCCGCCGGCCATGCGTGTGCCGGTTCGACGGTTGCGGCGCCGCATCTCCAGCCGGACGGCGGCGATGCTGGAGGAGTTGCAGGGCCTTGAAGACGACGACACGAGTACGGAATCGAATGGACAAGACGAAAATGGAGGAAGGAAGAGTGCGTAGACTGAGTTGGCTGCTGGTGCTGGTTATGGCAATGGTGATGCCGTTGGCGGTTGTTGCCGATGGCGACGAGGACGGCGAAGAACGGCGGGTTGAACGCCGTGACGGCGATCGTGAAGGCGAAACTCGCAGGCGTCGCGACCGTGACGGCGATCGCGAGCGTGAGGGCCGTGATCGCGAGGACGATGAGGACGACGACGATAATCGCGAGGACGATGAGGACGAGCGCGATTGGGAAGAAGAAGAGGGCCGCGGACGCGGTCGTCGGGGCGGCGGTCCTCCGGTGCGGGTGATGATCAAGAAGGCGATGCGTGGGTTGGACGTTGACGAAGAGGGTCGCCAAGCAGTGGCTGAGATGATGGAGCAGCACCTTGGTCCGCGGCTGGCCGAACTCGAAGAACTCAAACGCAATAACCCGGATCGGGCCTGGCGGGAAGCGGAGCGGATCGTGGCCGAAGCCCTCGAGATGACGGACACAAAGAAAGGCAACCCGGCGTTGTTCGGCAAGAAGACGGAATTTCTGAAACTGGAGCGGCAATCCCTGGAGCTGGCGGCGGCCGCGGGTGTCGCCGAGGGCGACGCCAAGGAGAAGCTCAAGAAATCGCTGCAGAGCGTCCTGGAGAAAGCGTTTACGGCGAAGCAGGAATTGATGAAGCTGGAAGTCCAGAGCATGGAGGGGGACCTGGCGCATCTCAAGGAACTGATGAAGAAACGCGAAGCCAAGAAACAGGCGATCATCGACCGGCGGATGCGACAGCTGATTGATGACCGTGATCAGGACCTGCAGTGGTAGATCGAGTACCCGTTTGCTGATTCATCTTGAAGGGCGGCCTGGTTGCCGCCCTTTCTTTTGAGCGGAAAGCTCTTTGGGAGTGCGGCGTGTCCGCGCCGCCCGGGATTCCCGGCGCCGGCCTGTCGGTCCGGGAGTGGGCCGGTTCCCCGGGCGCGGTCGTCAGGCGGAGATGCTCTCCCGAGGACTGGCCGGCGGCTTGAACTGCGCCTGTGGCGTCGTAGGGTGCCGTCTTTCCCGGGAACGGCATGAAGCGACATCCTGCAATTTATCTTGTGGTCACGTTCATCGGCAGCTTCGGCGTGATCTGCGTTGAGCGCGGCATTTACTTTTTCACCCGCGACATTCTGCAGTTTGCGGACGCGGCGAATCTCTGGTTGGGGCTGGTATTCGGCGTGGCCTATGTTCTGGGTTCGGCGGCGAGTCATGTGGGAGCCGCGCGCCTCGGGGAGCGGCGTCTGCTGGCGCTTGTGTTTGGTCTGCAGTACCTCTGCCACCTGACCATGGCATGGCAGTTGAAGGCGCCGGTGGTCTTCGCCGGCACCGGGGCGGCAGCCTTTCTTTACGGCGTGCAGTGGCCGGTAATCGAGAGCTATGTCAGTGCCGGCCGCAATTCGCAGGAGGTCCAGCGGCTGGTCGGCTGGTTCAATATGTCCTGGGCCGGAGCGGTGCCGTTGGCCCTGGCGGTGTCCGGCCCGCTGATCGCGTTCTGGAAGCCGGCGCTGCTGGTGCTGCCGGCCGGACTGAATCTGCTGACGCTGGGGCTGCTGCGGCTGTTTCCCAAAGTACCTGAGCACCTGCCGGACGACCATCCGTCGCGTCCGCCGGCGGCGGAGCTCCTGCACCTGCAATGCCTGCTCGGCGGGCATCGCCGGCTGCTGCTGCTCAGTTACACGGCGTTGTTCATGCTCGGGCCGCTGCTGCCCGGTATCCTCGATGGTTTCGGTCTGCCGATCGAAACGGCGCCGGCGTTTTCGGCGGTCATCGACGTGATGCGGATTGCGACCTTTGCGGTGTTCTGCCTGTATCGCGGGTGGCACGGCAAACAGTGGGTGCTGTGGTTCTCGATGGTCGGTCTGGCCGGCGGGTTCCTGGCGATCCTGTTCGCCGGGCACATCGGCATGCTGCTGGTCGGGGAGATCGTCTTCGGCGTGGCCATGGGCATGATCTACTATGGCGCCCTGCACTATGCCCTGGTGATCAGCAACGCGGCGGTCGATGCCGGCGGCAAGCACGAGAGCCTGATCGGTCTGGGCTTCGCCTTCGGTCCGGCGATCGGGTTGCTGAGCATAGCCGCGGCGCCGTTGTTCGGCAGCGCAGAGGGTGGGGCGATCGCCATCCTGGCGCCGGTGTTTTTGGTCTTCAGCGCACTTGCGGGTCGCGCCCTGCGGCGGCGGCCGTAGCCGGATGGCGCTGGGACGTGAGGCGTTTGCGGGAACCCTCGTCGCACAAGGCTTCCGCGGGGCAGGCAGACTCCCGCGTAGCGATCGAAGCGGAGCCGGGTATGAAGTCAGCGCCAGGAATGCGGTTCAGCCGAGGCTGCCGCAGTAGTTGCGATAGACCATCACAACGATGGCGGCCAGATCCAGGAGCGCCATTGCAGTGCAGGCGATGCACCAGGCTCGGCGTTTCAGGAGGACCTGGGCGGTGATCGCCATGATCAGCGCCAACGGCGCCGCGGCATACTGCAGCAGGCCGGCGCTGCTGACCCACCGGCGCAGGGCATTGGTTGCCCGGTTGCGTCGAAGGTCCGCTTCCATCTCCGCCTGTTCGCGGCTGACCAGAATGCCGCGGAGGAGTTCGGGGTCCCGGCGGCGCTGCGATTCGTACCAGCGCCATTTGCCTTCCGTGGTGATCGGCGATTCCCGCCATTCCCCCGGTTCGCGGCGGGGCAGGATGCCGCCGACCAGGTGATTGCGGATCTCGATCTGCAGGCAGGTATGCACAACCCAGAGACACAGAAAAACAGCAATGCTGAAGACAGCGACCTGCGGCATGGTCAAGGGGGCAGGGCGGTTCACAGGAGTCTCCGGATCATTCGCAGTTGCGACTCGAAGGCGCGCAGCAGGCACTTGGGCGTGGCGGCGATCGTGCCGGAGAGCAGGGCGACGACGAAGTAGAGCACGGCCAGGTTGACGGCGATGATCAGCAGCATGGAGAAGAGATGGCCGTAGTGCTCCAGATCGCTCTGGCCGGAGCGGAGTACTTTGACGGTCAGCACGCAATGAAAGGCGTAGGAGAATCCGATGTTGAGAAACAGGGCCTCGGGAAACCAGGAGGGCTTGTACCAGACGTGCAGCAGGCTCCAGAGGAGGACCCAGGCAAGGGTGTAGATCGGGACGAAGTACGGGCCGAGGCAAATCCAGATATTGGGGTTGCTGACCTGCACGCTGCCGTTGTCGCCGCCGACGCGAAACCTGCCGGTACGGCGGCCGAAGAGTTTGGCGATCAGCCAATGGGTGAATTCATGGCCGAGGACATACATCGGCATCATCGGCGAGATGGCCGCGAACAGGATGAATCCGACGGCCAGGCCGAGGATGACAAAGAACATGGCCCGGCTCTGGAATCGGATCGGCAGGATCAGGAGCGCCTGGGAAAAGGCAAGGATCACACTGACCAGTCCGACGCCCAGGAGGATCTTGATGATACGCCAGCCAATGGTGTTGCGTCGTGCCATGGGTGAAGGTGCGGTGCGGTAGCGTCCCTGTCAATTCCTGGAGCTGTTGTTCCACCATGCCTGATCACACTTGCTCGGTGAAACTTGAAGACCGAATACGGCTCGCTACCTTACCGCCAACCCGGAATTCGAATGTGTATCGGTCGTTATCATGAGGCCCCCGCCAAGAAATCACGTTATGCCGAAGGGCATGATCCGTTCAGCCCTGGAGGGAGCCTGCAGTGGGCGCGGAAGACGGTAATGCAGGTACTCAATTCGAATCTCCGCCGCCGGCCCCGGGCGTATTGCTGACTACTGCAGCCGGCGAGGTGCTCAAGCAATCTGTTGATCCGCACAGGTCGCTCATTGCACAGGGCCTGGATTCTCTGACTGCAGTAGATCTGATGGAGTCGGTACGGCGTAACGGCTATGAGCTCGACTACAGCCTCTTGATGGACGGCGCCAGTATCGACTTCCTTGCCTCGACGCTGCAGAGGTGCACCGGGGATGGACCGAAGCCGTTGCCGCGCGAGCTGACGACACGGCCGATGCCATTGACCGGGCCGCAGGTTCTGTGGGCCCGACTGGCGCAAGAAGGTTGGGGCTCGTGGGCGAACATCAGCCTTTGCGTGTCAGTGCCGGCATCTGCCATGCCGGCTGCCTGCCTGCCCGCAATGGCACAATCGCTGTGTGATGCGAACGACGCGCTACGCATGGTGCTTGTGGAACAGCAATCAGCAGATGGCATCGTGCTGCAGCGCATTTTGCCGGGTTTTCAGATTCCGGTCCGCCTGTGTACGGCGCCGGATCTCGAAGTCGACGCGATGCGGCTGATTGAGTCCTTCGAAGGTGAGGAGCATTCTCCCTTCGAACCGAGTACCCGGGCTCTCGTCCTTGCTTCCGATAACAGCGCCGGCCGGCACTGGCTGTGCATTGCGATGCATCATGTCTTTGCCGACCGTCTGGCGGCAGATGTGCTGGCGCGACAACTGTGCACGATGATGTCGACAAATCAGCTTCGTGTGGCTCCAAAGCCGACCATCGGCTATGCGGACTATGCGCTGTGGCAGGCCGGTACTGCCAATGACGCTGAAGTATGTAAATCGAGGAATACACTGAAGGCTTTGCTGGCTCACACCGATGTTTCAGCCAACCGGGCGATACCCCGGCTTGCAGGCGAGACAGATTGCGAGTTGTGCCGGCTTCCGGCGGTCTCGACCCTCAGAGAGGGAGCGGGCGCGGCGCTTGGGGCCGTTGCAGCTCGACTGGGAACAACGCTGCCGCTCCTCATGCATGCGGTCTTTTCGGTCATTGTGACTCGGTTGACAGGAGATGACCGAGGTCTGTCGGGAGAGAGTGATGTGCTGCTTTGCCACGTTGTGTCAAATCGGGAAAGGCACGCATCGTTACGCGACCTTGTTGGTTGCCTGAATACCTCGGTGCCTGTGGCGGTCAATCTGGGTGATTGCCGGACGCTCCAGGCTTTGAGTACACGCACGCGGCACGCCTTCGCGCAAGCACATGCGTGCGTATCCAATCTCCCTCGGGGTGGTTGGCTTGGTCAGTGGGAAGACGATTCAATCGTGGCGGCCGGGGCGACTTTGTTTGAGCGGGTGGCGCATGTGAATATCATTCGCTCGCCAGCGGTCGGGCAACAGGCGGTCGAAATGAAAGTGCACGCAGTGCATCGCCCCCAGCAGACGCGCTGGGGCTGCTGCTTCGCGTGGCCCTGCCAGAAGCCTTGGCGGGAAGTACAGCCGGGGCTGAGAGGTCTTCCGGGATACGCGTGCGTGTGCTTGCTGAGGACCGTTCTCTTGCGACGTCGGCGCATTTCTGTTTCGTGGAACTGATGCGGGCACTGCTTGCTGAGCCATTGGATCAGGTGGGTGACCTGGCGGTTCTGGAGGTTGTCGATCGCGCCGTGTTTGCAGTCAATCAGGTGCGTCGGGCAGCAGCGTAAGCGCTACCCGACAGGGCCGGGGGTGGAGATGCGTTTATCTGGAACAAACTGGCTGAGCGCCAACTGCGTTGGTATGAGCACGACGCGAACCACCATTTGCGCCGCGATACGTGGAACCGCTTCGTCGGCAAAGCCGCAAACCCGTTTCCTTTCACACAGCTCGACAAGCTCGCCGAGCGCGAGTTCCTGGAACAGCACGATGTGCCGTTGCCCAAACTCCTGCACGTCCTGCCGCGCGAGAACCTGGAGGACGCCCTTCCCGCAGTCGCTGCCGGGCTGCCGCGGAGCTTTGTCATAAAGCCGGTGGGGGCAGGGCATTCTTTCGGCCTTACTGTCGTGCGCGACGGCATGGACCTCACACGCGGCAACGTGCCATTCGACGCGAAGCCGGTTGCGGCAGAGCTGAGCCGGATGGCCGACCGAGGCGACTGCCTGCATGAGGGGCGGCGTTATCGGTTCAATTTCTCATCGTTCCTGATAGAGGAATTTGTCGTTGACGAACTGGGCTTCACCCGACCAACGGATTACAAAATCTTCGTAATCGGTTCGAGACTGCTTTGGGGTCAACTGCATTTCGAGGTGGAGGGGCAGGCGTGGGTCGCGTTTGTTGACGCCGATTTCAGGCTCCTGAAACAGCCCGCGTGGGACCCGGTCACCTGCTGGCGCACGCATCGTGCGCTCATTTGTACGGACCAGGATATGGTTGATGCGCGCAAACCCGGGTGTTGGTCGGCCATCGTGCAGAACTCGACGCGCTTCGGCTCTCGGTTGAAGATGTTCGTTCGACTCGATTGGTATGCGGACAGGAGGCGCGGTCCTGTCATGGGGGAAATCACCACCTTTCCCCATATACTGCAACCACAATCATTCTACTCGAAATGGGCCAACGATGCGGTCAGGGCTGCCTGGCAGGACCCGGACGGTGTTGCCCCGGCGGCAAAGGCGGCCGCCGCCGGCAAGGGCGGCAATGCGATTGCCCGGGCCCGGGCCCGACTTGCCTGTTCAGAGCCGGGACGGGCAAGCCTGCTGGAGTTCTTTCCCTCGTCCTCAGAAGCTCCATAGGCTTCGGGTCCCGTGATATCGTATGGGAGTTTATACTCGCGCGTGGCCGGGTTTGATCTGGCGCCGTGGGGAGTTGCCGGCGGTGACTGTGTGGCGCTGCTCATCGGCAACGGTGTTCAGCTTGGTGTGCTGCTGCTCTCGACGATGTATCGGTACGTCGCTCTGCCGATCGATGCTGCACTTCCGCCTGACGCTGTCGAAGCCGAGCTGTGCGACAGGCGTGCCAATGCGCTTGTTGTCATTGCCGGGACGGATGCGGCCCGCAAGGCACGTGCGATTTCCCCGAAGATGGCCGGCCTTGTCATCATTGAACTGACGCAGGGCAAGGCTCATCCCATTGCGGTTCTGCCACCTCCGCCGGATGGTGCCGCGCCGCCGGCAGAGACGCCGGCACTCGGTCCCGATGATCGGGTGCTGTTGCTGCACACTTCCGGGACGACGGGGACGCCGAAATACGTTGGCTACACCTTGTCTCGATTGATTCTGGCGGGTTCGGGAATTGCTCAATCACTTGATGGCGCGGACGCTTCGCGCCGCGCCATCGGGTCGCTCCTCATACAGGCACTTGCCGTCCGGCGCTCCGCGCCGGCCATCAAGCACCTGCAACGGACGGCCCTCCGGGCCGCCGATGAGGAGCGACCCGATCTCTCGCCGGCCGACGTTGGCATTTCAATGCTTCCACTCCATCACGTGGGCGGCCTCGCGTGCAATCTCATTGCGCCGATGGTTGCGGGTGCATCGATGCTCTTCAGCCGGGCGTTTGATCCCAAGGTCTTCTTCGATGCCCTCGCCGGTGAGCAGGGCGCAAGCTGGTGTTACCTCGTACCCACGCTGTGGTCGATGCTGGTTGAGTATGTTGAGGAGCATCCCGAACTCCGGAAAGACAAACCCTGGCCGCGACTGCGGGTTCTCCGCAGCGCCGGATCCGATCTGCCGCATGAGCTCGCGCTCAGGCTGTCTGATATTTTCGGCAGCTCCGTTGCAGTTCTGCCGACCTACGGGATGACCGAGGCGATGCCCATTGCTTCTCCGGGGTTGACGTACAGACTGGAACGGCCGGGGAGTGTTGGTCGCGCCTTGCCTCCGTTGGCGATTGAGATCGTCGACTTCTCCGAGGGGGAAAACTGCGCTCCGGTCACGGGCGGCAGTTTTGGTGAGATCACGGTAACAGGCCCCACGGTTCTGCCGCAGTACGAAGATGATGTTGCTGTCGGGACGAGCCTTTTCACTCCACGCGGTTACTTCCGCACCGGTGATCTGGGCCGACTCGATGCCGACGGCTGGCTTTACCTTAGGGTCGGCGCGGAAATAACGTCGCATTATTCGGGGCAGACATACCA
>CAYLNH010000280.1:0-9465 GCA_964384625.1 uncultured Lentisphaerales bacterium
CTCTTGAGAGTCGGGACTCGAGGCAAAGAAGGGCAGTAATCGAGGGCTTACCGCCTTCAGCGTGAGGAGTGGCGGCTACAGAAAAACTCAAATTGTAGCGATTACCGATCACCGACGTGTCCGGCGAGGCCTTGGCGAAGACGGATCACGGATCCCCTGCAGTATCTTGAACGCCTGCTTCGCTTCGGTTGACTGCGAATGCTCTTTAATCAGCGATTGCAGTTGGGCCTTGCCCTTCGCGTTGTCGCCGGCCTTCAAGTAGGCCAGCCCGATCGTCAGTTTGGCCCGTGGCACGTAGATCGATTTCGGATGGTTCGCAACCACCAACTTCAATTGCTTGATCGCCGCGGCTGTCTCCTTCTGCCGCAGCAGACACAGCCCCCGGAAGAACGCCAGGTAGTCCTGGCGGTCTTTCAGCGTGTGCTCCAGTTGCTCGGCTTTTACCAATGCCAAGGCGTACTCTTCATCGCGGTAGTGCACGCGCATGGCATTCAGAGCAAGCACCTGCTGATAAGCACCGTCTTTGTAACCTGCCGCCCAATCACCCAACGCCTCGTCCTTCTTCTCGACGGAGTTGCCCGGCGTCAGGCGCAACGCAATCCTCACTGCAGTCGCAGCCTGCTTGTCCGACAACGACGGCGTCAATTCCACCAACGCCGGCAGCACCGCCTTGTAGTCTTTGACGTTCTTCGCCAGCTTTCCGAGCCGCATCAAACCCAGTTCGGCGTCGATCCAGCCGCTGCGAGTCAGGCGCGCCGTGCCGATGAATGCTGCGTCGAACTGCTTCGCCGCAGCTACCTGATCAAGATTGTCCAACACCCTTGCCACGACATCTTTCTTCGTCACGCCGGACGTCTTCAACGCCACGCGACGTTCCTTTATCAGTGCCGTCAACGCCGTCGGAAGTTCCCAGTAGTTGCCCTTCGCCTGGGCCGAAAGAATCTCATCCACGGCGGCAAAGACCCCGGCACGCCCCAGATATTTCTTGAGTTCGTCGGCAATCCCTTTGGGCGGTTTGCTTTTGGTCAGCGTGTCGGTGGCAAGCGTTTTCGCCTTGCCGTATTCACCCTCAGCGATCAGCAGGCGCACCTCGAGCATGGCGAGTTCCGGTATATCTTTCGCCTGCAATGCCGGACCCAGGATCTTCCTGGCACGCACCAGATCGCGAACCGTTTCCAGCGGAACCCCGGAGCGTTCCAGGAAGTCCTCCACTCCCGCCTTGGGATAGAACTTACGGAACTGCGCATAGCCCGCACGCACCTTCTCCTGGTTTTGCACCGAGAAGCTGTTCGGCTGCTGGAGATAGAGACGCCAGTCGCAAACCCATTCCAGGCTGTCCAGCGTTTCGCCGCGCGGCAAAGCGTGCCCGGGAAGTTTTTCGGGATTCTTCCCACGCAGTTTCGCGATGGTTTCCTTGGCTTCCTTGTACTCGCCCTTGCGTACGCGCGCCCCGATTATCCGCGCCAGATCTTCCCTTTCATTCCGCGCCACCCGTCGCGAGCCCTTCACAAACGCCGCCCGCCAGCCCTTCCACTCAGCATCGCGACGCGGCGGCTTGAAGTTCAAGTGCGCATCGATCGCACCTACCACTTGGCCAACGAGCCCGACGTTCTTCACCAAATCATAGCCCTGCATGAAGATCCGCGGGTCCCCCTGATGAATGATCAACAGCCGTGTCAGCAATTCCCACTCGACGTCGCTCAGTTCCTTCTTCGTCGACACCACATCGATAGCCTTGTCAATCTCGTTCACTAACACATGCAAGCGCGCCCGGCCGACTACATCGTCGTCTTTCATCTCTTTCAGCTTCAGGTGGACGGCCCCTACGGCTGCACCGGGGACCTTCAACGGCGGCACCTGGCGCCAGGCTTTGCCGACGGTCTCAAACCATTTCAACTGCTCACGTTCCTTGGCATCCGGCGGCGCGCTGAGGACCTCCTGATGCGTCCCGGCCAACGCCCGCAGCGGCCAATACACATCGCGCTTGATCCGCGGGCTGTTGCGAAAGATGACCGTGATCCGATAACATTGAAACGCCTGCTCCCAGTCGTCGTCGGCCAGCGCCGCGCGCCCGATACGACTGAACAGCATATGCGACCCGCGTGACCGGTCCAGTTGGTCGATGAAGCGGACGAAGTAGCGAATCGCCACGTCAACGGCTTCCGTACGTTTCCCGTGTTTGACCAGGATGCGGATCATCGAGTCCGACATCAGGAAGTACTGCATGCGGTTGTTCTTGAACATGTCCCGCATGGCCTGGTACATGGTCAGTTCCTTCTCCCACTCGCCGGCTTTGCGATAGCGGTTGGCGAGCTGCTGCATCTGGCCGTAGTTCAGAATCTTCTGCGGCGTCGCATCCTCGCCGAAGGTACTCTTGAGCTGGCCCATCAGCTTCTCGTCCTCCTCCAAAGGAGGTCCTTCCTCCGGCTTCAGGTTCCGGTACTCCTTCAACTTGTCCTGGATAAAATTGCGCAGCACCGGATCGCTGTTGAGAAACTCGGAGTTCTGCTCCATCTGCTCGGCCAGCAGTTTGGTCAGATCATCACGCGACATCTCCTTGAGCTTGTCCTGATTGTCGATGATCTTCTTGGCGCTCTTCAGGCGCTCCTCTTCCTTCTTCTGCTCTTCCGTCTTCTGATTCGACTGCGACTGGTCCTGCGCCACCGCCGGCAACGTCAAGAGCACAGCAGAGAGCAATACCAAAAACAAATGGGAGTGTTTCATGATCGTGTCCCCTATAACCAACCAATGAATGAAAGATGTCTTGCTATAGGAAACCGTACCGCGGCAAAGCACTGCAATCAAGAGAAAGTACGCTTCGCCGACCGGACTCAGAAGTACATGTTGAACTGCAGAAACAGGCTCTTGGGGCTGCCGCCGTACTCGCTGCGCAACCGGCCGTTGCTCGGCTTTTCGCCGAAAGGCCAAAAGGCGCTGAGACCAATGGAAATATTGTCGGCGTAGTCCCACATAAACGACGGCGAGATGACACCGGAGCCGTCATTCGGACTGCCCATTAACAACAACGAGCCGGACCATTCATTGTTGAACAGGTAGCTCGCCTGCCCGGCCAAAGCGTAGCGTCCGAGGATCTGGGTGTCGCCGCGCAAGTAGCGTTCCAGGTACTCGGCATCTGACTGCAATCGCGCTGTCGCCGCCCCGACGCCGTCCGAGCCGAAACCGGAATAGTGGTACTCGGCCAAGACCGTCAGGCCATTGCCGATGTTAAAGGTGTACGAACCGCCGGCCACCAGTTTGCCGACCCAGCGGTCATGACCGCCCAGACCCCCGCCCGCCGGCTGGTCCTCGTCCGTCTTGAATACCGCGCCTTCCACATGGACTTCGGCGTCAAAGAGAATCGTCGACGCCACCAGTCCCAGGATGCTGTCTTCGCCGCGTTTGCCGAAAATCAGTTCACCGTCGACATTACCCAGGTAGCCGCGGATACGCCCGAGCAGCGCCGAATCGCCCCAGCTTTTGCCAAACGCCGCAATGACTTCCATGGAACTGGTGTTCGACAATCGATACTCAGCGCGTACAGCGTCAACGCCCCGGCGCCATTCGCGGTCGACCTCCAACGGCGAGAACGGCGCAAACACGTCGACCGCACCGAACAACACGCCGCGGCCCAGGCCAATGCCCTGGCGGCCGATGACAACTTCGCCCCACGCCGGATGCCACGCGACCAGGGCGCGGTCGAGTTCGTGGCGCCAGGAAACAGTTTCGCGTTCCTGACCGATGTTGCGGTCCAGTTGCCCCAAACGGAACGGTGCCGCCGCCGTTGAAGGCAGTGTGCTCGACGATCCGGCCGCGCCGGCGTCGGGCGTCGTCAGCCGCAGGCGTTGCTCATAGGCGAGTTCGGTATTGACGCTGTCCTCGAAGGAGGACGTAAACATGAACCGCAGCCGCATCAGTTCGGCGGCGCTCCAGCGCTTGCGATAGAGCAAGCGATCGTGTGGCGCGTAGGAAACGACGGAACTGCTCTTGTACGCCGTATCGAGCTGGTGGTCCCAGTCGTGCCAGTCCCGCCAGTCCTTATCGTCGTCCTGCGCAACGAGCGGCAAGGCAAACAGCAGAAGAACGAGCAATAGAGGGAATCGCATCCGCGGGATTGCCTCCACAGGCCGGCGCCCCCGGCTAACTTGCGCCGGCCTTCCGGGCCTTAGAACAGCTGCGGCTTCGATCCGAGAACGGTTGCCGCTTGGCCGCCTTGCGGTCCCCTGTAATTCAGCAGTCATTTCAGACTCCTACACTGGCGACGGCCGTCGCCACTAGAGGAAATCCCGTCCGCGGGATTGCCTTTGACTTCGTCCTTCGATACCTGGCCGTCGACAAGGGTGACCACACGGCGGGCATAGCTGATGACTCGCGGGTCATGGGTTGAGAACAGGAAGGTTATGCCCTCCTTGCGGTTCAGCTCGAGCATCATCTTCAACAGGGCCTCGGCGTTTTCACCGTCCAGGTTCGCGGTCGGTTCGTCGGCCAACACCAGCTTCGGTCGAGACGCCACGGCACGGGCGACGGCCACGCGCTGCTGCTGGCCGCCGGACAATGCGTTCGGCCGGCGATCAGCGAATTCCAAAAGCCCAAGCTCTTTCAACGCGGCTTCCGCTCGCGGCTGCCGCTCGCCGTCGACGCCCTGCAGTTCCAACACAAACTCCACGTTCTCACGTGCAGTTAAGACAGGTACGAGATTGTACGCCTGGAAAACAAAGCCCAGCGAGTGCAGCCGCAAGTCGGCCCGCTGCTGCTTGGATAACGTCGCCAGATCACGGCCGAGCACCTGCAGCGCGCCGTCCGTGGGCGCGTCCAGACAACCCACCAGATTCAGGAAGGTGGTCTTGCCGCTGCCGCTCGGGCCGACGATCGCGGTAAACTCGCCGCTGCACACTTCGAGACTGACGCCCCGCAGTGCGTGCGCCTCGACGTCTCCGGTGCGATACACTTTGGTCACGCCATCGGCGCGAACCAGGACCTCCTGCTTGTCTGTATCTGTTGTCATCGTGCCATCTCTCTTTCAAGCGGTAACCATTGCGTGAAACTTCGCGACGAGGCATGCCCCGCAAGCCAATGACCGTCGCCGGGTGCGGGATCTCTCCTGCGGCAGATCAGGGATGTGCGCCCTGAAGGCGCTGCCACAAGGTAGCCTGGGGCGTTGGCCCAGGAAATGCGTTGAAGAGAATTCGAACGTTCTACAATCCAGGATGATTGTAGTTCCCCTTCAGGGAACGGCGCATTCGGACGCATCGTTCCTGGGGTGCTGCCCCAGGCTACGTTGTATACCGCCGTTGGCGCTAAAGGAAGACTGCAGAACGTCGGGACCAGAAACTGCATAACTCCTGGGGTGTTACCCCCGGCTGGGTTAGATATCGCCGTTGGCGCTAAAGGAAGACTGCAGAACGTCGGGACCAGAAACTGCATAACTCCCGGGGTGTTACCCCCGGCTGGGTTAGATATCGCCGTTGGCGCGGCGTCAAAACTATGGAACTCCCGCATCGTCAGTTCTCCACTCGCAGGGCTGTGGCCGGGTTTGTGCGCATGGCAAACCACGCTGGATACAGCGAACTCAACATGGTCGCAGTCAACGCCAGAAACACAGCGTACGGGATGATCCAGATGCCGAAGTCGCCATAGAAAATCGGGTCGAACAACATGTCGCTCATGTACAAGTCCGGCTTCTGCTCGCCGAAACTCATGACCTTCGACATATCAACGCCTTTAGTGGCCAGATAGTAGCTTGCCGGCGTACCGACGGCCAACGCGGTGAGCGACCCGGCGGCACCCAGGACAAACCCCTCCAACACTAGGATCAGGATCAGCCGGCGCCCGCGCATACCGAGCGCTGAGAGAACGGCAAACTCGCGGCGACGCTCTAAGACCGCCGCCAGCTGCGAACTGGCGATGCCGAGAAAGACAACGAACATCAAAATACCGACGGTCATGTTGGTAAACGCCTTGTCCACTTCGACACTGGACGCCAGTTCCGGCACGAGTTGTTCCCAGGTCAGCACCTCGTAGTCATCCGAGATTGCGTTACGGACCGTCGCCGTCATCGCGTTCAATCGATCCGGATTATCCACCAACATCGTCAGTTCTGCCAACCCGGACCGACCAGTCAGTTTCTCGACCTCCTCGATTGTGACATGGCAGATCGTCGCGTCCATATCGCGACTGCCGGTGTTGATGATCCCGACAATGCGCAGCATGGCGCTGGACATCTGGCCGCCTTTCCCGGACACCGTCACCATCAGATCGTCACCGATTTCCACATCCAGGCGCTGGGCGATCGTGCTGCCGATGACCGTGCTGCCGGTGGAACCGGGTTTAAGATAGGTTCCCTCAAACTTGCGGACGATCCGACTGGTCTCACGTTCCGTTCGGGGGTCAACACCCAGGATCTGCACACCGGCAGTGCGCGTGCCAAAGCCCAGCAGGCCGTCCGTCCGTGCGTGCGGCGTCACCGCCTTGATGCCGGGCAGCCGTTGCATTTCCTGCCGCAATTCCGCGCCGTTTGCCAGGCGCAGGTCGTTCTCGCGCTTTTCGTTCCAGCCTTTGGGCGCGATACGGATATGGCCGGCGCCGCTTTGGACAGCGGCTCGCATAAAGGTCTTTTTCTCACCGCCAACCCAACCAATGAGAACCAGGCACAGACCACAGCCAATGCCGACGCCGGCGACAGACAGAATGCTGCGCCGCGGATGACGGATCAGGCTGCGGAACGCGTACCGTAATGAAATGCCGATCTTCATTTGCGCATCGCCTCCATCGGTTGCAGGCGGCCCGCGATCCACGCCGGCCAGACCGCGGCCAGCAGCGACGTCACCATTACCGCGAAAAAGCCGATCATCGAATCTCTGACCTCGAGCCGCGGGATCACGTGCATCGGGAAGTTCAGCCCCTTGTACGCCGCATCCTTCACTTCGCCGCCGGAACTCAAAGCCGAAAAGTCGATGCCGCTGTCACGGAAGATCCCGACAAAGCCGTAGCCCATCAACGTGCCGATGATAACCCCCAGCAGCCCGAGCAAAACGGCCTCCAGGACAATCATCGAAACCAATCGCCGCGGCCGCGTGCCAAGGGCCAACAACATGCCGAACTCATGCATGCGTTCGAAGGTCGACATCATCAGCGTGTTGGCGATGCCGGCGATTGCGGCGACAAAGACAAAAAACAAAATGAAGTAGCCGGCGACATCGACCATCTTCAACATACTCGTCAACTCCGGCATGATTTCCTGCCAGACCTCCACCTTGGTATCGGCCAGGACCTCCTGCCGCGCAAGCCGCGCCTGGAGGGCGTCCGCCTGGCCGGCGGTCTTCGTGCGGACGACAATCTCATGCGCCTGTTTCGGCATCACAACCAACTGCTGCGCGTCCGCCAGAGACATCACAATACCCACCTGGTTGATCAAATCCGCCGGACTTCGGATGATCTCCTGGACCGTGTAAAGATCGTTTGCCAACGAGCCGTCGGCGCCCTGCCCCACGACCGCGATCTCGTCACCAGGTTTCACGTCGATCTTCTTCGCCAACCGATGACCGACATAGACATGCTGCAATTTCAACTTCTCCTGCATGCCTGACAGCAAACCGTAGTCATTCGACTCCACGTCGAGATCGATGCCGACGACGACGGCCGCGAAGGCATCCTGTTTCGGCGCGACCAGCACCGGCGCATAGATCCTCGCCCCGGCATTGAGAACGGCGGCGTCCTCGCGGATGGTTTCGATCTTCTTGTCGATGTCGTACATGACCAGATCCATCGCACGCTCTTCGCGCCACTCCGGGTGATGCACCTGCAGATGCCCGATCATCGGCCCGGTAATCGCCAACCGGATGGCGTCGGCATAGCCGTGCATCGTGCTGTTCATCGCCAGCAGCGCGGCTTGACCGACCGCAATCGCCAGCACCGCCAGCAACGTCCGACGCTTATGCCGGCCGAGATTACGCCAGGCTATCTTGATCGTCGTCATCATAGGCAATCGGCGGACCGATTCCCTCTAGCAGCGGCGGGGCTGCCAAGGGGTCGGTCGAATCATCGTTTCTTTTCGAGTTGCGAAAGGCTGAAGGTGCTCTTGGGGACGTCAGCGTTGTAATCGATGTCCTTGTATTCCATGACGGTCTTGTGTCCTTGCTGATCTTGCGGGATGAGCACCATGCGGGCGGGGATGCGGCGACCTTCGAAATTCTTGATGGTGTCCCAAGTCATGGAGCGCGCCAGCCGGTTCTTGCGATCGAAGTACTTCGCCGCCAACGGTACGGTGGCGTCTTCCGAAACAATCAGCTCGAATTTGTTCCACAGACCAACCACGTCCGGCTTCGCGGTGAAACGGATCAACCAGCCCTTGGGGTCCTCGGACTTGCCGACCAGTTCGTACGTATAGTCATCGCGCAGAGACGATTCTTTGACCAGATCGTCGTTGGTGAAGTCCGTCCCCATCCAGGACGTCAACATCATGGACGGCGGGATCCGAATTGTCCGTTTGATGCGCGGCAGGTAGTTCCACAGATTCTTCTCGACCTTGAGCGTTGCCGTTCCGGCATCGCGCTTCGGCGCCGTGATGACCACCAGCGAGCGCTCCGTTCCCAAGGTCCAGACTTTCATTTCCATCGTACGCGTCCGCCGCGGACGCACAATGGTGATCTTCGCCTTTGAGATGCTGCTGTCGGCACGATATAGATCTTCGAAATGCTTGACCGCTGCGTCGATATCCAGTTTGCCGTCCTTGATCAGTACCGGCTTTGCATTGTCCTGCGCCGACAACGAACCGATCAGCACCAGGGAGACCAGGATCCAGAGGATTGTTTTCATGCTATGCCTTCTTTCCGGATTTGCGCGACCGGTTCCACTTCTTGATGATGTTTGGGAATTCCCGTTCGAAGAACGCATAAAATTCGCGACATTCCTCCAGTCTTTGACGCGCCGCCGGGGGGTCCTCATTCATCAGCTCAAGACCGCGTTCGGCCATCTGCCGGAACATACTGGTCATCCGCGCCTTCGACTCGAGGATGCCGGCGAAGCCCCCCGCTTTAATGCGGTAGTAGCCTTTGCGGTCACCCGGCACACCGATGCGTTCGATCAACTCCAGCTGCATCAGCATCCGGGTCATTGTGCTCACCGACCCGCGACTGACGCCCACGGCCTTCGCCAGATCCGCCGCCGTCTGTTCCGGCGGCGTACAAACCATGAGCCAGCCCCAGATCTTCCCGGCCGCCCGCGGGATACCCATCTGTTCGAAGAAAATTCCCAGTTCCTCGGCGAACTCTTTCTTCTGCTTCAGCTTTGTCACTTTCGCCATAATCCAGTTCCTCTGCCGTCCCTATACGCATACACCTTTTAGAACTTTCAGTCAAGACTGAATTTACTAAAAATAGAAGCCCGGGACGCGCCGACGTTCGACGGAGCGAATCGTAAGCCCTCGACGACTGCCCTTCGCGGTCCGCATAGAGATCCCGCACCCTCTTG
>CAYLNH010000281.1:0-9441 GCA_964384625.1 uncultured Lentisphaerales bacterium
AATATGGAGGCAATAACACAGATGTTCAAGTTATTTGCGGACGACGCCTAAGGTGCAACGGATCGGCCGGGTCGCCTGTACATTCCATCCGGAGATCAGACAGGCCGACCATCGCCAATGCCTCGCCATCAGGCCGAAAATCCATGGTGGAGGGCAACCACTTTTTCAAGATCTTCTCATTGACGAAATCGGCGTCGATAACTGTCCACCGTCCCAGAAATGCCTCAGAAACTGCACTTGTCATTGAATCCTCCAGCCAAACAGCGGCTCAATGCTTCTTCGTGTCGTTGATGTCGAGTTCCTCCTCGACGAGCTTACGGCCCTCCGCCACCAGCCAGGCAGGGAATTCGGCGAGCATCAAGTTCGCGGCATTGATCACCATGAGTTCACCGTCTTCATCGGTAAACGCCAGCATGGCGTCATCCCGTTCCACGCCGGTCAACGCAATGGCCGTACCATAGATGCCGTCGGTGTCGTCGCTTGCTGTTTCAAGCGGCTTCGGCTGACCGCGGAAGAACAGGCGGACGCGATGGGATTCGTATCCCTTATCTTCCGTGTCCATACCCGGCAATGTCGATTCCCAGAGGAAGTTGATGAAATTGACCGCATCATACGAAACCAGCACCCACCAGCCGTCTTTGGTCTCGATCTCCAGGAACCGCAGTTCATCCGCCGGTTTCGGTTGTTGGATCGCCCGGCAGATACGCTCGTTCTCTTTCCTCGACACTTCATAGACGACGCTGTTCGGCACCCCGGTCAACCCGATCCGCAACCCATGTCTCATAACTACTTCCGTCATTTTACTCTCCATCTTGTCCTTGTTTTCTGTGCAGGGTTTGTGCTGCAATCCAGAGAGAACCAACGGACTGCCTTTCCGCAGATTCCCCCCCTTAATCTCTACCTACACCCGCCGCGAAACGATCCCCCGGCTGTGCCTGGGGCTTCTTCGCGAAGTGCTGGTGTGCCGCAATCCTGGTGATCAGCGGGTCATTGTTCGGCGGCCTCTTCGGCATGACTTGTATCCTCAAAGGCAACTTGCGTCGTGGCAATTACGCGAGTTGGCTTTACTTTGTGCTGGTTCGTTTATAATCCAAGCGACCCGAAACGCCAAAACCGAACAACTGCCGGCTGAACTCGGTCGGCACGATTTCCAGGATGATGATTTATGCTCAGTATCTCTGACCCACACCGGGTCCAGGCCCGAATCGATGACGGCCCGTTTGCCGGCGACTACACGCTCGCGCCCAGCGTCTGCAACGAGCCGGCCTGCGGCTGTACGGTATTGACGCTCGAGATCGAGAACGGCCCGCATTTTGAGGGCGGCGAGCTCGTGTTGGACCTTTTGAGCGGCCGGCCGGGGAAGAGCCCGCCGGCGGCGATGCTGCCGTTCGTCCGGGCGTTCCTGACCGGTCAGGACGGCGTCGACCGTGACTGCCTGTGGCGTGTGTTCCGGACGTTGAAGTGGAAGTGTCTGTCGCCGGACGTGGAACTCGAATTCCCGTTCGACAGCGTCGAACGCGAGGGCATGTTCATTGGTTTTGACCATTTGGCGCCGGCGCTCTACGGCTGGCGCTGTGAAGTGGACGGCGAGGCATTCGAGGTGCTCGATTCGTATTGCGTCAACAGCGCCTGCGACTGTCCGGCCGGCGGCCTTACCTTCTGCCAGGTCGAAGCAAGCCAGCGCGGCGATCACCGGGGCTTTTCCGTCGAGTACGACTATAAGACGGGCAAATGGTCCGATCTGCAGGAAGAGGATTCGCCGGTGCCGCCGCAACGGGTCCTCCAGGTCTTCCTGCAACGGGATGACGTCCGGGCGGAGATCCCGGAACGCCGGCGGCTGTTGCGCGAGGTTTACGGCCGTAACCTCAAGCGCCACCGGGCGGCCCAGGCGGAGCGGCAGCGGGCCGCTGCTCAGCCGCAGCCTGGCCGCAACGACCCCTGCCACTGCGGGTCCGGCAAGAAGTACAAGAAGTGCTGCCAGAAGAAGGATCAACAGGCAACCGCCGCGCCGCAACCGGTCGAGTTGCCGAAAGGCGATTTCCCGGCACTGAACAAGCTTGAGATCGAGGAACTCGCCCTGCCGTCCGAACGCCCCGGCGGCCCCGCACGCTACACCTTTTGCCGTCGCCTCGACCACCTCGACGAATGGGATCGGAAACGGTTGTCAGAAGCCGCGCTTGAGGAGCTGTCAACGCGGTGGACGCCGAAGCGGATGGCGGCGATTTCGACGGACGATCTTGTGGAGCGTCTAAGAAGTTTCGGCATCGATGATCCGGTGGCCGAGCTGCAGGCCGCCGCCGGGCAGACAACCAACGCCTGGGCCGTTGGTGCGGATTGGTGCCGACGGCTGTTTGTGCCGCTGCATGACGATGATTTCGTCTGCCTCGCCGCCTGTGAGCTGTGGCAACGCTCTCTGCCGGATACGCCGTCGGACCAGGAGGTCTACGATTGGGTCGACGCCGGCTACGGCCGCTTCCGTGACGGCAAGGTAGAAGCCGGGTTTGAGCGGTGGCAGAAGGTGTGGGCCGCCGTCCGTTCCCGCGTTCCTGAAGGCGGTACGCTGAACGAAGCAAATCGCGCCCTCAGCGTATCGTGGAATTTTCAGAACTGGGTGCAGGACTTCCTGATGGAGTACGAAGGCCACGCGCACGATACAGACGGAGTCGCTGTTGCCGGCGTGGCGTTCGTCGAGGACGTGTTCCGGTTGTTCCCCGAGATGGCGGTCAGCGGCTACTTCCGCTCGACCTATGCGGAATTGCTCTGGGCCGCCGGCCGGCAGGATGACGCGACGGCACTTTGCCGGAAAATGATTGATGAACACCCCGAACAGGCCGTCGGCTACGTGGTGCTTTCCGACTTCCTGCGGCGATCCAGGCGTGTGGAGGACCATGAAGAAGCACAGCGCGTGCTGAAGCAGGCCATCGATTATCCCGTTGTCGACGGTGACGACTGGGATCTCCAGGCGCGTTACCAGATAGAACCGGTCTCTCAAACACCTGGAGATCGCTGAAAAGGAGACGGGCTTATGGCGAGGAAGAAGACAAGGAAACGGACGACAAAGGCGAAGGAGACGCAGTCGCGCATACCGATCGAGCTGTGGCGCGAGGCCTATGACCTGGCCGACCGCGTCAAGGAGATTGAGCCCTGGTACGGCTTCTTTGATTCCGACCCGTTTGCCTTCACCAATCCGCAGACCGGTGAGCCGGCGTTCATCACGCTGATGGGCAGCGGCGGAGAACATCTGGCAATCGCCGTCTACCCGGACACTGCTGCCATCCAGAAGTTGATGGAGTTAACGCTTGATGACTCCCCCGATCCGATGGACCTGCTGTTCATCCGGCAACTGCAGGTGTCCTTTGAAGATCGCGAGTTCGTCGAAGATCAGGACCGCGCCGTCATTCGCGAGTTGGGAAAGAAATATCGCGGTTCGATGGCCTGGCCGGTCTTTCGTTCGCACGTCCCGGCTCATCTGCCGTGGTTCGTGGATGAGGACGAACTGCACCTGCTGGTTCACGCCCTGCGCCTGGTTGTGGAGCAAGTCCCCAAGCTCAACGAAGAGTACCGGGAAGGTTTTCTCGGACAGATGTTCGCGTTCGATGAACAGGCGCTCTTTCTCGATGCCGATCCACCGGAACTGCGGGTTGTGGATCTACCGCCGACCGGGACGCCGTCGAGCATCCCGGCGCCCGACCCGAAACTGGTCGATGCCGTGCAGGATTGGGCTCGCGTGGAGGAAAGCCTGGAGCTGGCACAAACCCTTGGCCCGCCGGTTCACGAACCGGGGAAGCGGCCGCAGCTCCCGTTGCTCACAATGGTGGCGATTGCGGCTGAAGACATCCTTCTGGGGTTCGATCTGCAGCCGCCGGAACCAGACTTCGACGCGGCCTGCGAGCGCACTGCCGAGTCATTGGTCAAGATTCTTGAGCCCCATCAGATCATCCCGGCCGCTGTCAAAGTCAACGATCCCGCCGTGGAAGTTCGACTTCGTGGTCTTGCCAAAGCCGCAGGCTTCAAGGTTACCTGCACCAAACACCTGCCGTCCGTCGATAGCGCGCTGGACTCCTTCCTGCATTTCATGGAAACCGGAGAACTGCCGTCGCGCCCGAAGTCGCGTCGGCCAAAGAGCAACACACCCAGCCGCAGCAGCAAGAAGACGCCGTTCGCCACGGTCTTCCAGTTCGAGATCACGCTTCTGGACATCCAGCCGCCGGTCTGGCGCCGGATTGAAGTGCCCGAAACATACTCGTTCTGGGACCTGCATGTGGCGATTCAGGACGCCATGGGCTGGACCGACAGTCACCTGCACTGCTTTGATATCGCTGACGGCCTCCGCGAACGGCATATCGGCATTGTTACCGACGACTTTCCGGATGACGAGGCCGAGCCCGGTTGGGAAGTGCCGATTCGCGATGTCTTTCATCAGCCGGGAATCCGGGTTCATTATACCTATGACTTTGGTGACAACTGGGAGCACCTGGTCGAGTTGGAAGCGGTCAAACCCAAGGCATCACGCACAGAATACCCGATCTGCACCGGCGGCGAACGCGCCTGCCCACCCGAGGACTGCGGCGGCGCCTGGGGCCATGCAGAACTGCTTGACATCCTCGCGGACCCGAGTCACCCGGATTACGAAGACACTCTCGAATGGATCGGCGGCGAGTTCGACCCCGAAGCCTTCGATCCTGAAGCCGTGTGGTTCATGGACCCGCAGGACCGGCTGGAACTCATCCTGCCGTGAGCCGTTTTGGGGGAGGGCGACGAAGAAAAGGAGCCGGAGCAAATGGGCGAAGTGCTGTACAACGGAATTGAACTGGCGGACGAATGGCCGCCGCGGACGATCGACCCGGGCGCCTACGAGCCGATGCCGGTGCCGTATCTGGAGGCACCGCCCGCGGTCATCCCGATCGACGTGGGCCGACAACTCCTGGTCGACGACTTCCTGATCGCCGCGACCGATATGGAACGGGTCTTCCATGCGGCCGAGAAGTATGCCGACAACCCGGTCATGAAACCGGAGACCCCTTTGGAATGCGAAACGCCGGACATCTTTCCGGCGGCCGTACCCAAAGACGGCGGCGTCTGGTGGGACCCCGCGGAACAATGCTTCAAGATGTGGTACGAAGCCGGCTGGTGCGGCGCCATCAGCTATGCCGTCAGTACCGACGGTCTGGTCTGGACCCGGCCGGAACTCGATGTCAACCCGCCGACCAACCAGGTGGTCGTTGGTCTGGTGGGCGATTCCGGCGCGGTCGTTCTCGACCTGGATGCCGAGGATCCGAAGCAGCGCTACAAACTGTTCCAGCGCGAGTGCAACGCGGCCATCGGCATGGGAATGGGACCGGGCAACAGCCTCGTCTCGGCCGACGGCATGCACTGGAGTGAGCCGGTCAAAACCGGAAATGTCGGCGATCGCAGCACGATGTTCTACAATCCGTTTCGGAAGAAGTGGGTTTACAGCATTCGCATCGGCAACAAGATCGGCCGGGCCCGGGAATATCGCGAGCACGCCGACTTTCTCGCGGGCGCAGCCTGGACCGACGCCGACAAGGTCTTCTGGTGCGGCGCCGACCGATTGGATGCCCCCGACCCGGAGATCGGCGATCCGGCGCAGCTCTACAATCTGACGGCAGTCGCCTACGAGAGCATCATGCTCAGCCTGTTCGAAATCCACCTGGGCCCCGGCAACGAACGCTGCAAGGAACTGTGCCGTCCGAAGATCACGGAATTGAAAACGGCGTTCAGCCGTGACGGCTTTCACTGGCACCGTCCGGACCGCAACGTCTTCATCGCTGCCGGCCGCGAGCCCGACGTCTGGGACCGTGGTTATGTGCAGTCGGTGGGCGGCATCTGCACCATCCACGACGACGAGCTCTGGTTCTACTACACGGGGTTTCAGGGGGATCCCGACAATCCGACGGACCGCTTTGGATTCCCCGGCGCGCTCTATTCCAAAGGCTGCACCGGGATCGCGAAACTTCGCCGTGACGGTTTCGCTTCCATGCGCGCCGGCAATGCGGGGGCGCAACTGCTCACGCGCCCGGTCACGTATTCCGGCCGGCATCTGTTCGTCAACGTCGATAACCCGAATGGCGAACTGCGGGTGGAACTCTGCGACGAGCACGGCGCCGTGCTGCCGGGGTTCAGCCAGGCGGACTGCCGACCCGTGGCGACGGATTCCACCAAGCAGGAGATCCAATGGAATGGGCAGGCCGACCTGATGGAATTCGCCGGCCGGCCGGTGCGTTTCCGTTTCTATCTGCGCCACGGCGATCTCTACGCCTTCTGGGTCAGCAACTCCGAACACGGCGAGTCCGGCGGTTACATCGCCGCCGGGGGCCCGGGCTTTCACGACAACCGCGATATTTGAACCGCAGTCCTTGTCGTCCCAGCGCCGGCGGCATCCCAGCCGAACTCGATCTCGTTGGCCCAGTGCGTTTCCCAGTCGACGTGGAAGGCGTGGGCGTTGATCATCGAGGCGCTGCGATCGCGGGCGAGTTCCATGGTGTCGCGGCGGGAGTCGTCGTTGACGCGGAAGGAGAACTTGATGGGTTGTCCGGCGTCACGCCGTTCTTTGACCAGCGGAATTTCGCTCCAGGGGATGGCGCACTCGACGATGCGCGTATTGCCGTCGTGGTGGATCGCCAGCCGGCCGTCGACCGCGCCGTCGAACGGGCTGGCCGGTTGGCGCGGATAGAAGTGCTTCCGCGGCATGCCCGGCGTGAGCAGTCGCCAGATCTCGGTGCCGCCGCCGTAGCGCTCGGCCACCTGGTTCAGGGCGAACTCGTAATCGGTGCAGTCGTAGCCGCCGAAGTGCGGCATGGTGCCGGGGGCCGCGGCGATGCGTTGCGGCTTGTGGTCGGCGGGCAATACGTTGAAGGCGATCTGGACGTTGTCGATGGGGCCGTTCGGATAGGACGAGGGCAGCGCCGGCCACTTGCGATAGGAGTAGCGGCGCACACGTTCGGGCCAGTGCAGGGCTTCGCCTTCCGGCGAATACGCGGTTTCCGGATAATAGAACTCATCGTCGTCACGCGCGGCGAACCGCAGCGTGCCGGGATGCGGTGTGTCGTCGGCGATGCGGGCGGCGAAGTAGAAGTTGTCCTCGTCATACGCCAGATAGCCGATGGCGCCGCCGGTACTCGCCGTGTCGTTGTGTTCCTCGACGAACGGCAGCCAGGCGGCTTCCGTCAACGCCGGGCCGGCGCCGGCAACGCTGCCGACATACTGCGGCGGGACGCCGTCCCAGTCGTCCAGCTTGCCGTCCACCTGAATGCGGCGGGGGACGATGACATTGACGTGCATGTCTTCGCGGTGGACGGCGATACCGTCGTCGCCGGCATCGAAACGGACGGTGAGCGGATAAGTATTGTCGGGGGCAGGCGCGCCGCCGGCGACGTTGACCAGGACCTCCCTGGTCTCATGCGGCGCGAACTCGAGCGTTGCGGGCGTCTCGGTCTGGAGCCCTTCTACGGCGACCTGCAGCGTGCCGCGGACCGGGCGGTTCAGGACGTTTGTCAATTCCAGTCGCAGATCCGGATGCTGTTCGATCGGTGCGGTCATATCGCGGGCGATGATGTCGAGCGGGGCGATACCGCGGATCTCGGCGCGGCGCAGCGCGTCGAGCAAGGCGGCGAAGGCGCCGGCGCTGCCGTCGCCACGCAGGATGAAACCGCGATGGTCGAGCGGGATCGTGATGGTGCCGTCGGCGGCCTGGGGGTTGCCGTAGAAATCGTACAGCGCGAAGCGGCCGTCCGCGTTGTCGATGGTCATGGCGCAGTCGGTAAGGACCTGCCAGGCGTTGATCTCGACCTGCAACTCCGCGCGGCCGGGATCGTCGTCAGGGAGTCCTTGGAGCTTCTGGCGCAGGACCTCCTTGTGTTTGATCTCGGCGAGGCTGCGGGCCCGGCGGAACGGCAATTCGTCCAAGGGAAAGGCATCGCTGAGATCGCCGACCACGACGACGGTGCCGTCTTCGGGATTCTCGAGGCCGTCGAAAACCATGACCCAGGGCAGCCCGTTCTGGAAGAGGAACGAACGGAACGGCCGCGTCCCGATGAAATACTGCGAGGCGGCAACGGCGGCGGCCTGGGGCCAAGCATGCGTCAACGGCAGGACCTCCTGGATGCCGTTGTCGGTGCAGATGCGCATGGGGTTCGAAAGATTCCGGCGGCAGGGCGTGGCGACGTTGCCGGCGTAGACGCCGAGGCAGCGGTCGTAGCCGGCGGCGCGGTTGGCGGCAATGACGACGGCGATGCGGTCGTCGGTATTGGCCACCCAGCTCTCGGTGTCCCAGATTCGGACGCGGCCGTTGGGGTGCTCGCGTTCGCGCCAGGCGCGATAGGTGCTGGGCGCGTCCAGGCCCTGGTAGTGAATGGTGCAGACGTCGAGCCATTTGAGGAACGCCAGATCGCCGTCGGCAAAAAGTTTGTCCCAGGTGTTCGACGAGGAATCGCAACCGCCGATCAGGACGTCGACGCCGGCGTCGGCCCGAGCGGTTTCAACGCCCTTGGCCATGGCGGTGTAGATGGCGCGATAGCGCGGGATATCCGCCTGCCAGCCGGAGATCGAGAGGCCTTCCCAGGGCTCGTTCCAGAGCTGCACCGCGGTGACCGGGCCGTTGGGCCAGCCCCACTCCCGCGCCAGGTCGGCGACGTATTCGGTGAAGACCGGATCGTATTCGGGCAGCCAGGCGTGGTCCATCTTGCCGGACTTCATGACGCCCTCGTCGTCGAGATGCGGGCGCATGCGGTCGAGGGGCTGGCCGGCGTCGTCGACATCGTACGTGGCGCCGAACATCAGCAGTACGGTGACATTGTTTTTGTGGTAGTCTGTGAGCATCTGCCGGATGCGTTCCATGGTCTCGTCGTAGCGCGGGCTGCCGGGTCGCATAAACGGAATGCCGTAGCGGACGGCCTGGACGCCGAGCCGGTGCATCACCGGCGGCGGCAGCGGATCCAGCGACATCCCGGGATACTGCAGCGACGTGCTCACGGCTTTGACGGCGCGCACCAGCGTGGCGCCGAACTGCCGGCCATAGTCGCCGAGATCAATGACGACGGCATAGCCGCCGAAGGTCTCGGGCAGTTGTGGCGCCAGTTGGAGGTTGACGAAACCGCCGGCGTCCAGATCGACGTTGATCGGGATGGCCTGGACGTCGGCAACCCGGTGCAGTCTGGGTTGCCAGATATCGCCGGGGATGCCGCGCGATTCGTAGCGCAGGACTTGTGCGAGGCCCGCGGCCGCGAGTGGTTCGTCCCGGTGATTGACGATCTGGAAGGTGAACGCCGGCTGTTCGCCGGGCCAGAAGATATTGCCCGGCGCATTGCTGTCGATCAGGATGACGCTGTAATTCGGGTTTTCGTTGTCGACGCCGAAAACTCCGTTGTAGCGGATCTTCCAGCGTTTTTGCCCTGAACTCCTCTGATTTGAGCTCAAAAGAGT
>CAYLNH010000282.1:0-9396 GCA_964384625.1 uncultured Lentisphaerales bacterium
ACTCTTTTGAGCTCAAATCAGAGGAGTTCAGGGCAAAAACGCTGGAAGATCCGCTTCAAGTCGTAAATGCCGTTACCCCAGGCCGCGGCACTCAACCCGGTTGCGACTGCCAGCATCATCATCACCTGTTTCATGGTTTCACCCTCACGGTTGGTTGTTGCTACCTGTATTCTACCCGACTGCGGCGTTGATGTCGCCCCCTCCTTTCCCCCCGCCCGCAGAAAATCCCTCTGCACTATTGCACTTGGCGATAGAATAGTTTATGATAGTTTATGATAGCACAAGAAACCATAAGAGGATATGTGAGATGGATGAGATGAATGGGCTGGAACCGGAGCCGACTGCCGGCCGGGTGGTCCTGGCTGAACTGCGGCAGATTGGACGTAAGCTGTTGGCGTGCAATCCGTTCTACCTGATCAGCGCCGCTTTTCTGCTGTACGGGCTGGGGCACGCCGTCAATGCGACGCTGGACCATCACAATGAGCTGGAGAACCTGCTGGTTGAGCCCATGGAATTCCTGATGCACTATGCCACGCCGGAGGTTTACGGTCTGTTGCTGGTGGGCACCGCGGTTTTCCTCTGTCGCCGCAAGGTCTGGTACGATTCCACTTTGCTGGTGGTACTGGCGATGGTTTTTCTCCCGGTCTCCGCGATTCTGCTGAACCTCGGGCTCAAGTATCGGGTCTCGCCGTGGTTCATCGGTTCGGCCTGTGTGTTGACAGTGTTGCTGGCGGTCGTCAAGGCGGCCGCGTTGAAGTATTTCTTTCGCGATCTGAATCTCCCTCCCGGCCTCCTGGCTGTCGGCGTCGTCTTCCTCCTCGCCAACCTGATCGCCCCCCTGGTGTTCAGTCCCATCCACAAACACGGCGCCGTCAGTCAGGAAGGCATTGCTTTGTTCAAACTCATGCTGGTCACGGCGAAGACGATGCTCCTGCCCGGTCTGGCGCTGCTCTCCCTGCTCCTCCCCCGCGCCAGGTCGTGGCCGGACTTCGCGCCTCGGCGCAGTTCTCTGCCGCTGCTGATTTCCACTGCCTGGGTTGCCGTGACCGGCTTTCATCTTTTCTGGATCGGGTTTGTCTACGACTTCGCGGCGGACTATCCGGACGCAACCCAGTTTCTGCCGGTGCTGTGGGCCATGGGCTGGGTCGTGGTCTGGCGTTTAACGGATCTGTGGCGGGCGCCCTCGCTTCGTTTGCGGGCGCGGCTCCGGCTGCTGCCGGCGATTCTGGGGCTGCTCACGTTCGGTTTTGCCTATCGCGTTACCGACACCGACAACCCGATGCTGATGGTGGCGCGGGTGATCCTCGTAATCAACCTTGGTTTGTCGTTCTGGTACAGTTTTCGCGAGGGCCTGCGGTTGCCGCGGGTTACCACCTGGGTGACGGTATTCGCTTTGCTCAGCAGTGTGCAGATTACCTGGACGACGGTCGCCGGCAGCGGCGGCACGGACTATAATCGGTACCTGTCGGCCGGCGCCGCGGTGCTGGTGCTGCTGCTGCTCGCCGGTTGGCTCCGACGCCGCCCGGTGCTGGGCGTTTTCGGCGCCATGGGGCTGCTGGCCGGACTGCTGTTCCTGTTACGGCACACCACTCACGGCTTCGACATCTCGTGGCAGTGCGCCTATTGGTACCTTCTGCTGCACAGTTGCTTCTGGGGGGACAAGCCGCACTGGGGTGCGGTCTGGCTGCGGCGTTTGACCGCGCTCGTGCTCCTGGTGCACGCCTGGATCTGGGTGTTCGACGATTCGGTTCGCGGTGCCTGGACGACAACCGGTCTGGCTGCCGCGATGCTCGCGATCTGGGCCGTCTGCCGTTTTGTCCTGCACCGGCAATGGCCCAGACTGGTGGCGATCACAGCCGTTGCGGCCGTCACGCTGGTGCCCATTCATTGGATGTATCTGAATGTGCGGGAAGGCGTCGGCGGCTTTGTGATGATCATTCTGGCCCTGCTGTTTTTCGGCGCCGGCACCCTGCTTGCCTTGAGTCGTCAGCATTTGACGGACCTGTCGCCGGCTGAGGAGTCGCCGGCCGCATGAGTCTACCACCCCCCAACCACAACGCAGGAGGTCCTGTCGGCATGCCTGAGGTAGCCAAGAAACCTGCCGGCTGGGTACGGCAGATTGTTCTGTGCAATCCGCTGTACCTGGTCAGCGCCGTTCTCATTGCCCTGGGGATTTTTCTGGTCACTCGGGACGAGCGGTTCTTCGACACCGATGCGTCACAACTGGTTTTCAACTTCTCCAGCGTGCAGTTGTACGCCCTTGTCCTGGTAGCTGCCGTGATCTTTCTGGTCCGGCGCAACGTTCCCTGCGATGCGCTTCTGCTGATCGTGATCGAGAGCGTGTTCGTGTTTGTCCCGTTCATCCTGCTGAACGGCGCCATCTTCATCAGCAGCGGTTTGACCTGGACCCTTGCCGCTCTGGCGCTGGTCGCCATCGGCTGTCGTTACGCGGTGCTCCGGCGGCGTTGTCGCGGGCTTCTGATGCCGGGTCGCCTGCTGCTCTTCGGCTTGCCGTTTCTGGCGTTGAACCTGACGTTGCCGCTGCTGTTCCGGTCCTATCTCGGCACTGACGGCGTCGCCGAATTCGGGGTTGCGGTGCAGAGCTATCGGCTTGTCTGCCAGCTGGTTTTGCCGGTGTTATTGCTGCTGCCCATGTTGTTGCCGAACCAGGGCAGTTGGGCGGCAACGCCGTTACGGCAGCCGTGGATTCCGCGTCTCATGATGCTGCTGTGGTCCGGGCTTTCCGCGTTTCACCACGTCTGGATTGCGTTTGTTTATGATATCGATGTGCCGTGGTCGTATTTCCTGCCCGCGGCCTGGGCGTTGGTCTGGTCGATGACCGGCCAGATGAAATACCTGCTGCGGACGCCGCGGGCGTGGCTGCCGCCGGTGTTGGCCGCGGTGCCGGTTTTGACCACGGCTCTGCTCTATGTCGACACCACGGCATCCGTGGCCCGGCCGCTGGTGGCGATCAACATCGCGATCTACGTCGTTCTGCTGCTGCGCCGGTGGCAGCCGCTGCTCGTCTCCCGCTTGCTGCTGGTGTCTATTGCCGGTCTGCTGCCGACGCTTCCGGGAAGCTGGGGGAGTGAGATCTTCGCCTTCGACAACCAGACCGCACTCCTCTACTTCGTGCTTACCGCAGTTGTCCTGACAGCCGTTCTGGTGCGGCATCCGGCCGCCGGTGTCGCGGGCGCGATCAGCAGCGGGCTGCTGGTCTGGCGATTGCTCGCGCCAATCGACGGTGTCGGGCAGATCGCGGCAACCACCGGGTTTGCCTTTGTGGTGATCCACAGCCTGTACTGGCGCGACGCCGACCAGCCGGGCGCGGGCGCATTGCGCGTCGGCATCCTGTCGGCGTGGCTGCTTCATATGCTTTGTCTGGCGGTGCCGCCCGGCGGTTGGTGGTTCGTGGTTCTGAACAGCACGGTGGCCGCGGCGGTGGCGGCGCCGACGGCCTGGGCTGTTCTCGTCCGGCAACGGCTGGAACTGCGCCTCGCACTCATCGGCGTCGGAACAGTGTTTGCCGGTCTGCCGCTGAAGGGTTTCATCGTGATGATCCGCGCCGGCGCGTTGGGGGCACTGGTAATCCTTGCCGCTTTCATTGCCTTCGCGTTCGGCACCTGGATCGCCTGGCGCAAGAGAACCCGAGAACCCGCACCTGCAGCGCACCGACCCCTCTCAGCAAACCGGGAGACCCATATCGATGAGCAAAACTAGACCCCAGAACAATGATCCGCAGGGCGAGGCGAAGCGGTCTCCGGCGGGCAGTACGCCGGCGGCTGACTCGCCTTCTCGGTCGCAATGCCGCTCAGATATCCCTCCCTCGTCGGCACGCTCCGGCAGCGGCGGATCTTCGCTTCGCTCAACCACGATCCTGGCGAACTTCTGGACAGGAAAGATCTCGCCAATTGGAATGGCAACCCTCGTGGTCGCGGCGCTGTTGTTTCTGCCCTTGTACAAATGGATGCTGCCGGACGCCCCCGGCGGTTCGTCCCGCGGCTATGGCTATGGCCGCAGCGGGACGATGAAACAGATCGGGCTGGCCCTGCTGATGTACTCCGGCGAGTACTCCGGGAATTTTCCGCCAACGCTGTGGACGTTATATGACGAGGGGATCCTGACTTCCGCCCGCATGCTGGCCAGCCCCGCTGATCTCGCGCCGGAAGAATTCGATCCGACCGGGATCTTCGAGCGCTACCATTACTTCGGGGCCGGCCTGCGGGACGACGCTGCCGACTCGACCAGGACCGCGGTCCTGGTCTATCCATACCGCAGCGGTTCGGCGATGCACGTGACCGTCCTCTTCGTCGACGGCCACGTGGAAGGCTACTACAACCAGGACCTGGCCCGGATCCTGACAATCCTGAGCACAGGTCAGGTCAACGCGGAGGATCACCGATGAGCATGGATCGACGTTTCAAGCTTTGGGCGCTCTGTCTTGTCGCTGGCGGTGTATTTCCCGGGGACCTTCTTTGACGCGCCGCAGGTGCGCGTGGCGGCGCCGGCCGCCGCGGCCGCCCACGAGACCGTGCCGATCTCGATCGACGTCCGCAGCCGGGTTACCGGGAAACCGATCGCCGGTGCCGTGATCGAACTCAAGTATCTCGGACAAGCCCACCGGCTGGAGCGGCAACGCGGTCTGACGAATGCCGACGGGATCTGCGCGTTCGCCGTTGACCCCGTCGCCGCCCGTGAGCTGCCTGCGATTCACTATTCGGTGCAGGTCGAGGCCAGGGGGAAAGAGGTCTCGTTGTTCGGCCACATTGATCGTCGACCGCAGTCCGAACGCCGGCGTGACGGAGTCTTCATCATCACGGACAAGCCCATCTACCAGCCCGGCCAGACAATCCATTATTCCGCCTTTCTGCTGGCCGATCGGTTCGCGCCCCGGAGCAGGGAGTCCTGTACCGTCAAGATCATCGATGCCCGCGGCAATGTCGTTCAACGGCGTCAAACGCGAAGCTCGGAGCACGGCAATGTGAACGGCGCATTTCCACTGAGCGCGGCGGCCATGCCCGGCGAGTACACGCTTTCGTTCCTCCATGCCGCCGGCATCGAAAAGCATACGGTCCGCGTCAAGCGTTACGTCCCCCGCCGCATCCGCGCCCGGGTGGATCTCGGCAATTACCTTGTGCATCAGCAGCCAACCCGGTGCACCGTGAATCTGGCCTATTTCTCCGGGCAGCCCGTGACGAAGGCCGGACTGACGCTTGAACTGCAGAAGCCGGAGACGGCGAGCCGGCACCGCGTTTCACTGGTGACCGATGAGCACGGCGCGGCCGCGGCTGACCTGCAGCCGCCGGCGCCCTTCCTCGCTGAAGACGAGGACTGGACCATGCTGCACGCTTCACTCAAGATTGACGACGGCGGCACTCTCGAAACCTGGCAACGCGAGGTTAAACTCTACCGCCGCGATCGCTCCGTCGAGGTACTGCCTGCCGCCGGTACGGCGTTTCTCGGCTGTGAGAATCAACTTGTTCTCTGCGCCTATCACCCGGACGGCCGGCCGGCGACCGGGACCTACCGCGTGCAGCTCGGCGATATCGACCAGATGCTTGAGATCGATGATCGCGGCTGGGCCGGGTTCAAAGGCAATCTCACCAGCACCGATGCAACCGTCTCCTGGGAAACCGGCGGCAACCAGCAGGAAGCGTCCTGCTCCCTTGCCGCCGCAGTGGGGCAACTGCGCTGTCGAACGCCGTCAAGCTTCGTGACCGCCGGCGCCGACGTCGCCTGCGAGATCGAGTTTCATCCGGCAATCCGGGGACGGATCAAGCAGTTGACTGTATGTCTGTCGAACCGTGACGACGTGTTTGAGAAAATCGTACAGTCGCGTTCGGACCTGGGCGATGCGTCCGCCCACGTCCGTTTCCGGCTTCCGGAGCGCGTCTCGGGGGAATTGGCGATCACCGCCATTGCGCGTACGACGAACGGGCAGGCGTGTCTGTCCCGGGTCGCGCTGCCGACGGCGCCCGCAGCCCCGAAACTGTCGTTCGCCTGCCGCCGTCCCACGGCCGCGCCCGGGGAAGACAACTCCCTGGATCTGGCCTTGACCGATCGCGACGGCCGGGCCCGCACCGGTGTGGCGACCGTCGTCATCACCGACGCCGCGATTACGGCGCGCGCCCGGGACCGGTTTGCCGAAGAGAAGTTGCGCGATTGGATCGTGCAGCAGTCGCCGCAAATCAACCTGCCGCCGCCGATCCTAAGCGCACTCGTCCGGCAGCGGGAATTGCCCGGCTGCCCCCGGCGGCCGGCCGGTGCCGAAGCCCGGAGCATCAGCAATCTCAAGCAGATCGCGATCGCCGACCGCCGTCGCGCCGGGCGCTGGCGCACCACCCTTCTGGCTGCCTTCCTGTCGGTGCTGCTCGGCGGGTTCATGGTTCGCACGGTGGTCATCCTGGCCCGCAGTCACTTGCTGATCAAGTCCCTTCTGGTTATTGCAATCGTCGTCATCTTGGGCGGCATGTTTTTGCCGGTACTCTCCAAAGCCCGCGAAAAAGCCCGGCGCACAACCGACCCGCCGATGGCTGAAGAAGAGGCCCTGGCATCCCGGCAGACGGAGGCCCGGTCGACGGCGCGACCGCCGCTGGCAGCGAAGACGCGGGAGTATTTCCCCGAAACCCTCCTGTTCCTGCCGGAGGTCCCCCTCGCCGGCGACGCCGGGAAGCGACTGGACTTCCGCCTGCCGGACAATATCACGACCTGGCATGCCGCCGCGATTGCCGTCGCGGCTGACGGCGGCATCGTCGGCGCCGGCACGGAATTCCGGGTGACCAAGCCGCTGGTGGCCGCCGCGGACTTGCCCGTTGCTTATGTCGTCAACGACGAACCGGTTCTTCGGGTGCAGGTCTTCAACAATACGGCTGCTGCCGGCCGGGTTCGCGTTGCAGTTGACCGCGGCGACTTCCTGGTCTGCCGCGATCCTGAACGTCGCGGCGAGGTCCCGGCCAACAGCAGAAAGGCCTTCGACATCCCCATCCGGCTTACTCGCGCCGGCCGGCATCGGCTCTGTATCCGCGCCGCGATGGGCCGGCATGTCGACGTCGTGAGCCATGCGATCAACGTGACGGAGTACGGCCGTGAAATGCAACAGTCCGTGTCCGGCCGGCTCTACGGCGGGGAGACGGCAACGCACCGGATCAAGTTGCCGCAACCGTTGATTGCCGAGCAGTGGCTGTTGCGGGTGCATAGCTCCAGTCTGGTTGAGATGCAGTCCGGGCTCGAGGGGCTCCTGCGCCGGCCGTCCGGTTGCTTTGAGCAAACGACCGCGGTGAACTATCCAAATCTGATGGTTCTGCGATACCTCAAAGCGCACGGTCAGGACAAACCGGTGTGGCGCCGGCGCGCGTTGAACCATTTGCAGGCGGGCTATCAACGGCTGCTTGGTTTCGAGGTCCGCGGCGGCGGCTTCTCCCTGTACGGCCGGGAGCCCGCGAGTATCTGGCTGTCCGCCCTGGGATTGTGCCAACTGCAGGATATGAGCAGTGAGATTTCGGTGGACCCGAAGGTGCTGGAACGGACCTGGTCGTTCGTCGCCGCCAATCTCGGGCGCGCCGACAACCGGAGCTGCAGCTACGCCGTCTGGGCCGTCCTGCGCAGTGGCCGGTCTCGGGCGGATGTCGGCAAACACCTGCCGCGGCTGGACCGCATCGCCGGCAGCAGGTCCCACTCCGTGTACGACCGCCTGCTGGCCCTGAACGCCTGTCTGGCAGCACATCCGGAGTCGTCAGCTTACCGCAAGCTCGCAACCGGGTTGGGGGTAAACGCCGCAAGCCAAGCGGGGGCCGGCCGTACCATCTCCAGCGCTTACGGGCGCGGGGGCAAAACGGAAGTCCTTGCCCTTGCCGCCATCGCGTTGAGCCGGGCCGCTGCCGCGCCGCAGCTCCAGTGCCGGCTCGTCAACCAACTGCTCGCATTGCGCGGCGCCCACGGTGCCTGGCCCGGCACGCAAGCCACCGTGCTCGCGCTCGAGGCATTGATTGCGACGCGCGGTGATGCGGCCCGGGGGAGCGTCAAAATCCTTGCCGACGGCAACGTCGTCGACAGCGTTGAGGTGTCGGGTCGTGAGGAAACACCGGCGTTCGTCGATCTCCCGTCGCTTGGCCGCCGTGACTTCCAGATCCGTTTCAACGGGTCCGGCAAGGTCACCTACGCCGTCCACGCCAAAGGCTGTCAACGCTGGGGCAGCGAAGCCGAGCAGTTGGCCCGTGACGGATTGAACCTGCGGCTCAAATGGGATCGTCAGGACCTCCTTCTCGGCCGGGAGACACGGTTGACTGCGATCATCGCCGAACGCGGCGAGGGCGCCCGCAACTGCATGCTCGAGATCGGCCTCGGACCGGCGCTGCAACCAACGCCGACGGCCATGCGCAAGCTCGTCCAGAACGGGGCCATCAAACGCTGGGAAGTCCGGCAACAAACGTTGATCCTCTATCTCGACAGTCTCGCTGTCGGCGGCCGGCAGACGCTCGACCTTCCCCTGCTGCCGACGCATCCCGGGGCCTATCAGCTGCCGGCCAGCCGCGTCTACGAATACTACAACCCCGACAACCTGCAGACAGTCCCCGGCGCCCGGATCCGGATTGCCCGGTGAAACGGTTTCTGACCTTGCTTCACGCCCGCCCTGAATAATCGGGTGCTTGCACGAGTGGCGGCACAGGATATACTGCCTGCACTCGCAACGAATGAATCGACATCCCGGAAAGGGGAAAACTCATGAGTGATCACGTCTACAAGAAAATCGAGATCGTCGGCTCCTCCGCCGAGGGGCTCCAGCCCGCCATCGAAAATGCCATTGCCAAAGCCGGCGAGACCGTTCGCAATATGCGGTGGTTCGACGTTGTCGAGACTCGCGGCCAGATCGAAGACGGCAAAATCGCCTATTGGCAGGTGACCGTCAAGATCGGTTTCCGGATTGCCGAGTAAGACCGTCAATTCAGCGGTGTCCGCTGAGTTGAAACAGGTGTCCCGGCTGACCCGCGGCGGCGGTTGACGTGCCGCCAGAGAGATGTCGTTGCCGAGAGACGACGCGGCGTTGCGCCGGGAAGGTGCGGCCGGCGGCGCCACAATCAGCGCCGGAACAATGATGCAGCCGGCCGCCGGGATGAGAAATCATTGTCCTGGTCAAATCATATACTTCGTTGCCGCCTGTCTACCGTGGCGGGAGAGTCGGGGCGAAGGTGAAACTGAAGGGAGGCCGACACTCTCCCGGCAGAGCCGGGGGGATCTTTTCGCGGCGAGCCGGTAGCCTCAGGATCGGGTCTGGAGGGATGCCGACGTACCCGAGGTACTCGAGAACCCGCGTTCTTCACGTCCCATCCGGTCGGGCGCATGTCACTTCCGTAGGCGTTTCCTGCCAACAATTGGCTCGACCATACGACCCCAGGCGGT
>CAYLNH010000283.1:0-9294 GCA_964384625.1 uncultured Lentisphaerales bacterium
GGGCAGGTGATTTCGTTCCCCGGGGTTGACCCCCCGGGCTACATGCCCATGCCCCCTCCGGGGCAGGTGATTTCGTTCCCCGGGGTTGAGCCCCCGGGCTATCTTGCGTCGCCCCTGCTGGGGCTGGATGCGGCGACGGCGTTGTACCCGGAGTCTTCCCCCCCCGCGCTTGACGGTATGGTCTTCAATCTGAAATCAGCAATCAACAATCAGCAATTCCTACCCCTGTTCCGCCGCGATCTGGTTCAGGGCGGAGCCGGCTTTGAACCATTCGACCTGCAGTTCGGAGAGCGTGTGGTTGGCCTGGAGTTCGTCCGTGCTGCCGTCGGCGTGCTTGAGCACGACGGTCAGCGGCGTGCCGGGGGCCAATTCAGCCAGCCCCAAGACACTGACGCGGTCGTCGGCTTGTACCTTGTCGTAATCGGCGGGATCGGCGAAGGTCAGCGGCAGGATACCTTGTTTCTTCAGGTTCGTCTCGTGGATGCGCGCGAAGTTGCGGGTGATGATCGCCCGGCAGCCGAGGTGTCGGGGTTCCATGGCGGCGTGCTCGCGGCTGGAGCCCTCACCGAAGTTTTCGTCGCCGACCACGACCCAGTCCTGTCCGGCCGCTTTATAGGCGCGGGCGATGGCCGAGAGATCATCGACGTCGCCGTTCAGTACGTTTACGCCCTTACCGGCTTCTTCGGCAAAGGCATTGTTGGCGCCGTTGTACATATTGTTGGAAATGTTGTCCAAATGTCCGCGGAAGCGCAGCCATTTGCCGGCCGGCGAGATATGGTCGGTGGTGCACTTGCCGACGGCTTTGAGCAGTACCGGCAGATCAAGGAGGTCCTTGCCGTCCCAGGCGGGGAACGGCGACAGCAACTGCAGGCGTTCGCTGTCGTCGGCGACTTCGATGCTGACCGCATCGGGGCGTTCGGCGGGCGGTTCATAGCCGGTTTGCCGGGCTTCGAAGCCGTCTGCCGGCAGGTCGTCGGCGCGCGGCGGCTCGAGTTTGATGCCGTCGATCGTATCGCGGTTCGGGTCGAACGTGACCTTGCCGGCGAGGGCCATGGCGGTGACGATTTCCGGGCCGGCAATGAACGCCAGCGTTTCCGGGTTGCCGTCGGCGCGGCTGCGGAAATTGCGGTTGAACGAGGTGACGATGACGTTGGGTTCTGCCGCGGTGAAGTCGCTGCGATCCCATTGCCCGATACACGGGCCGCAGGCGTTGGCGAGCACGACGCCGCCGATCTCTTCGAGCGGCGCCAGCAGGCCGTCGCGCTTGACGGTGGCGTAGACTTGGTCGGAACCGGGTGAGATATAGAATCGACTCTTGGCTTTCAGCCCTTTTCCCAGCGCCTGCCGGGCGACGGCGGCGGCGCGGCCGATATCTTCGTAAGAGGAGTTGGTGCAGCTGCCGATCAGGCCGACCTTGAGTTCTTCGGGATAGCCTTCTTTCGCCGCTTCGGCTTTCATCGCCGCGACCGGGCGATCCTTGTCCGGGGTAAAGGGGCCGACGATATGCGGCTGCAGTTCGTCAAGGTCGATCTCGATCACGGTGTCGTAGTAGTTGGCGGGGTCGGCGGCGGCTTCCGGATCTGCCTGGAGCAGGTCGGGGTTGGCTTCCGCCAGCGCGGCCACATCGGCGCGGCCGGTGGCCCGCAGATAAGCGGCCATCCGTTGGTCAAACGGAAAGATGGAGCAGGTGGCGCCCAGTTCCGCGCCCATGTTGGTGATCGTTGCCTTGCCTGTACAGCTGATGGTCTCGGCGCCGGGGCCGAAGTATTCCACGACATTGCCGGTGCCGCCTTTTACCGACAGGATGCCCAGCAGTTTGAGGATCACATCCTTCGGCGCCGTCCAGCCGTTCAGCGAACCGGTGAGATGGACGCCGATCTTGCCGGGCCAGGCCAGCTCCCAGTCCATCCCGGCCATGACATCCACGGCATCGGCACCGCCGACGCCGACGGCGAACATGCCGAGGCCGCCGGCGTTCGGCGTATGCGAGTCGGTGCCGATCATCATGCCGCCGGGGAAGGCGTAGTTCTCCAGGATGATCTGGTGGATAATGCCGCTGCCGGGCTTCCAGAAGCCGATGCCGTACTTGCGTGAGACCGAGCGCAGGAAGGCGTAGACTTCGTGATTCTCGTTCAGCGCCAGCTCGAGGTCGGCATTGGAACCCGTCCGCGCCCGGATCAGATGATCGCAGTGCACCGTTGACGGGACGGCGGCTTCCCGGCGGCCGGACTGCATGAACTGCAGGAGCGCCATCTGGGCGGTGGCATCCTGCATGGCGACGCGGTCGGGATTCAGATAGACATAGGTCTCCCGGGCGGTCGGGACCGCCGTCAGCTCCCGGGGCAGATGGGTGGCGAGTATCTTCTCCGCCAGGGTCAGCGGTCGGTCGAACAGTTGGCGCATGCCGTCCTGCCGCTCTTTCATCCGGGCGTAGACGGCTTGGATCATATCAATATCGCGGGTCATGGCGGCGACTCCTTTTGGGTTTCGTTCGGCCTGGTCTGCCGGTCGCTTCCGGCGTGGTTCGGGCGGACACAATACCGCGGTTGTGTCCAGTTTCTACCGCTCGCCGACAAAGTCGGCCGCCGGCCTTGGCGATGACTTTGTTAAGGCGTCTTAACGCGCCCCGCATACGCTCAGCGCCGCCTCAGCCGCCGCCTTCTGGCTTAACGGATTCTTTATTTCAGCTTCAATCACACTTAACAGAATCGTCCTGTCAATCATCGGCGGGCAGCCCCTTTTATATCGCGTCAAGATCTGCTGGAGTCTGTACACAGGAGAAAATACGTCGAGCAAAGGAGGCAAGCGGAAATGTAGGTATTGATTGGGTTGCCGGGGGGCCAAAGCGCCCCAACAAGTTTTCCGATTCTTCGATTCTGTCACGCATAACCAACCAAGGAGTCCACCAACCAGATGAAATCGATGAGAACCCTGATTGCCGCGCTTTTGGCGGTGGCCGTGCTGCCGCTGCTTGCCGGCGAAAACCAGAGCGAGGTCGACAAGAAACTGCAGCAGTTGGAGAAACAACTGCAGTTGCAGAACGAGCGGATCGTTGAGCTGCAGTCCCAGTTGAATGAGACGCAGGACGACGTGTCCGCCGGTCTGGCTCAGGTCAAGGACGACGAGCCGGTCTTCAAGCTCGGCAACAAGTCCAAGCAGTTCGAGCTCAAGGGCGACCTGCGTGTCCGCTTTGAACAGCGCGACCGGGCCGACAATGATCTCGACGACATGGGCGTTGATCGCCGCCGTCGCTTCCGCCATCGCTTCCGCCTCGGCATGAAGTTCAAGACCGACTGGGGCTGGGAAGCCGCGGCCGGCCTGTGCACCGGCGGCGAAGACGGTACGAGTACGAACTTCACCTGGAACGACAACACCGAATGGGAAACGGGCGACATCCGTCTGGACTATGCCTATGTGACCCACAAGTGGGGCGACACCAAACTGACCGTCGGTCAGCACAAGAACCCGTACAAGCACGCCGGCATCCTGTTTGACAGTGACCTGCGGCCGACGGGTGTGTCCCTGCAGCAGGGGCTTGGGCCCGCCTTCCTGACCGCCGGTGTTTACGAAGTCCGGTACCTCGGCTCAAACGAAGGTCTCGGTCTGATGGCCGGCCTGCAGGCCGGCGTCAAAGTCGGCGGCGGCCCGGTAGGTGCCACGTTTGCCGTTGCCACCTACAACTACAACTCGCCGTACACCGATGAAGTCGGCCTCGGCGACAGCTCCGGTGAGACCAGCGCGGAAGAGTACAAGTTCCAGTTGCTCGACCTCTACGCCGACGTCAGCGTCAAGTTCGGCGATATCGGCAAGGGCAAGATCTACTTCGAGTACACCGAGAACTTCGGCGCGGAAGGCGAGTCCTTCCCGGACGTCCCGCTTGGCACCACCGGCGGCGGCCAGCGCGGCGGCGACATCGACCCGGAAGCCAACAACCAGCACTACGTCATCGGTTCGGCCCTCGAGGTCAGCCGCTTCAAGTTCAGTGTTGACTATATCAACACGGAGGCGGATGCCCTGCCTGAACGCCTGATTGACGGCGACTTCGGTACCGGCGTCGAGTCGACCGACATCGACGGCTACCGCTTCAAGGCCGGCGTCAAGCTCGCCAAAAACTGTTCCATCGGTCTGGCTTACCTGCGCTACAGGCGCCAGGACGAGTACGACTTGGTCATGCACGGTGTGAACCGTGACGAAGCCGAGCTGTACCAGGTCGACCTGAAATACAAGTTCTAACCGGCTCCGCAGCCCAACCAAGACGCCCCCGCGACGAATTACGTCGCGGGGGTGTTTTTTTGCGCGCCCGGTTTTCGTTGGCACCCTCTTGGCAAAGCGGGAGGCGTCCGACGCAGCCGGATGGAGCAGAGCACCACCGAGGTCTGCCGGTCGAAGCCACCCCGACGAAGGCTGGTGCGCCGATGCGCCTTGAAAGGGCTTCCGGATGTAACGCGGGAATCTGTCCCGCGAGCTCTGCGGCAACGCGGCTCCGACAACCATGAAGCCGGCAGGACAGCCGACCCGGGTTGGGTCGAACACGTACCATCTTAACGCAAATGCATTGGCTCAACGCATATGAACCATTACTGTTTGCAGGTAAACGGAATCTTCTCGAGGGGTCATCATGAAGAAACTCATCGCAATCGCCGTCATTCTGGCTCTTGCCGGCGCCGGCTGGTATTTCTTCCTTGGTCCGGGCAGCCGGATTACGGCCATCAGTTCGTCCTTCGTTGCCGGTGCTCTGGTGATGGACGAGGTCTCATTTACCAACGACACCGGCAAGGACCTGACCGAGGTCAACCTGACGCTGACGGTCTACGGTGACCGCGGCGAGGTCAAGACGCACACGCTGTACTGGGCTGTCTGGAAAGCCGGCGAGAGCAAAGTCCAGAAGCTGCCGAAGATGGGAAGCGACGGTGTGGCCAAGGTTGAGAAGTACGAATTGACCGGGACCTCGGACCAGGGGCAGATTTACCACGAGGCCATTCCCGGCGCGCAATAGGGGGAAGGCAGCGACCTGGGCAGTTCTTTCTCTCAGCGTCGTCCAAATCTCATGGGGGTCCGACTGCAACCGACTGCAGCCGCCTGCAACCGATCTTGAAATCTGCTTCGTGTATCTCGTTCCGCCCGTTTCGGCTTCTCGAACGGAGCGTTCCGAGACAAAGTAGCCCGCCTCTCCGAGGCGGTGTAATCGAAGCGGTCCGCCGCGCCTCTTTGCCCACCTGCTTTCCCTTCTGAAGACATCGGGAAACGCTGCGCTGAGCACTTGGTGCTGGTGAAACAGAAAACGTCTGTGACTTCTCTTCGTACGCTTTGTCGCCAAGGTTTGGCCGCGGCGCCGGGGTAATGCGTCAGTCACAGGGAGTGGCTTGCGCGTGCTGCTCTCCTGCCACCAGCAGGCTTGACCTGCTGGAGCAGTGGTCAGCCCAGCCACCCCGCCGCCTGCGTCCCCCCTCTTCCGGCGATCCGGCAGAAATTGCCGGCGTGCCGGAAGAGGGGGGGCGTGCTGTCCGCGTCTATAGCCCACCGACCATCACTCCGGCAGGTCAAGCCTGCCGGTAGTGGAGCGCCGGCAGACGCTACTCCCCGTCACTGACGCATTGCGCGCCGGATGTTCCGGCCTTGCAAGTGCAGGGGCTCCCGCGTACAGTAATTCCAGTAGTTTCGACGCCGCGGGACCCCGTTGCAGGAGTCGTTGGAGGAAGATGGCACAGCCCTTGTTGACCTCGGAAATGATGACCCGCCTGGAGCAGCTCCAGGTGATGGCGCGCAAAATGGCTACCGGCCGCATGCGCGGCGAACGCCGCAGCCGCCGCCGCGGGTACAGCACGGACTTCGCCGACTACCGGAACTACGTTGTCGGCGACGATACGCGCTACCTGGACTGGAAGATCTACGCCCGCCTCGAACGGCTTTATCTCAAGCTCTTCCTGGAGGAGGAGGACCTGCAGGTCTTTCTGTTGATCGATACCAGCCCGTCGATGGATTTCGGCACGCCGAACAAGCTGCACTACGCCAAACAGGTGGCCGCCGCGCTGGGCTATATCGCGCTCTGCCGGATGGACAGTCTGACCTGCCAGTGCTTTGGCGAAACGGTCCTCGACAAATGGGGACCCAAACGCGGCAAACCGAATGCCGGCGCCTATCTCGATTTTCTGGAGGGCATCGAACCGGCATCCCAGACTTCGCTGCAGCAGTCGCTCAAGGTCTTCAGTCAGCAGAACCGCGGCAAAGGCGTCGTCCTGCTGATCAGCGATTTCTACGATTTCGACGGCTACGAAGAAGGACTGCGCTTCCTGTTCGGCCGCAACTTCGAGGTCTTCGCCATCCACCTGCTGTCTCCCGAAGAGTTGAACCCGGACTTGAAAGGCGATGTGCGGCTGGTCGACAAAGAGTTCGACTACAGCACCGATATCTCCGTCGGCAAGAGCCTGATGAAACTCTATGACCAGACGCTGAACACCTTTTGCAGCGGCTTGAAATCGTTCATCATGAATCGCGGCGGCTACTACATTCTGTGCTCGACCGAATTGGGCTTTGACCGGCTCGTCCTCGACGTCCTCTGTCGGAAAGGGTTGCTGCGATGATGACGGTCTGGCCCCTGTTCCCGTTGAGTTTCTTCAACCTCTGGGCGCTCGGCTTTCTGGTGCTGGCGCCGCTGCTTATTCTACTTTACTTCCTCAAGCTCAAGCGCCCGCAGATCCGGATTGCCAGCACGTTGTTGTGGCAGAAGGTCATCGAGGACATGCGGGTAAACTCCCCCTTCCAGCGGCTGAAGAAGAGCCTGCTGCTGCTGCTCCAGCTGCTGCTGCTGCTGCTGCTTATCTTCGCGTTGGCCCGGCCGTGGCTGCGGTCGGTCTCCGCCAAGGAGGAAAGCCTGATCGTCCTGCTGGATACTTCGGCGTCGATGCAGGCGGTGGAAGCCGACGGCAAGACGCGGCTCGACCAGGCCAAAGACGAGATCGCGGACATCATTGACGGTCTCAGCTATCGCAGCGAGATGGCGTTGATCTGCTTTGACCGCCGGGCGCAGACGGTGGCGCCGTTCACCGCCAACCGCAAGCGTCTGACGCGGGCGCTGAATCGGGTTGCCGCCGCCGACAGCACGACCAATCCGCTGCGGGCCCTGCAGAAGGCCAAGAGCCTGGCGGACACCCGCGGCAATCCGCGGTTGCTGTTGTTTTCGGACGGGGCCTTTGCCGATCCCGGCAAGGTCGACATGAAGGTGGAGTACCATCGGATCGGCGAACCGCGGCCGAACCTGGCAATCACCGGCATGGATGTGCGCCGGGCGCTGCGGGATCCGACGAAAGTGGAGCTGTTCGCGGCCCTGCACAATTTCTCGGAGGCGCCCGTCGCCGGCAACATGACGATTCACCTGGATGACAAGCTGCTCGACAGCAAGCCGTTCACCATCGAACCGCAGAAAAACGTGTCCCAGATCTTCGAGGCCAAGATGCCGGGCGGCGGCGTCCTGAAAGTCGAGTTCGAAGCGGACGACGCCTTGCCGTTGGACAACCTGGCCTATCTTATCGTGCCGCAGCCGATCCCGCGACGCATTCTGCTGGTGGGCGACAACAACTACTACGTCGAAAAAGCGCTCAGCACATCGCCGGAGATCAAGCTGGCATCCATCACCGCCAAGGAGTTTCCGGAGCACGCGGACAAGGGCTATGCCACCATCATCTGGAATAACGTCAAGGACCCGCAGGTTGCCGCCGGCAACAACATCTATCTGGGCTGCTGGCCGCCGGTCAAAGGCCTGCAGGCCGAGGGCTCCGTTCGCGCTCCCGATGTCGCTGATTGGGATGCGACCCATCCGCTCTGCCGGTTCATCGACTTCAGCAACCTGATGATCGCCGAGACCGCCGCTCTCACTTTCCCGAAGGACGCCGAGCTGGTTCTCAACAGCAGTCAGACGCCTCTGCTGGGCGTTCTGGAGCGGGACGGCAACATCATGGTCGTGGGCGGTTTCGATATCTTTCGGTCGTCCTGGCCGCTGCAGGTGTCGTTTGTCCTGTTCCTGCGCAACTGCCTGAACTACTTCGACGAACAGCGGGCGCTTGCCGGCAACGTCAACCTGCGCGTCGGCGATGTGATCGCCGCACCGAATCAAAAGGATACACCCACAGTTCTGCGGCCCGACGGCAAGCGCGAGGAGATGGTGCCGATTCCCGGCGGCGGCTTCAGCTATACCGGCGTCGATCGCTGCGGCGTCTACGAGATTCACGGGCTGGCCGACGGCAAGGTCCGGCGGCTGTCGGCAAACCTGATGAGCCGCGAAGAGTCCGCGCTCAAACCGGTGGACAACCCGATCAGCGAGGCTCGGGAAACCGTCCGCGTCGCGGCCGCCGCCAAAGTGAATCGGGAGTATTTCCGGACGCTGCTGATTGTGGCAGTAGTAATTCTTTTCATTGAATGGCTGGTCTATCACCGGCGCATTCTGAGTTGACCACGGCACGAAGGAGAGACAACCATGTCGGAAGTTGAAAGCCGGATCCGCGAGATCCTGAGCAGCCCGCAGCTGGCCGGATTCGCCACGATCACCGAAGACGGAAAGCCCTGGGTGCGTTATGTCATGGCCGTGACGGATGAGTCGTTGACGATTCGGTTTGCCTCGATGGCCAACGCCCGCAAGGTTGCCCAGATCCAGGCGAACCCGGAGGTTCATCTGACCTGCGGGGTGACCGACCCGATGACTGCAGAAAACTACATCCAGGTTCAGGGCCAGGCGTCCTTCACCACCGATGAGCAGCGGCGGCATGCGTTCTGGTTCCCCATGTTGGCCCAGGTATTCTCCGGTCCGGACGACCCGAACTACGGCGTTGTCGAGATCCAGCCGTACCGCATCGAACTGGTTACCGCCGGCAGCCTGGAACCGGAGGTCTGGACGCCGCAGGGATAGGATCTCAGATCTGAGATCGCAGATTTGAGATTGAACCGGCAAAAGTCCGGCTTCAGGTCCCACATAGACGAACTGCTTCCTACCGTAGCCGCAGTTGTCTCAACTGCGCATCCTCCTCCTGCCGTAGCCGCAGTTGTCTCAACTGCGCATCCACCCTCCTACCGCAACCGCAGCAGTCCCACCAGCGCATCGACCCTCCTACCGTAGCCGCAGTTGTCTCAACTGCGCATCCTCCTCCTGCCGTAGCCGCAGTTGTCTCAACTGCGCCCCCTCCTACCGCAGCCGCAGCAGTCCCAACTGCGCATCCACCCTCCTACCGTAGCCGCAGTTGTCTCAACTGCGTCCCCTCCTACCGCAGCCGCAGTAATCTCACCTGCGCATCCACCCTCCTACCG
>CAYLNH010000284.1:0-9212 GCA_964384625.1 uncultured Lentisphaerales bacterium
ATTGTAGGGGTGTTGCAATGCGAGTGCCTGTCCTGCTGCATTGGAAGATCCGTTGCAATTTGAATCCGACGCCGGCGGAGAGGCGTCAATGACGGCAATGGTTTCCGATGAACCGGGCCGGGCACGTCGCCCCCTTGCGGTCGCGGCAATCGCCGCGTGCAAGTCATGCCGACATCGCGTCACTTGCGGTTGGCTTGCAGAATCGGCGGTGACATATTCCGGCTGCCGAATCGAATATGTGGGCATGGAAGGAGGACAGCATGGGATCATCCAGGAGAATCGGCGTCAAGCTCTTTTTCATCGCCGCCGCCGTCGGCGCGGTTACCGGGGTCGTCGGACTGGCATTTCGCGGTGAGTTCACCAAGCTGTTCGGACCGCCGCCGGTGGAAGCGAAGGAGTCCTACACCGCCAACCCGGACTCGCCGGGGTTCGATCATTCCATGCTTGACGAGGTGCTGCGGGCTCACGTGGACGACCGCGGCCTGGTTGACTACGCGGCGCTGCACCGGGATCCCGCCAAGCTGGATCAATACATCGCAGCACTCCAGGACGCCCCGTTTGAAGCTCTGGGGCGCGACGAAAAACTGGTATTGCTGATCAACGCCTACAACGCGTTTACCCTGCGGCTGATCCTCGACCACTACCCCGTCGCGTCCATTCGCGACATCCCCGGCGCCGAACGCTGGGACGCCGTACGCTGGCAGGTCGGCAAACAGACGTGGAGTCTGAATCAGATCGAACACGAACAGGTCCGGCCGCATTTCGTCGAACCACGGATTCATTTTGCCCTGGTCTGCGCGGCCATCGGCTGCCCGCCGCTGCGGCCTGAGGCCTACACGGTGGAGCGCCTTGAGGAACAATTGGCGGCCCAGACGGAATACGTTCATATGCACCCGCGCTGGTTCCGCTACGAACCCGGTTCGGACACCGTCCACCTGACGCAGCTCTACAAGTGGTACGGCGGGGATTTCGAACAGACGGCCGGCAGTGTACTGAGCTACGTCGCAAACTACGCCCCGTCATTGACCGCGACACTGGAACGGGGCGAGCCGCCGGCGATCGACTGGCTCGACTACGATTGGAGTCTGAATGCAAAGACCAACGCCGGCAAGATCCCCTGATTCGGTTTGCGGCGTCGCATCAGCGTTCCAGGTGTGAGACGCCTTCGCGGCCCTGGACCCGGCGGTGGCGGTAGATCAGGTAGCGCGCGCGATCCCGGTTGAACTGCCGGTGCTGCCGCGACCAGGACCGCACCATGGTTTCCAGGCTGTCGCCGCGCTGAATGCCGCGACGCACACTGCTCGTACCCATGGCGCGGTCGAAGGTCTTGATGCGTTTCGGCTCCCATTGGAATTTGCCGGGATAGGTTCGGGACATGTACATCAGCAACGTCAATTCGATAGTGGCCGGCTTGATCCTGGTGATATCCGTCACCGTCAGCACCACAGCGTTCACCCGTTTGCCGCGGAAGAACCCCTTTGAGATGAAACTGGTGGCGCTGAAACGAACGCCGCTCAAGCCGATGTTGTTCAGATCGCGAGCGGTCTGTTCGGCATCGAGCCACGGAGCACCGACGAGCTGGAAGGGGGCGTCGGTGCCGATCCCGATGTGCAGTTGGCCGGTCAACCCGATGGTGCCGGTCGCAGGGAAACAGGCGGCCGCGTCGAGGTCCGGGATATTCGGCGACGGCCCGATCCATTTCAACCCGGTTTCTTTGTAGCTCATGCCGCGATAATAGCCGGCCATCGGGATGACGGTCAGATGGCAGCGCAGGTTGTGCTTGCGGTTGAAATAACGGCCGAGTTCACCGACGGTCATACCGTAGCACCGGGGGATGGCAAACCGGGTGAGCAGCGAGTTGTAGCGGGTGTCGCAGATGGGGCCGTCGACAGTATTGGCGCCGAATGGACAGGGACGGTCGAGGACGATCATCTGGACGTCTTGCTCGCCGCAGGCGGTCATGGCTTCGGCCATGCTCCAGATATAGGTGTAGGCCCGGCTGCCGACATCCTGGATGTCGTAGATCAACACGTCGATCCCGGCCAGATGCGCCTTTTTCGGGCGATAACCGACTTCGCCGCCGTAGAGCGAGATGACCCGCAGTCCGGTCTTGCGGTCAACGGTATCGGCGACTTTCCTGCCGGCCTTGAGCTTGCCGCGGATGCCGTGTTCAGGCGAGAACAACCGCACCAGGTTCACGTTCGGGTGGGCGTGGAGCAGGTCGATCGTGGACTTACCCCGGGCGTTCACCCCGGTTTGATTGGTCAGCAGTGCGACACGCTTGCCTTTTACCAGATGGGTGTATCCCGCGAGGAACACATCCACGCCCGGCATGAACTGCTGCTGCTCCTGGGCAGACGCCACACCGGCAAGGATAAGTAGACAGAGAAAGGCAAGCGCCGGCCTCCTGGCGGCTTTCCTCCTGTACATCGATGCCTCCTGTTCGATGGCGTCTACTATACGGAAACCCCGGGTTGAATGCAAACATCAGATTCAATCCGTCCACAGATTGCCGGGTAAAACATTTGTAAAACGGCCGCGCGGGGCTTAGGAGATTTGCCGGTTCCCCGTCATAGTAGATACAGTCACGGAATCTGAATTCACCTTGAGGGGCAATCCGATGAAGTATCTGCCGACCATATTCGCGGCCGCTCTGACAGCGGCGGTCCCGGTCATCTGCGAGGCGAAAGAACCGGCGCGCCCGCGCGGCGGGGTGTTGATTAAGGGGGTCCCGCATGTCAAACAGAAACCGGACTTCTGCGGCGAGGCCTGTGTCGAGATGTATCTGCGCAAGCTCGGCTGTCAAGGCATGACCCAGGACGACGTCTTCAACCGGGCCCGATTGGATCCGGCCCTGGGCCGCGGGTGCTATACGAAGGAACTGACCACGGCGGTCAAGGACCTCGGCTTCGATCCGGGGACCGTCGGTACGTGGATCCCGGAGAAAACCGCCGATACCGCGATGGCGCGCGAGTGGAAGAAGATCTTAAGCGATCTGCACCGCGGCATCCCCTCGATCGTCTGCATGCATTTCTCCGACCGCCCGCAAACGACCGAACACTTCCGTTTGATCCTCGGCTATGACGCCGACGCCAAAGAGATCATCTATCACGAACCGGCGGTCGCCCGCGGCGACTACCGGCGGATGGAGAAGGAAACGTTTTTCAAACTCTGGCCGCTCAAGTACAGGAAGGACCGGTGGCTGCTGATCCGGCTGCGGCTCAAACCCGGGAAGATTCCGAAGCTGGCGAAGAAGCCGGCCGGATTCACCGCCGCCGACTACGCCCAGGCGGTGATGAAGACCCGGCGCCAGCTGCCGAAGGGGTTCACCCTCATCCTGCAGAAACCGTTCATTGTCGTTGGCGACGAAACCCCGAAAATGGTGCGGCGGCGATCCACCGGGACGGTCAAATGGGCTACGGACATGCTCAAGAAGGACTACTTCAAGAAGGATCCCAAACACATCATCACCATCTGGCTGTTCAAGAACAAGGCCAGCTACCGCAAATACACGAAGGCGATCTTCAACGACAACCCGGGGACGCCGTTCGGATATTTCTCATCACGGCACAACGCCTTGATCATGAACATCGCCACCGGCGGCGGCACGCTGGTGCACGAGATGGTTCATCCGTTCGTCGACACCAATTTCCCCAAGTGCCCGAGCTGGTTCAACGAAGGACTGGCTTCGCTGTACGAACAGTGCGGCGCCCGCCGCGGCAAGATCATGGGGTTCACCAACTGGCGGCTGGCCGGGCTGCAGAAGGCCATCAGGAACGACGATGTCCCGGCCTTCAAGACACTGTGCAGCACCAGCACCCGTGAATTCTACGAAGAAGACCCCGGCTCCAACTATTCACAGGCGCGTTATCTCTGCTACTACCTGCAGCAAAAGGGCCTGCTGCGGAAATACTATCACGCCTTCGCCAAGAACGTCGACCAGGATCCGACCGGCTACAAAACGCTGAAGGAGGTCCTTGGCGAGAAAGATATGGACGATTTCAAGGAACGCTGGGAGACGTGGGTGATGAAGCTTCGCTTTCCTTAGGGCGTACGCCGAAGATATTCGGCAGTTTATCCCGCAATTGTTCGACCGTTGAATGGCAGCCGCAGGAGGGGCCGCAATTCGGCCCTTTCGGCCGGCAGCGACGCTGTTTGTCGAAGGCGTTTCGCGGCGGGTGGCGGTGCACGGTCGGGAACCGGGATCCTGCCGGACGCTACTTCCGCAGTTTCGTCAGGACCTTTTCGGCTTCTCTGGCGGCTGCGGTACCGGGATACTTCTCGACCACCAGTTCGAGGTATTTAAATGTATTCTTGCGGTCGCGCTTCTTATAGAACTGCTTGGCCCGGCTGAGGACCTCCTGCGCTTCCTTCTCCTTTTCGAACGCCGGGTCTTGGCGGATCTCGCGCAACAGGACCCGGGCTTCGAAGGCGGCATCTTTGCCGTAGCGATCGAGCAGTTTTTCCAGTTCGCCGACGGCGGCGGCGATATTCTTGTCGGCGATGTGGACCTTGGCGGCGGCAATCCCGGCGGTGATCGCCTGCCGATGTTTCTGCAGCCGCTCCATTCCTTTCTTACTGCCGACGGCCGCGGCCCGGAAATAGTAGCCCATCGCCGTCTTATACCGCCGTTTCTTCTCGGCGTCCCGGCCCTTCTCCAGGAGATCGTCGGCCGCGGTCCGCAACGGGCGGTCAAGATGTTGGACGGCTTTTTCGAACCATTCCGCCGGCGGCAGTTCATTTCCCATTTTGGGGACTTCAAGATAGAGCACGTTCTTCAGCTCTTCATTGTAGCCCTGCTCATAGAACTGCTTCATCTGGTCGCGACTGTCGCTGTCCTCGCCGGTCAGCAGGACGTAACGCCCGCGCCGCTTGGCGATCACCATGGAGACCGTCCTGGGTTTCTCGATTCCGGGCACCCAGAACTGATCCTGACCGGGCACATTGATTTTCTCCCAGAAGCTCGCGGCCAGGAGGAAGGCGCCGCCGTTGAAGACATCGGCGAACTGTACGGCCAGTTGGCTGGCCACCTGGGCGCCGCTGCCGATACCGACGACGTAGATGCGGTCGGGATCGATGTTGTAGAGGTTCGGCATATTGTGGGCGGCATCCAGCGCCAGGGGGATACGCTCCCGAATCGTGTCCGCCTCGCTCCCGGCCTTGTTCGCCCCGATCCAGATCAGTTTGTGCTTGTCCATGAGCGAGACATACTGCGGCAGGACATCGCCTTTGTCGCGCGAAGCGACCCAGACGATCAGGCCATGCGGCTGCCAGGGCTGATAGCTCTTCGGGACGTACGCCTGGAAACTGCGGTCGCGCAGCAGGTAGAAGTACTTGCCGCGCGGCTTCGGCTTGAGCTCTGCGTCGGTCCGGCGCAGCACGCTCTTCACCTCGGCCATGGGACTGCTCCTGGTGAACTCCAGCGTCAGCTTGCCGGTCTTGGGCGCCCCATCGCCGCCGACTGCCGCGACAGCCCAGGCGGCAACAACGAGAATGATCGCTGTCTTCATACTGCCACTCCGTCGTTTCCGTTCCCTGAAATACCGCTACTATAGTCGCAGTTCGCGGTCAAAGGCAAATGCGTTCCGCTGCCGGACGCCCTATGCCGGACGCAGCGAAATGCGGTCGCCCGCCCGGGTGGCAATCGCCAGGATGTCGCCGTCCATCGTTCGCGGCTGCTTGCCGCGAACCTTGACCCGGACTTTGCCGCCCCAGGGGTTGGCCACGTTGAACGTACCGCCGTGCGGACTGCGCACCTCGACCTTGACCAATACGGCATTCCGGCGTTCGGCGCTGACCACGAAACCGCCGTCCGTCAGGAAATTCTTGAACGCGGCATCGCGCCAGGGCCGCGGCGTGCCGGCCATGATGTAGTTGACCCCGCGCCGGGTGTGCAGCAGCATTTCCTGGATCGCCGCGGTCACGCCCATGCCCGCGTCCATCTGCATGACCTCGCCGCGCTGCCCGCGGCGGACCGGGAAGGCGCCGCGGCCGACCGGGTTGCGCAAGGTCTGACCGAATACCGTCAGCCCCGGGATGTTCGCGTCGTGCAGGGTGCCCTGCCCTTCGTTGGTAAACACGTGCTGCCAGGTCTCCAGCATCATCTCCGCCGACTCGCCGCAGTTGAACCGCGTCATGATCATCGCCGCCCACGGCACGCACCAACCCGACCACATCCCCTTGCCCCGGCGAACCCAGTGATCAACGCTGACTCCCAATATATTCCGCCAGTCGTCGTCCTCCTGTTCCACGTCAAAGATGTCGAACGGCACAATGCCGCCGAGGTGCGAATGGTGCCGATGGCTGTCGTCCAGCGCCTGTCCTTCCCAGAGCATAATCATATCGTTGCCGTAGGCGTGTTCGACGCAGGCCCGCGGGATCTTCTCCAGGTACTCCTGCCAGATGGACTTCGGCCGTTCCTGCAACACCTTCGCCGCCGCCAGCAGGTCCTCGGCGAGGCGGTGGATACAGGCCAGTTGGAAACTGGCGTTCGGCCCCAGACCGCGGCCGTCCGGCGTAAAGTATTCCGGCGATACCCCCAACTCCAGGCGGTACGTGCCGCGTTTCTTCTCGAGCATCCCTTCGTACACCGCCATGGCGCCGACCATAAACGGCCAGGCGATCTCGCGCAGGAAGTCCTCATCCAACGTATAGCGGTAGTAACGGAACATCATCTGCGCCACCCACGCCGTCGAGCCGTGGTCGACCGAATGCCCCCAATAGCCGCAGATGAACTTGCACTCATCGCTGACCGCGTGCGGCAGCAGACGGCCGTCGTCGATGCCGAGAAGCATCTTCGCGTTGTGCCGCAGTTGCGGCGTCCAACGGTGGACCATATCGAACAACGGCCGCAGGTGTTTGACGGCGTTGCCGTGATAACCGGGCCAGTAACACATCTGGACGTTGATATTGAAATGGTAGTCACTGGACCACGGCGGCATCTGGTACTCCTCGATCCACGGCCCCTGCAGCGTGGCGGGAACCGCGTGGTTCCTGGAGAACGCCGTCAGCCCGGCATACTTGTACATGCCGTAGTCGTACAGGAACTGCAGGCGGTCATTCGGGATGTCAACACGGCCAATCCGGCGCCAATAGCGCCTCCACCATTTCTCCGACGCCAGGCGGATCGCGTCAAACCGGGCCGACCCCAGATTGGCGGCCGCCCGGGTCTTGGCGTCGTTCCCGGCTGCAGCCAGCACGGCGGTGATCAACAGATCCTGATTCGCCGGGCGGATTGCCGCACAAAGAGACGGATCCTCCGGCAGCTCCTGGACCCACCCGAGGAGGTCCTGCTGTTTGTATTTGGCCGGCCGCTGCAGCCCGCGAGCGGTCAGTTGGTCGCCGACATAATCCCAGGACGTCACCCGCCGCACGGTCTTGAGCGTCAGCCCTTTGGACAGCCGCAGCGCCATTACGGGCGCGGCCATGTCCAATACCAGTCGAATCGACTCCTGCTTGCGGCCGACGCGAACCGTCACCGAGCATGTCGCAGTTGCCAGATCGAGTTGTCCCGATTCCAAGGTACCCCTGGCCAGGACCACCTCGAAACGACCGATCGGCATGACACTGGGACGGAAATCGTAATCGCTTTGACCGCCTTTGAAGACCGCATTCAAACCGTCGTGGTCGCCGCGGGCCAGGTGGTCCTGGATCGTCTTGAATGACATCTCCGGACGCCAGACATGGCCGCCCCGCCGATCCCAGTAGTCGGCGCGGCCAATGGTAATCTTCAAGATGTTGGCCTCGCCCCAGATCATGGCGCCGAAACAGCCGTTGCCCAACAGCATGCCCTGGTGCGTGCGCTGCAGCGGAAAGTGCCAGTCGTATGTCATCGACATCGGGTCGGTCTCCTTTGGTGTATGACAGTGCTCTCGTCTCTACACCCCTTACTTTGGGAGCCGCACCCCGGAGTGCCAGTCCTTGCAGAGATGAAACTGCCGGGAGCCAACCAGGCCGGCAACAGGAATTCCGGGTAAGCCCGCGATTACTGCCCGCCTTCGCATCACGCAGGCTTGACCTGCGGTACTTGAGGATAAGTCACCCACAACTCCGCACCGCAAGGGTGCGGGATCTCCAAGAAGAATACAGAGGCCAGTAATCGAGGGCTTCTATTCCGGCAAACAATATATTGAAATCCCGGAACCAAAGGGCACATTGCCTGGTTTCAATCAATTCGGATGAAACCACATAAACCAAATCCCCGGGAGTAGAGGATGAGAATGAACAAGTATCTGTTTGCCGCGATAGCCGTCACGACGTTCAGTTGCCTGAACATCGCATCAGCCCAGGACCGGCTGCTGAAGGAACTCTATGTGAAAGCCGGCCTCAACAGCACCAGGCTGACCGACTCTGCCGGGACCACCCTGGTCTCCGGCACCCCCTATCAGTATGATATCGGCGCGTCCGACACGATCGGCTACGAACTTGCAGTCGGCGCAACTGCCCTCGATTTCCTGCGGCTGGAAGTTTCCTATGCCCAGGACACCTATACCTCCGACGTCGAAATGGGCCCGGGCGGCATTCCGACGTTCCTGGCGGAAGTGGACGTCAAATCCACCTACCTCATGGCTGACGTCAACCTGGAACTGGCAGCCTTCGGCGTCACGCCGGACTGGTTGCGCCCATACGTCGGTATCGGCATCGGCTATGCCTGGCACGACTTTGAGGACGTGCAGTTCGATGTCCCGCCGACCTACGGCACCAAGGGCGATCAGAACACAGAACTGACCTGGCGCTTCTCGATCGGCGTCGGCCTGAAACTGGGTGAAAATCTGATGCTTGACGTCGCCTACAGTTGGATCGACGCGGGCACGGCCGAATCGGGAACGGAGTTCATTGGTGCGGCAGCGGTTCTCAGCGAACCGGCGGAGCTCGAGATGAAAGCCGAACGGCTGTCCGCCGGGCTCCGGTTCGTTTTTTAGGCCCAGCGTCCTGCCACCCGGACAACCGGAGCTTTCCACCTGCCCGCTTCCGACCCTCCGGACCAGGAACTGCCCACGATCAACTATTCGCGAGTCCCGATTCGTCGGGACTGCCGCGCCCGCGGGGGCATGTCCGTTCTGTTGATCATTCTCTCGCGCCGCGGCAGGAATCGCACCATAGCGCGCGGCACGTTGCCGGTCCAGCCGGCGGTGGGCTTGTCGGCGCTTGTTGTTTTCCCGGGTCGCTCGTCGGCCCGGTGAATGCGTTCATCAGGGAAGGAGACGGCCCCA
>CAYLNH010000285.1:0-9212 GCA_964384625.1 uncultured Lentisphaerales bacterium
CCTTCCGACTCCGCCCTTCGGCAGTCCTCTGCCGACTAGAAAGAATTCCGCGTGCCTCGGCGAAGCTTCTAAGCGAAGACGGGTCCGCGGAATTCTTATGGCAGAATGATTTCGGCGGCAGAGATGGGTGCGTAATGAGACGGGATTGCAGCTGGATTCAGAATCGGATGAACTGTCGTCGATTGCAGTCGACTGTTATCGACGCTGGTCGTCCGGGCGTTTCTTGCCGGAGCGCTGCTGCATCGGCTTATGGGCCGGGGACATCGATGGCGTTGAAGCATTCGACCAATTCATCGATTGAATCGAACCGACGCTTCGGGTCGGTGCGGAGCGGTTTGCAGAGGATCGGGTCCCAGGCCGGCTCGATCTCGGGGCGGTAGACGCTGGGCTTTTTGCGGGGCTCTGGATCGTTGTAGCCGGTGAGGAAGTAGTGAACGACCGAACTGGTGGCGAACTGCTCGGCGAGGGCGGACGGCGGCGCGCCTTCCCACTGCTCCGGGGCGCAGTAGAGTGCGGTTTCCAGGACGGCCTGCGGCATCACCACGCCGGCATCGAGGACGGCATTGAGCCAGTTCTGGAAGAACTCGAAGCCGAGGATCTCGAGGATGCCGAAGTCGGTGATCTGCATCCGCAGCCGCCAGAGCTCGTCCTCGGTGGCTTCCAGTTGGAACATGATGTTTTCGGGCTTGATGCTGCCGTGGATAATTCCGGCGCGATGGGCGGCGGCGAGAGCGGAGGCCAGTTGGAACGCGACTTTGAGGACCTGCCGCTGGGGGATGTGGCCGTCGGCCTCGGCGTACTTGGCGCGGTAGCCGTGCAGGTTCATCGCCTTGTTATTGGGCATGGTGACCAGGCGTTCGACGATGGCGACGTAGGGCGGGTTGAAATAGGAGCCGAGATAGGGACAGATGGATTCGTGCTGCAGTCCCTGCAGCCGCTTGGTGACGTTCTCAAAGCGATTGCGGAGCTGCGGGTCGTTGGGGGTATCGAGGAACTTCATCGCGACCTGCTGCCCGGTCTGTTCGTCTTCGGCGCGGAAGACGATGCCGAAGGGCCCGCGGCCGACCATGCCGGTGATGCGATAGCGTCCGAAGGAGGTCCCGGGGGCGATTCGGCTGATGGCTTTGGCGAAGCCGGGGCTGCGGCGGATGTCGCCGGTGCTGGTGATGGAGACGCCGCCCGTTTCGGGGCTGAGTTGGGCGCTTGCCGGCTGGGGTTGACCGGCAGCTTCGGGCACCGGCTGAGCGGCCGGGGCGGCGGTGGGTTGCGCCGGCGCCGCCGGCGGGGCCTGGGGCGGATTCGGTTCCGCTGTTGGGACCGCGGGCATCACCGGGTCGCCGGCGGGCTGGTCCGGGGGTTGGCCGACGCGGACGTAGCTGCCGGACTTGGCGGCTTCGTTGGCGGCGATGGAGCCGACAGGTTTGGCGCGGGGGATGGCGCCGCCCTTCGGCGGGCGGGCCAGTCGCAGTTTCGCCGTGGTGGTGGCGACTTCGCCGGGGGTAATGGCTTCCTGGTTGGCCAGTCTGAGTTTCGGGAATTTATCATTGCTGTCGGCGGCGGGCTGTTGAGCGGGTTGTGTCGGCGGGACGTCGGCAGTGGGCGGCGCGCCGTTCTGCTTGATGGTCAATTTGGCCTTGGGCGGGTTCGCTTGCGGCGGCGGTGCCTGCACCGGCCGGGCCTTGGGCGGCTGCTGTTGGCCGTCTTGCTTGATGATCAGTCGCGCCTGCGAGGGGGTGGGGTCGGGTTGCGCCTGGGGGATGGGCGGTGGTTGTGCGGGCGCGGCAGCCGGGGCTTGCGGCTGCACTTCGCGGCTTGGCGCCGGGGGCTGGTCGGCGGGCGCCAGGATCCGTTCGGCCCGGGCCAGGACCGCGTCGATCTCGGCATAGCTGGCAATGCGTTCGTCGCGATTGGCTTTCAGCATATCGTACAGCAGCAGGATGAGGTCGGGCGGCAGATCCTTGGCGTAATCTTCGATCTTGAAATGGACGCCGCTCATCTTCGACTGCACGAGAGCGACAAGGTTTTCCGTGAGGAAGGGGTAGCGGTCGGTGAACATCCGGCACATCAGCGCGCCCAGGGCGAAGATGTCAACGCGATGGTCGACATCGGCTTCGCCGAGGTGTTGTTCGGGCGCCATGTAGAGCGGGGTGCCGGCGACCATGCCGACGCGGGTGCGGAATTCCGTGACGTTACCGTCATCGGTCAGGTCGACGGCCTTGGCCAGACCGAGGTCGAGGAGTTTGACCAGGCCCTGGGGGCCGAGCATGATGTTCGGGGGCTTCAGATCGCGATGGATCACCTGGAACCGCTCCCAGGCGAAGGCGAGGGCGTCGATCATCCGGCGGGCGAGGACGCAGACCTCGTAACCGGTCAGTTTCGGTCCCTGTTCGAGGCGTTGGTCGAGGGTGATGCCGGGGACCAGTTCCATGGCGAAGTAGGGGAACTGGTCGTGCAGCGAGGCCTCGTAAATCTGGATGATGTTCGGATGGGTAACGCGGGCGAGAACGCGGGCTTCGCGGATGAACCGTTCTTTGACGACCATGATCTCTTCCGGGGTGGCGCCGTAGTCCTGGAAGAAGAGAAACTTGAGGGCGACGTCGCGACCGAGGTTGGTGTCGGTGGCGCGATAGACGCGACCGACGGCGCCCTGACCAATCAGTTCGTGAATCTCGAAATGATCGATCTGGTCGCCCGGTTCGAGTCGTTGCGAGGGTGTTCCCCCGTTTGTGCTCCCGGTTTCACTCATCGATGCTTTCCATCTGTGTGGGCGGCAGGTTATCGGCCCTATTGCCAATGTACTACTTATAGCCCGGCGCGCCCGTTTTGCAATGGTCCGGCGCGCCCCGTTCCGGTTGCTGTTTGAGGCGGTTGTGGTATATTTGTTCGAGCTGCGAACCCGGAGCCGCCGAACCAATTATGGCCAGTTTCAAGTGCCCGAAATGCGGACGGAATTTCGAGTCGGCCGACGAGTCTGCCGACGCTGAACCGATCTGTCCGGACTGCGTTGCGACCGCAGCGGACGAGACCTTGGTCCCGGCGGGCAGCTATATCCATGTCCATCCGGACCAGTCGATTGCCGGGTTTCTATCGGCGCGCGGCCTCGAAGGCGGGGTTTCTTTGACAGAGGACGGGGACGACGTTCCGGCGGCCGGCGGCGGTCGGCGCTATCGGCTCGGCGAACTGGTTGCCAGCGGCGGCATGGGCGGCGTCTTCAGCGCCATGGATCTGAACATCCAGCGTTCGGTCGCGATGAAGGTCATGAAGGAGCGCCGGTTGAAGTCGGATCTGGACCTGTTGCGCTTCATCGAGGAGGCCCAGATCACCGGTCAGCTCGAGCACCCGGGCATCGTGCCGGTGTACGAATTGGGGATCGACGGCGACGGCAACGTCTTCTACACGATGAAGTACGTCCACGGCCGCACCTTGCTGGACATTTTGAACGGCATCAAGGAGGGGAATGAGGAGATCATCAGCGAGTACCCGCTGAACCGGCTGCTCAACATCTTTATGAAGGTCTGCGAGGCGATTGCCTTCGCCCACGCCAAAGGCGTGGTTCACCGCGATCTGAAGCCTGAGAACATCATGGTCGGCAGTTTCGGCGAAGTCCAGGTGCTCGATTGGGGCGTGGCAAAGATCGTCGATCCGCGGCAGAAACCGTCGCCCACAACTGCCGCGGACGACGGCCAGCCGCTGCGCGTGGTACCGTCCGCCGCCAGCCGGGTTGAGACGGTTCGCGGTACGGCGGACGAAAGCCGGCACACGATGGTGGGACGCCTGGTCGGGACGCCGCGCTACATGGCCCCCGAGCAGGTCTATGACCGTCGTGACCAGATTGACGGCCGCACCGACGTCTACGCCCTCGGCTGTATCCTGTACTACATCCTGACGCTGCACCCGCCGATCGACGGCAACAGTGCCCAGGAAGTGATCGTCAAGGTGGCCGACGGTGATTTCGACCGGCCGTCCTACTGGAACCCGGAAGGCGGCCATCGCGACGACGGCCTGCGGGTTGAGCTCAAGCATCTGCCCGGCGGATTGATCCCGGACGCCCTGACTGCGGTGGTGATGAAGGCCATGGCGCAGAAGCGCGAGGACCGCTATCAATCGGTCAAGGACCTCCAGGCCGACATCGAGGCCTGGCAGAGCGGGTTCGCGACCACGGCGGAAGAGGCAACCCTGTGGCGTCATTTCCTGTTGATGGTGGGCCGGCATCGCCGCGAGTTCCGCTTGCTGGCGTCGGCCAGCCTGATCCTGCTGCTGGTGGTGATCTACTCGATTGTGAAGCTCGACATTGAACGGCAGGCAGCCGTCAAGGCACGGAAGCAGGCTGAGACGGCATTTGCCGAAGCCAACGAGTTGCGGCAGCAGGCGGAATCCGCACGGGACGACGCCACGAAGCAGCGGGCGAAGGCCGAACGCGCCCTGGCCGACTTCAAGGCGGAGCAGAAGCGGCGCTTTGCGGATCGGGTCGCCTCGGCGCCGATGTTTCTTAACAAAGCGCGGAAGACCATCGCCGCCGGCCAGTTTGCCGACGCCGTCCTCGAGCTCGAAGTCGCCGCCGAATACAGTCCCGACCTGGCGGACGCCCACATGCTGCTGGCCCAGCTCCACATTGTTAGCAAGAAGTTCGCCGCCGCCAAACCCCACCTGCGCCGCTATGAAAAACTCAAGCCCGGCGAACGCCTGCGACGCAAGGCCGACACTGACGAAATCGATGTGGACGACATTACGGTTGACGACGCCAACGACCTGCTTGCGGGCTTGGAAGAGGGCACTCTGGAGCTGTCGCCGACGGCGTCGGACGCCGTCAATCTGCTGCGTTTGTGCGAGTTGGCGGAGGCGGGCTACAGCTACGACGTCAACCGCGCGTTGATCGAGATCTTTGTGCGGCGCGATTCGCCGACCCCGCTGGTTGCGGCATTGCTGGAGAAGGCGGACCAGCGGCTGGCGATGTACCGCGAGATCCTCAACCGCGCCTGGCCCGAAAGCGGGAACAGTCTGACGATCTCGCCGGTGGGCCGGATGGTGTTGAACTTCAGCCGTCGGGAGATCACGGATCTGTCGCCGCTCAAAGGCTTGCCGATCGAGGAGTTGATCCTGGCGGCGAACGAGTCGCTGACGGATCTGGCGCCGATCCGGAATCTGAAGCTGAGAGTTCTGAACATCTCGGCGACGAAAGTGGCCGACCTGCGGCCGCTGTCGGGCATGCGTCTGCAGCGCTTGTATGCGGCGGAAACGCCGATCGCCGATTTGTCCCCGTTGAAAGGCATGCCGCTGACCCACCTGCATCTGTCGGCGACCCGGATCAAGTCGTTGGCGCCGCTGCGCGGCATGCCGCTGCAGTGGCTGCAGCTTCACGATACCGCGGTGACCGATCTGTCACCGATTTATCATTGCCCGCTGGAGCGCCTGGGCTTCACCTATACGGACAGTCGCAACATCGAACCGCTGCGTCAGCTGAAGTCACTGCAATACATCGACGGTTGCGCCTCCGACTACCAGATCGATACCGCGGCCCGGTTCTGGCAGCGGGTGGACTCGGGCGAGATCGGCATCCAGTCGGCGCTGATACGGCGTAATCCGCAATACCTGGGCGACGGCAGCCTGACCATGACCGACGGCAAAGTGACCGCCGCCGTGTTCAACAGCACGAGCTCCTCCTATCTGGCCGATCTCGCGCCGCTGCGCGGGCAGCCCATCACCCGGCTGAAGGTCTACAGCACGTTGCTGACGGACTTGCGCCCGCTGCGCGGCATGCCGCTGCAGCAGCTGGCTTTGACTACCGTGCCGACGGCCGATCTCGCCGTCCTGCACGATATCAAAACGTTGGTGTCGCTGACGCTCTACTCCGGCGAGAGCCGGGATCTCGCGCCGCTGCGCGGTCTCAAACTGAAAACCCTGAGTCTGGCGTATGCTCCGGCGATGGACTTGACGCCGGTTGCCGGGCTGCCGGTGGAGTCCCTGCTGCTGGTGAATTCGAAAATTTCCGATCTCCGGCCGCTGACCAAAATGAAGGCCCTCAAGCATCTCGACTTGACCGGCAGCACCGTGGTCAACGTCAAACCGCTGGCCGGGCTCAAGCTGGAGACCGTGCGCTTCTCACCGGAGACCGTTCGCGTCGGCATCGACGTCCTGCAGAACATGGACAGCCTGAAGACCGTCAACGGCGTCAACGCCTTCGACTACTGGCTCGCGTATGATCGCGAGAAGGAATCCGGCTGGGGGACGAAAGTCCCGGACAACCTCGACGACGTCGACGACATGGACATGGACGACCTGTAAATCCGCCGAGGTCGTCGGCGGATCTGGACACGGAATGCATCCGGCGCTATGCTCGTAGCCGGACCAGACAACCCACAGGGCTGGGAGTACCCCCATGACAGACAACGGCAAGCTTTTCCTGCTGGACGGCATGGCGCTGGCGTACCGCGCGCACTTCGCCATGATCCGCAATCCGCGGGTCACCTCGACCGGCTTCAATACCTCCGCCATCTTCGGCTTCATCAACACGCTGCAGGACATCATCAACAATCGCGGGCCGACGCATCTGGCGGTTGCCTTCGACACATCCGAACCGACGTTCCGCCACCGGGAATACCCGGAGTACAAGGCAACGCGCGACGCCATGCCCGAGGATCTGAGCGCGGCGCTGCCCGGGATCTTCGATGTGGTCGAAGCGCTCAACATCCCGATCCTCCGCTATCCCGGCTACGAAGCCGACGACGTTATCGGCACGCTGGCCCGGCGCGCCACAGAACAGGGCCTTGAAACCTACATGGTGACGCCCGACAAAGACTTCGCCCAACTGGTTTCCGAGCATGTCCACCAGTATAAGCCGGGGCGCAACGGCGTGCAGATCCTGGGCCTCGAGGAGGTCCTTGACGCCTGGGGCGTGGCGCGTGTCGACCAGGTCGTCGACGTACTCGGCCTGATGGGCGACAGCTCCGATAATGTTCCCGGCGTCCCGGGCGTCGGCCCGAAGACCGCGCAGAAGCTGATCGCCAAATACGGCACAGTCGAGGATGTCCTGGCGCACACCGACGAATTGAAGGGCAAGCAGAAAGAGAACCTGGTCAATCACGCCGACGATGCCCGCCTCTCGAAGAAACTGGTGACGATCAACACGGCGGTGCCCGTCACCCACACGCTCGACGATCTGGAACGCCGGGAGCCCGACCTGGAGCGGTTGAAGGAACTGTTCGAACAGTACGAATTCCGCGCGCTGGGCCGCCGGTTTTTCGGCGACGACTTCCAGGTGACGTACACAGGCAGCGGCCGGGTCGGCGTGCAGGCCACCGACGGCGTTGAAGCGCCGGCGGCAGCCGATGAGGAACTCAAGGCCTTGGCCGCCGTCAAGCACGACTACCGGATTGCGGATTCCCCTGAGAAGATTTCGGCACTGGCGGCGGAGCTGGCGCAGCAGACGGCTTTCTGCTTTGATCTCGAGACGACCAGCAAGGACGCGCGCGAAGCCGCGATTGTCGGCGTTGCATTCGCCTGGGAACCGCATACGGCATGGTATGTGCCGCTGCCCGAGGCGTCGCTGTTGGGGCTGATGGACCTGGACCCGCTGCGGCCGGTACTCGCCGACCCGGCGATCACCAAGATCGGGCAGAACCTGAATTACGATCTTTCCGTCTTACGTTGGCACGACATCCTGGTGGACGGTCCGATCTTCGACACCATGCTGGCGCACTATGTCATCGATCCGGAGGCCCGGCACAATCTGGACTATCTCGCGCAGGTCTACCTGAACTACCGCACGATCGCCTACAGCGAACTGGTCAGCGACGACGACGCGAAAGCCGGCAAGACCTTGCGCGACGTCGACACCCGCGTCGTCGCAGATTACTGCTGTGAAGACGTCGACATCACGCTGCAGCTCAAGGAGGTCCTGGAACCGCAGTTGACGGAATACGGTGTCGACCGCGTGTTCGCGTTCGAGTGCGGTCTGGTGCCGGTGCTGGTGGACATGCAGCATGAAGGCGTCCGGCTGGACGGCCGGTCGCTGGAGGAGTTCTCCGCGGAACTGGACGAAGAGATCGAGGACTACGAAAACTCGATTTACGAACAGGCGGGGATGCATTTCAACATTGATTCGCCGAAGCAGATCGGGCAGGTGCTGTTCGACATTCTCAAACTCGTCAAGAACCCGAAGAAGACCAAGAGCGGCCAGTACGCCACGAACGAGCAGGTGCTGCAGCGGCTGGCGGGCAAGCACCAGATTGTCCGGGACATCCTTGAGTACCGGCAGATGCGCAAATTGAAGACGACCTACGTCGACATGCTGCCCGAATCGATCCACGGCCAGACCGGCCGGATTCACACCACCTTCAATCAGGCGGTTGTCGCCACCGGCCGCATGGCTTCCGTGAATCCGAACCTGCAGAACATCCCGATCCGGACCGAGCGCGGCCGTGAGATTCGCAAGGCGTTCGTCGCTTCGGGGCCGGACTTTGTTCTGCTGTCGGCGGACTACTCCCAGATCGAGTTGCGGATCATTGCGTCCATCAGCGGCGACGACGGCCTGATCGCGGCGTTCAACTCGGGCGCGGACATCCACAGTGCGACGGCGGCCCGCGTCTACGGCATCGCGATCGAGGACGTCACCAAGGAGATGCGCAGCAAGTCGAAGATGGTCAACTACGGCATTGCCTACGGCATGTCGGCCTTCGGTCTGGCTCAGCGGTTGAACATCTCGCGATACGAGGCGGCGGACATCATCAAGAGCTATTTCATGGCGTTCCCGGGGATACAGCAGTACATGGATGAGACCATCGCCTTCGCCCGGGAGAACGGTTATGTCAAAACGTTGATGGGGCGGCGGCGATATTTGCGCGACATCAACTCCCGCAACGGCGCCTCGCGCGGTGCGGCGGAGCGCAACGCCATCAACGCGCCGATCCAGGGGACGGCGGCGGACATGATCAAGATTGCGATGGTCAAGATCTACCGCCGGCTCGGCGAGAGCGACTGCAAATCGCGGATGCTCCTGCAGATCCACGACGAACTCCTGTTCGACCTGCATCGCGGGGAACAGGAGGAATTGACGCCGATGATCCGGCAGGAGATGGAGCAGGCGCTGCCGTTGAAGGTCCCGGTCGAGGTGGATATCGGCACGGGCGACAACTGGCTCGAGGCCCACTGAAGCGATCGCCTTCCATGCCGCGATTCCGAGAATGTAGGAGCGGCTTCCATGCCGCGATTCCGAG
>CAYLNH010000286.1:0-9172 GCA_964384625.1 uncultured Lentisphaerales bacterium
GGCTTCGGCGCTCAAGAGGGTGCGGGATCTCCCTGCGGACCGCGAAGGGCAGTAATCGAGGGCTTACTTTGCGACCGCGTTTCATTTGCCATTGCTCCCGGGTACAGTATTTTTCTGGTCTTACGTGAACGGCTACGGCCTATTGCAGATGTTTTGCGCGTTAATTTCAAGATCAAAACAAGAACAAAGAAGAACGATTTGTGGGCAATGTTGTTCTGCAGGTCGCTGAATTGGAGAAGTCTGGGACCGTAGCTCAACGGTTAGAGCAGGGGACTCATAATCCCTTGGTTGCAGGTTCGAATCCTGCCGGTCCTACCAGATTTTTGACCTCTTTCCCCGTTTCCCCGTTCCCCGTTACACGATCCCCGCTACCCGATGCCGGCGGAAGGAAAGCGGTGGGATCGGTTCGGGAGGCTCCCGGTTTCCGCCGCAACGGGATGAGTTTCGTGTCTCGCCCGACTCCGCCGCGAAGGCCGAAGAGCGTCATTAACGACGCGAAACAGTAACCGAATGCGGGGGGCGCTCGTGTTTCGTTTTTCAGGGCCGGCCTGTGGTGTCCGAGGGCGGACAGGCACACAGATTGTGAGACGGCCTGCCGCGACTCGGAGCGGCATGACACGCCGGCGAGCCCGTGTTATTGTTGCCTGTGAGCTTCGCTGAATCGAACCGCTGGGGAAAGGAGAACCAATGAACGGCAAAGCCCGGTTGATCATCATGTGTCTCGGATGTGTCGTGCCGCTGTGGGCGCAGACCGTGAAATGCCCGGCGTCCCGCGACGTCTGGGTGTCCGCCCACAGTCGCGAACGCGACTATAACATGGGCCAGGCTCCGAAGCTGAAGCTCAAGATCAACCAGGAATTCGGCATCATCGACTTCGACGTTTCGAAGCTGCGGGGCAGGGCGATCCGTCAAGCCTGGCTTCATGTAAAACCGGCCGGCGGCCACAAGTGGGGCATCCGCGGCGGTACGGACCTGCGTTTCATCACGCTGGCCACAGTCGGCAAGGAATGGGTCGAGGGCCGGTCCAGGCGTTACGCGAAGGACGCCGAAGGTCACGGCGCGACGTTCAATGAATCATCGTATGGCAAAGCCGACTGGGGCTGGCCCGGCGCGCAACTGGCAAACGTCACGCTGGGCAACTGCGAGACGATCCGCAGTGACGGCGAACTGCAGCAGCACAAGGACGGGTGGTTCCGGCTCGCCGTCGACCCGAGACTGGTCCGGGCGCTGGTCAGCGGCGCGACCCACGGTCTGTTTGTCATGGACGGCACGACCGACGTCATGATGAACTGCTATATCCACACCCGCGAAAGTCGCGGCAACGGCCCGTATCTGCTGGTTGAGACCGCGGGCGCCGACACCAGCGCGCCGGCAGCCGTAAACGGTCTGCAGGCCGCCGCTGCACCGAAGTGGGCGACCGCGACGCACGGCGCGGTCAAAGTGCGTTTTCAGGTGCCGCCGGAGGCCTTTTCCTATAATGTCACGATCGACGGCAAGCCGGTTGACCGCTGGCAGATTCCCTTCGCCGCGAAGGCCGGGACCCGGCAGTGGTTCCCGATTCTCGACCTGCCCGCGGACAAGAAGGTTACCGTCGGCATGACGACGGTCGACGCCGCCGGCAACACGTCTGCGGCGGCCACGGTGAGAGTCACTACCAGTTCTGTATTGACCGTGCCGAAGTTGCCGAAACAGGCGTTCACCCCTGCAGGCGGCGCGCCGAAGCCGCTGGGGTCGGCGAAGGTCTGGGCCTTCCCGGAAGTAACGAAAGTCCATCCGGCCGGCGGACAGGTATTGTACGAGAAGATCCCGAACATCCGGGCGAAGAACGCGGTCTGGGACGGGGCCTCCGGCACCGTCCGTCTGGCCGCTGCGAAGGGTGAGATCATCTCGTTTCAGCTCGCAGTTGAAGGCCGCGCCCGGAACGTTTCGATCGTGATATCCGCTCTCCAGGGGCCGGCGACCATACCGCAGACGGGCGTCAGGCTCTGGCGCAACTGGTATGTCAACGGGCAGTCGGAGTACGCCCTCCCGTGGCCAGGCTCCGTCGACTGCCCGATGCCCGACAACAAGATCAAGGCACAGCGGCTGCAGGCCGTCACCGTCGACTGCCACATCCCGCTCAAGACGAAAGCCGGCGACTACGCCGGCCGCATTACGTTGAAGTCCGGCGCGGCCCGGGTGGTCCTGCCGCTGCGGGTCAAGGTCTACGACGTCGCCATTCCGGCAACGGTGTTTTTCAATCCCGAACTGAACTGTTACGGCGGTCCCGGCAAAGCCGGCAGCGCGCAGTTCAAGGACAGCTACCGCATCGCTCACTACCACCGCTGCACGATCAACCGCGTGCCGTATTCGCAGAGCGGGCGGACACACACGGACTACGCGCCTCCGGTCGACCCGACGACGGGGAAGGTGACCGACTGGTCCGCGTTCGACCGCAATCTCGGCGGGCTGCTCGACGGCTCCTGGTTTGCCGACAACCCGCGTGCCGGCGTCCCGGTGCCGACGCTTTACCTGCCGCACTATGAAGGCTACCCGCTCGACTACAAGAAGCACTACAACGCCGGCACGCCGTTCGCCAGCGGCAGCCGCGAGACGATGACCCGGCACCACATTCGCGGCAAGGCCCCGGCCGACGCTCTGAGTGCCGCCTACAAGAAGGCGTTCGTGGCGAACGTCCGTGACTTTTACGAACACTTCAAAGCGAAAGGCTACAACCGGACGATTTGTCAGATGTACCTGAACAACAAAGGCTGGAAAGGCGGGTACGCTCTGTGGACCCTGGACGAGCCGTACAAGACTGTCGACTGGATGGCCATCAGATTCTGGGGCGAGCTCTGGAAGCAGGGCATCAACGATCCGGCGGTCTACACCGACAAGTGGCACGAGGAGTATTTTCGGAAGGGCGGCGTCGGCGCCATGCAGCGCCCGCGGCCGACGTTTCTCTATCGCGGCGATATTTCCCGCAGTCGCTATCAGGGCAGCTTTTGCGACGGCGTCATGACGATCATGTACGGCGGCGGCGGCCAACGGCATTTGCGCCACACGCGCCGGCGACTGCCGGCGGTGCTCTACACCTACGGCAGTGCCAACGCCCCGGACCGGTCCAACTGGGAAAGCGCCGCCTGGTGCCTGCGGGCCTACACGTTGTACCAGGACGGCGTCCTGCCGTGGCAGTCGCTCGGCAGCGAGTGGAACTTCCGCCACGGCGACCGTCCTGGCAGCGGCAATGCGCTGATCATTAACACCGGCCGGGAGGGCTACGGCCATGCGATCGCCTCCTTCCGCGTCCATGCTTTGCGGCGCGGCGCCCAGGACTGCGAGCTGCTGCGTCTGCTGCAGCTCAAGAACAACTGGTCCCGCGAACATATCGAGCAGATCATCCTCCAACGTGTTCCCATCTCCTCGAAGCACCGCGTCTCCGACGCCGCGGCCGCCGTGAGATTCAACAGCTTGACCAGCCAGGGCTTCGTCGAACTGAAAGAAGGCGTGCTGCAGCTATTGACCCGGTAGCGTCCTTTCCGCTGTATTCCCGCCGGCGCAACAAGTCAGCACGTACGGGATTGCATCCCGACTGTTGTGAGCCGGGTCGCCGCGCTTTGCGGAACCGGGTGCAACCGTGCTCTTTCCCGCTTCCGGGGCAAACGCCCGGGGCTAACCCGGAGATCTCAGCACTTCCTGCGGCGTCGTCGCAACTGGCTGCAACTGCTGCGTCAGCCGGTCTCGGCCATATGTTCCGCCGCGGCGGATCAGCCTGTGGCTGACAATGTGACAAAGACGTCGGCGGCAGTCGCCCCGCGGCTGCCCTGCACTCACAACCATTGGCGCCGACGCACGACAAAATTCATAAAGTCATCGGGCTCGTGCTGTGGAGCCGCGTTTCCGGCAGCCGCGCAATCAGAGCGTGCTCTGGGCGTAGAGCTGGCTGTAGTACCCCGGCTGGGCGATGAGGTCGTCGTGTCTGCCGTCCTCGACGACCGCGCCGTCGCGCAGGACGTAGGTGTGGTCGGCACTGCGCACGGTGGTAAAACGATGGGCAATGATCAACGTCGTACGGTCGCGGCAGAGCTCGTGCATGGCTTCTTTGATCAACTGCTCCGACTCGCTGTCCAGTGAGGATGTGGCTTCGTCGAAGATCAGGATCGGCGGGTTTTTGAGGAAGACGCGGGCGATGGAGACGCGCTGCTGCTGGCCGCCGGAAAGTTTGACGCCGTGTTCGCCGACCTGCGACTCGAAGCCCTCCGGCAGCGACTGGATGAAGTCCAGGATGTTCGCCTGGCGTGCCGCTTCGACCATCTCTGCCTCGGTGGCGCCCGGCCGGCCGAACATGATGTTTTCGCGCAGCGTGGCGTCGAACAGAAAGACATTCTGTTGGACGACGCCGACGTTTTCGCGCAGAAACCGCTGCTGCAGATCCAGAACGTCATGGCCGTCGATGGTGAGTTTGCCCTGCTGTGCTTCATAGAAGCGGGGGATGAGGGCGGCCAGCGTGCTCTTGCCGGCGCCGGATTCGCCGACGAGGGCAACGGTACGGCCGGCGGGGATATGGAGGTCGACGTTTTTGAGGATCCAGTCGTCGCAGCCCTGATAGCGGAAGGAGATATTATCGAGCTGGACCTCGCCGCGAATGGTATCGAGTTTGACGGCGTTCGGGCGGTCGACGATATCCGGTTCGACATCCATGACTTCGACGAAGCGTTCAAAGGCGGCAACGCCCTGCTGGAATTGCTCGACGAAGCCCGTGAGCCGCCGCAGGGGCTGCTGGACGAAACGCGAATAGAGCATGAACACGATGATATCGGGGATCTCGATCCGGTTGTAGTAGACGAGCACGACGCCGCCGCCGACGATGACCAGGGTATAGGTCTGCATAATGAAGGTCATGCCGGCGTGGAAGCCTGCCATGGCGCCGTACATGCCTTCCTTGGCTTCCTGGAAGTCGAGGTTGACGTCGTCGAACCGGCTGATTTCGTGGTCTTCATTGGCGAAGGACTTCACTTCGCGGATGCCCTGGATGGAGTTTTCGACGCCGCTGTTGATATTGGCGATTCGCTGGCGCACGAGCCGCCAGCTGCGGCGCATGCGCGTGCCGAAGATCAGGGCCCAGCCGACCATGAACGGCAGCGGCACCAGCGCCAGCAGGGCCAACGCCGGGTTGAGCCAGGCCATGAACGCGAAAGAACCGATGATCATGATTGTGCTGATCAGCAGGTCCTCCGGGCCGTGATGCGCGAGTTCGGAAACGTTGAACAGGTCATTGGCGATACGCGAAATCAGGTGGCCGGTCTTGGTGTTGTCGTAGTACGTGTAGGAGAGCTTCTGCAGGTGCCGGAAGAGATCCGAACGCATATCCGCTTCCATCCGCGTCCCGAGAACATGGCCCCAATAGGTGTTGATGTAGCGGGTGATCGTGTGGAAGACCGCCAGCCCGGCGATGATGCCCAGACCGATGCAGATACCGCGCAGATCTTTGGACGGCAGCCGTTGCTTCAGGAGATCGCTCACCACGACCGGGATCAACAGGGTGAATCCGGCCCCGAGAACGGCCGTCACGATGTCCAGAATGAACAGTGGCCGATACGGCCGGTAGTAGCTCAGGAAGCGCTTGATCATGATCCCGGTTTACCTTGCAGGTTCGCGTCTTGTCCGGCCGGCGGCAGTCAGCCGACCGGGAAACAACAGTGGCCCGTTCTTGACCGAAAGGCAAATCTGCGGGGTTGATTGCAGTCCCGGCGCCGCGGGACTCGGTGACGGTGGACAGCAGACGAGGGCATACGAATCGAGCACCCAGGCATTTCACCAAGCGGCTCCTCCGGTTATATTGCCGCGGTGAGAAGAGGAGGACGCGGATGCGCAGGCTGGCTCAACCGGACGTGCGGATAACGCCGCACCACTTCGCCTTGGTGCGGGTGGTGCTGGGGTTGTCGCTGGCCTTTTTCTTCATCGGCATTCATATCGCCTTCGCCCGGATGGGCGACGAGGTCCCTGAGATCTGGTCGCGCGAGTTCCTGACGCAGGACCTGGACTCGAAGATTCTCGCGGCGAATGTCAGCACCATGTTCTGCATTTCCGGGGTCGCCGGCAGTCTGCTGCTGGCTCTCGGCTACTTCCGGCGGATCACGGCGGCATTTGTCTTGCTCCGTCTGCTGGTGATTCTGTGGGGCCACTGGCTGCAGATGCTCGGCGCGGCGCTGCCGGCGGTGGTCCTGCTGTTCCTCTGCCTGATGCCGGGCGGCGGGCCGTGGGCGTTGCTGCAGGATCGGCGGGAAACCTGGCGGGTCAGCCGGTTTGCCGGCAATCTGCTGTGGGTTCTGTGTTCCATCGCCACACTGGCTTTTGTTCTCGGCGCCGTCGGTCTGCAGCTCCACCTGGTTCGATTACGGCCCGCGCCGGGCGGCGGCATCAAGGTACTCCTGATCGGACTCGGCGGTCTGGTGATCGCGGCGTCGCTGGGGGCGAACCTCTGCCTGCTCTGGCGGCCGCAGACGCGGGCGGTTTCCTGGGTGCTGAACGTCGGCAGTTTCATGGTGCTCGGCGGACTCTGGTTCACGGATCGCGCGCTGGACCTGCATCCGCGCGTCTGGGGGCCGTGGGCGCTGGTCATCACCGTGCTGTATCTGGTTGTCTGGGTTCTGCTGTTCGACAACGGCATCCGGCCGGGCATCTACGCCGTCGACGGCGGCAAACACGTGGTGTTCTATGACGGAGTTTGCGGCCTCTGCAACGGCGCTGTGCGCTGGCTGCTGGATGAAGACGCCGACCAGGTGCTCAGTTTTGCGCCGCTGCAGGGCGATCGCGCCGGGGAACTCCTGAGCGACAGCGACATCGATCCGACGCAGTTGGATACGATCGTGTACGTCCGGAACTACGGCACGAAACAGCAGGAGATCCTGATCAGATCGCGCGCCGTGCTGGCCATCGGCCATGACATCGGCGGGATGTTCGGCATGCTCGCCGTCGTTGCCGGCTGCGTCCCCCGGGTCCTGCTGGACCTGGTTTACCGCCTGATTGCGAGGACCCGCTACCGGATCTTCGGCAAGAACGAGCTCTGTCTTATTCCGGACGCAGAAATCCGGGACCGCTTCCTCACGTAGTGTATTGTCTTTCGGAAGGGGGGAGCGGATTTCGCGCCTCGTCGCGCCAGATGGGATCGCGCCTTCAGCTGCAGTCGCCGGCAGCCACAACCGGGCAGCTGCCGGGTTCACTTGCTACAGGATGTCGACGATGCCGCCGGGAGTGGACGTCTGGTAGCACAGCTCCAGCAGGCCTTCCCACAGGCGCGAGATCGGCAGATCGCCGGCGACGGGGTATTTTTTGGGATAGCTCGCCATGAAATGATCGCGGCAACAGGCGACGGCGTCGTCGGCATTGCCTTCATCCAGCAGACACAGGGCTTCGACGAAATCAAGGGCCTCCTGCCGGCCGCCGAGCCGCGGCTCGAGCTCGGCGCGGGCGAACTCCTCCAGCGTGCTGTTCGGGTGGTAGCACCAGTGCCGCATGGTCAGGTAGTTCAGCTTCCACGGCAACGTCCGGGCCGAGACCTCGCCGTGGATGCTGATTCCCTCCAGGCCCGTTTCATGGGCGCGCACGGCGGCTTCGGCAAACGGTTTCAGGCAGAGCGAAGTGCGCCGCAGTGATTCGTGCCACTGGCTGCCCTGGTGGATATAGCCGACGGAGCGTTCGGTGGGCGGCTGCAGTTTTTTGGGCCAGTTGCGGTTGCGATAGAGCTTCCGGGGTGTGCCGGTCTCGAGCCAGTCCCGCAATGCCGGCGGGCTGCCGGTCAGCATGCCGGTCAAGGTCCATTGCGCGATGCTGCCGGCGGGCAGGTTGGCGGCGAAATACGGTGTCTTGCCGACGTTCGGCCCGGCCACAGAGATCTCCTCGCCGGCGCCGAAACCGCAGTAGGTGGCGTAGGTATGCCAACCGTCCGGATCCAATTCCAGCGCGGTTTCGAGGGCGGTGACGTATGCCGCGTATTGTTCTTTGAACTGGTCGGGCTCATCACTTTTGATCTTCCGTCGCCGGCGTTTGCCCAGAGGGGAGTGATCAATCATAAAATCGTTGTTTTCGAGATTGGCGCCGCCGACGGGGAAGTTGCGGTAGAGCCATTCCAGCGAACTGGAGATCCACTTGCGGTTCTGCGCGAAGTGCGGCGACAGTTCTTTACGACTCATCCGGCCGTCCGCGTCGGTATTGCCGCGTTCCGGGTTCCGCCGCAGGTAGGTCTCGAGATTGCACGGGTGATCGCCCTGATAGTACACGCCGCCCTGGCCGGTAACGCCGACGCCCGGCAGCAGCCGGACCCCGCGGTCGGCGGCGTACCTGGCGATCTCCCAGGCATAATCCTCGCCGCCGTGCGAATCGCGCAGGAAGCCCCAGACAACCAGGCCGTTGAACCGCATGTCGACACAGTGATCGATCAAGGCGCGGTAGTCGGCCAGGAACGTCTCCGGCTGCTTCAGATACAGGTTCTGACAGCCGGACACCTGATTGCCGGGATCATCCAAAACCCAGTTGGTCGAGTGATCCCAGGTCCAGTAATAACGGATGCCGAACGCGGGTTTCTCGGTCTTCGTGCCGCCGCGACAGGACAGCCCCCGGCTGGTCAGACTGCTCCACAGAAGCGCGTCGGACAGGCCGGCGAGCATGCCGAACAGGTCGCCGCCGAGCACGAGCAACGCCGTTCCCCGGCTGTAGTCCACGGTTTCGATGTGATAGCCGCTCGGCGGCAGTGCCGGCAGCTTGCGATCCAGCAGTTTGACCACGGTTTGCGCCACGTGACTGCCGCGGCGAACGGCGATCACGAGATCGCCTTCCCCCGTATACTGCTCCAGGAGTTCGGCCGGGACCACCTGCACCGCGGTCGCTCCGAGTTTGCGCCTGGCCAGTGCCGCCGCGGGGAATCCCGGAGTACTTTCGACCGCGACCAGAATGCGGCCGTCCCGCTGACACTTGATCAATTCCGCCATGGGACCCCTTTCACACATCGACCCGGCGACAACATCCAGCCGTCCCAAGTCGTCTGCTGGCTGATACCAACCGCGTCACGAAAACCGTAAGGTACGCGACGTCCCCCGGGGTTTCAAGACGTACTGCGCCCGCCTTGTAAGCCCTCGATTACTGCCTTCCTCGGCATCCCGTCCCGACTCTCAAGAGGTTGGGAACCTGCGGTACT
>CAYLNH010000287.1:0-9150 GCA_964384625.1 uncultured Lentisphaerales bacterium
AAGAGGGTGCGGGATCTCTATGCGGACCGCGAAGGGCAGTAATCGAGGGCTTACGATAGAATCGTCGACGACCTTGACTTGTTCCTGGAGCACGGCATAATAGCCTTTGCCGATGGTTATCGGTCGTCGGGTCCTATGCGAAGGCGACTGGTGAACCGAGTCAGGTGCGGAAGCAAGCAGCTCTAAGCTTAGGAGCCTTGCGCCGTAGATTTTCCTGCCGGCCGGTAGCCTCGGCGTTTCCCTTAGTTTGAATCAGCTCATGTCGGGTTGCAGTCGAGGCTGACGGATGTCTTATCAGGTACTGGCGCGGAAATGGCGCCCACAGAGATTCTCGGAAGTGCTGGGGCAGGAGCACATCACCCGCACGCTCCAGAATGCGATCACGTCCGGCCGGGTCGGTCACGCCTACCTCTTTGTCGGCCCCCGCGGGATCGGCAAGACCACCAGCGCCCGCATCTTTGCGAAGGCGCTGAACTGCGAAGCCCCGGTTCAGGACGAGAACGGCATTGAGCCCTGCTGCAAATGTTCGAGCTGCACCGAGATCGCTGCCGGGAACTGTCTGGATGTGATCGAGATCGACGGGGCCTCCTACAACAAAGTGGAGGACATCCGCGAGCTCTGCGAGAACGTCCAGTACTCGCCGACCAACGGCCGCAGCCACAAGATTTACATCATCGACGAAGTCCACATGCTGACGACGCAGGCGTGGAATGCGTTGCTGAAGACACTCGAGGAGCCGCCGGACCACGTCAAGTTCCTGTTTGCCACGACCGAGGCCCACAAGGTTCTGGCCACCATCCTGTCCCGCACGCAGCGCTTCGACCTGAAGCGCATCCCGGTGCCGGTGATCGTGCAGCGTTTGCGTCAGATTGCCGATGAAGAGAAGATCTTCATCGACGACGATGCTTTGGCGATCATCGCCCGCGCCGCCGAAGGCGGCATGCGCGACGCGCAATCGGCCTTCGACCAGATGATCGCGTTCTGCGGCGGCATGGACGAGGCCAGCCGGATTCATGAAAGCGACGTCATCGATGTCTTCGGTCTGGCGTCGCACGATGAGCTCATCCAGCTTCAGACAGGATTGTTGACGAATGACGCGGCGACCGTGGTGGCCGCGGTGCACCACCTGGCCGATCAGGGCCGCGACCTGGAACGACTCTATGCCGACCTGTTGCAGGGCTTGCGCAATCTGATGATCCACCAGGTCGCCGAAGTCCCCGAGACCGTGCTCGAGCTCGGCCCCGGCGAACTCGAGGAGCTCCAAGTCCTCGGCGCCGACCACCCGCCCGCCCTGACGCAGCGTCTGGCCGAAGGGATGCTCCGCTACAGCGACGAGATCCGCCACTGCCTGAACAAGCGGGTATTTGTGGAAGTCACGCTGCTCAAGGTCATGCGGGACGCGCACGCCATGCGGGTTGACGACCTGTTGACGCAGTTGCGGCAACTGAAGGATCTCCCGGGGCCCGCCGACCCCCCGGCACCCCGGCCGGCGCCGGCAGCTGAGACGGCGCCCGGCCCGGCCGCCGCATCCCAGCCCCAGACGCCGGCGGCAGCACCGGCCCCGCAACCGGCCGCCGCCCCGGCGGCAAAGCCGGCCACGCCACAATCAACCAATCCGGCCCAGCCCGCGTCGGAATCGCAGCCGCCGGCCCAGGCGGAACGCCGGCTGGAGGCGAGCAGCAAAGTATATAACGACGTGACCCGAGATCCCTTCGTGCGGCGCATCTGCGATGTGTTTCACGGTCAGGTGATCGACGTGCGCGGCTGAATCACAGCGCCATCAACGCAGGAGACCCACCGATGTCGAATATTCAGAAGATGCTGAAGAAAGCCCAGCAGATGCAGCAGGATATGCAGCAGGCCCAGGACGACCTGGCCGAACAGGAAATCGTCTTTTCCGGGAACGGCGTCGAGGTCGTCGCCTACGGCAACAACTCGATCAAGTCCATCAAGGTGGAACCGGATCTGGTCAACGCCGACGACAAGGAGATGCTGGAAGACTGTCTGGTCGTCGCGGTCAACGGCGCCCTGGACAAAGTCCGGGCCGAAATGGAAGAACGCATGTCCGGCATCACCGGCGGCCTCAATCTCCCGGGTCTTCTCTAAGGGGTTGCATCAAAATAACCTTTACAGTTGACCGCCGGAGGCTCTTGGTTCTCTCGAACAATGCCTACGTTTTTCCCTCCTCAGATAATTCATTATCTTCGTCAGTCACGCCTTGGCCTTATCCGAGATAACTCAAGCCAACTGTAAACTTTATTTCTCTACAAGCCCTAACCGAAACGTCTGTTCTTCATGCCGACGGATAAACGCGTCATCATCAAGCTTGCGATGGTCGGCGTGTTGGGTATGATCGCCGTCGCCCTGTTCCTTCTCTATCGCAACACCTTCTCGCGCGAAGCCGAGATGAAGCAGGTCGAGGAACGCTGGCGCCGCCTGCAGGACATCCCCCTGCCCGCCGGCGCCCGACTGATGGCCGACGGCGCCGACGGCGGTGCCCGCTACTACGGCATCGACTGCCATCGGACGCTGGTCCTGGACATCACCGGCATGAGTCGGGCCGCGGGGATCGAAAGCGCCGCCGAGCAACTCCGCCGGCATTTCATCCAGTTCCTGCAGAGCTGGCATGACGACCTGCGCACCAGCGGCCAGAGCGGGGCCTTCACCACGGTTCTGGGTGAGAACGCGGGCGTCTACCTGAAGCTGGACATCTTCTGGTACGGCGAAGCCCAGAACAAGACCTACAAAGGTCCCGGCGCGGCCCAGGCGCTTGCCGCCCACAAACCGGCGGCCGGCCGGGGGCGCCGGTTCGCCGCCGTCTCCATGCTGATCTTCACCCGGTAAGCGCGTGCGGCGAAATCAGTTGATGCTCCGTCGGGAATCATTCGGGTTCTCAACCAGGCAGGCGCGGCGATCAACGCAAACGCGGCAAGCAGGAGAATTCCTCAAACCAGGCCCGCAAAAACCCGGACTTTCCGTTTACATTCAATCGCCATTTGATATGTTTAGAGCCAAACGTCAACGCTGGAATACGGAATACGCGATGAAACAGATCCTTGGGATTGCTCTGGCACTTTTCACCCTTGTCGTCGGCGCCGAAGACATCGTCGGTACAGTGACTGGGAATCTGCTAAACGTCCGCAACGCTCCCAAGCGCAACTCCAGCGTGGTCTGCAAGCTGGCGAAGGGCGCGAAAGTGAGCGTCATCAAATACAAGAGCGTGTGGCTGGGAATCCGTCCGCCGGCCAATTCCAGGGCCTGGATCCCGTCTGCCGCGCTTAAAGGCACAACGGTCAGCGCTGAGAAGGTGGACGTACGTCTGGGGCCGTCGGACGTGTTCACTGCCTACGCCAGTCTGAAGCGGGGCGATACCGTCCAGATCATCCGAACCAAGCACAACAAATGGACGGAGATCAAGGCGCCGGCGACCGGTCTGGTCTGGGTCCACGGCGACTATGTCGAGCTGCCCGAGAAATACGCTTTGTTGCGCCAGCAGGAGATCGCCCGGGTCACGCCCGTGGACAAGACCGGGGCCGTCGGGGATCCGGACAAGGATGCCGAGCTGGTCAAGATCGTCAAGCCGCTGAAGGGCCGCCTGCCCAAGAGCCTGCCGATGGTGCCGCCGAAGGAGTATAAGATTGACGAGCTGGAGGGGGAACCGAAGGGCACGGAGGTGACGACGGTGGGAATGGCGAAGACAGTGACCCGCAGCGGCGTGATCGTGAAGCTCAACCCCAATCGCAAGCGCCCGTGGAACTATGCGTTGGCCTCGCAGATCAACAACACCTTCTATCCGCTCTTCTACATCGGCAATGGGTTTGCCAACCTGGACAAGTGGGAGTGGCACCGGGTCACGATCACCGGCGAACAGCACTGGATCCGCGGCTGGCCGCGGCCGCTGGTCGAGGTGAAGAAGATCAAAGAACTCCCCGGCGAACGGGTGCGACGGCCCTGATGACCAGAGACCAGCTACTCGACCTCGAGGATGAGGCCCTCCTGCAGCTTTGCCGCACCGACTGCTTCCGCTCGACGGGCCCCGGCGGGCAGCACCGGAACCGCAATGATACCGCGGTCCGTCTGACCCTCCTCGAGAACCCCGGGATCACCGCTGAGGCGGACGAAAGCCGTTCGCAACACGAGAACCGCAAACAGGCGCTGCGTCGTCTGCGACGGGCGATCGCCTTGGAGGTGCGCAGTGTCGAGCCGCCGCAGTGGCTGGGGCAGTGGCAGCTCAGCCGCAAGAACCCGATATACCCGAAGCTGGTCGGCGTGATCCTGGACGCACTGGCGCAGAATCAGTACCGGGTGAGTGAAGCCGCCCAGGCCCTGGGCATTTCAACGGGACAGTTGAACAAGGTAATCACGCGCGACGGCAAGTTGCTCGGGCGCGTCAACCGGGCGCGGGCGGCGGAGGGATTGCGCCCGCTGCGCCCGCGTCGTTAGCTGCACCCGCCGCGAAAAGCCCCCTTTCCGTCTCGCCTTTGCCCCGACTCCGCCGCCAAGGCGGGGTTTCCGGCGTGCCGGTTGAACGGAATGGGGGTAGAGCATTCCCATAAGAGCTGTGGCCGCGAATCCAGCTAAGCCGACTGCAACGCCTTCAGCGTTGATGCCTATCGCCGTGTATCCTGGGGTAGGCTTCGCCAACCCCAGGCTCAAGACTGTCACGCCTTCAGCGTGAGGAGTGGCGGCTGCAGAAAGACTTGAAATGCTCTAAAAACTCCCCAAGCTCAGCTTGGGGCTTCTTCTCGGAGAGCAGAAACACGATCCCGCACCTTTCTCGGAATAGTACGCGACGATCCCCGGACGTTTGCGGCCGGATTTCGCCGCCAGCCCCTTTCGCGGCGGGTGGAGCTTCACCGGGTGAGATCGACGGCGTCCCGGGGAGGCTACTTCCCGGTGCGCAGCAGTGCGGCAATCTTCGCCGGCGTCAAGTCTTTGTGTTCGCCCCAGACGACGTCGCGAGCCGTAAAGCGCTGCTCGATCTTGCTTGCCGCTTCCTCCACCGGAATGTCGTAGTGCGCCATCGTCGTCGGCATGCCCAGACTGTGAAAGAACGTGACGGTCTGTTCGATAGCCAGCTCTGCCGCTTTGCTGTCGTCGGCTTCGTCGACTTCGAGAACCCGCCGAGCGAACTGGGCCAACTTGGCTTGTTTCCTGTCTTTCTGGAATCGCCACATCAACGGCAGGACAATCGCCAGCGACTCCGCGTGCGCCACGCCGTAGAACGCGGTCAGTTCGTGGCCGGTCATGTGGGTGGCCCAGTCCTGCGGTACGCCGCAGCCCAGCGAACGGTTCAAGGCGTAGGTGGCGCACCACATGAAATTTGCCCGGGAGTCATAGTCCTGCATATCGGCCAATGTCTTCGGCCCCTCCTCCAGCAGCGTCTTCAGCACGGCTTCGGCCTGACGGTCCTGCAGCGGGGCGTCGGCCGGATAGGTCATGTACTGTTCCATTACATGGACAAAGGCGTCGACGACACCGTTGCGCACCTGGTTTTCCGGCAGGGAAAACGTCACCTCCGGATCGAGGATCGAGAACTGCGGCTGCACCAGTTCGCTGACGAAGGCGAGCTTGTCGTTGCGTTCCTCACGCGTGATCACGGAAATCGGGTTCATCTCCGAGCCGGTTGCCGGCAGCGTCAACACCGTGCCCAACGGCAGCGCCGATTCCGGCATGATGACGCCGCGCTGCGCCAGGAAATCCCACGGATCCTCACCCTTGTACGGCACGGCGGCCGCGATGAATTTCGTGCCGTCCAATGTGGACCCCCCGCCAACGGCCAGCAGGAAGTCGATGCCGGTTTCGCGGACGATCTTCACAGCTTCCATGCACTTCTCGTAGGTCGGGTTTGGCGGGATGCCGCCGAACTCCGTGACGCTGCGCTCGCCAAGGGCTTCGATGACTTGTTCGTAGACCCCGTTGCGCTTGATCGAGCCTCCGCCGTAGACCATCATGACCTTGGCGTTACCGGGGACCAAGCGGTCGATCTCGGCGATTGTATTACGACCGAAGACAATGCGGGTGGGATTGTAGTACTCGAAATTCTGCATAGTGGTTCTCCATGGTTGTGTCCGTTGCTACCGTACTATCAGGCCCATGTCTGTCCACCTTTCACCAGCCTCCAGCAGTCCCGAAGAATCGTGGGAAGGTGTAGCTGCACCTGCTGTGAAAAGGGTGTGGATTGTGTGTCTGCTTTCTGAGAAGAAGCCCCAAGCTCAGCTTGGGGAGTATCTGCACCCCCTTCAGTTCAGCCGGCACAGCCGGGGGCTTTTCGCGCTTGGTGTAGTTACACGGTCCGCGAAAAGCCTTCTGGAGACGCCCGCGGCCTTGTGCCGCGGGGGAATGAGTCGTGGTAAGACAACACGTTTGCAATCACCTCAATCCCCCGGGCTCAGCGGCTTTGCGAGCACGCTCGCAAAGCCGCTGAGCCCGAGGGAGAAGGAGGTGGCCGGGACCAGACTCTAAACAGCGTATTCACCCATCAGACAAATCAACAGGGGTCTGTCTCGGACCGAGGAGCAGAATCCGCGAGATCCCGGAGATCGGACATCGCCGGAAGACTCTTTCGCGGCAGATGCACCTACGGCATTCCCCACCAGAACCGCGGGGCGTCGCCGCTGCTGTGCAGTTTGAACGACGGCGTCGTCAGGCTCATGACCGAAACGTCATAGTCGCCGGCGGTCAGGGTGCCGACATGACCGTCGCCAAAAATCATCGCCTGGAACAGGGGATCAGCCCGATTGTGTTGCGGATGGTTGGTGCGCCAGCCGGCCCAACCGGCCGCGTGCGGGGGATTCGTCCACGTTGTCCCCACCTTGTCCGCCGCGATCACCCGCTCCGTCAAGCCGTCCTGATTCACCCGAATCGCCGGGTAGGCGACGTTGACGCCGTCCCAGTTGGCCGTCGTCGCCTTGCCTTTGCCGCCCGGACCGTCCCATGCCGCCGCCGGGTCCAGGCCGGACAGCATCACGTAGTTCGGCCGCAACTCCCGATTTGGCTCATCAATGCGCTCCACCGGGTGGTCGCTGCTTGGACAGGCGAATACCTCATGCGTCACTCCGTATTCCTCGTAGGTCGTCCGCGACGTGCCGCTGTAGCGCCATTCCGGGTCGCCGTCCGGGTTGGCTTCGAACTCGCCGCGGGGCGGCCAGGCGTTGCCGTTGTTGTCCGTCCGCGTCGAAAGATCGTAGTCCGGTGTGATGTTCGTGATCCAGGCATTGTGCATCCACCACCAGCAGGCCGGCATGCTGCCGCGCGGAAACATGCCGTCGTTGTCGTCGGCGAAGTTCATGGAAGCCAACCCCACCTGGCGCAGATTGCTCGTACAGACCGCGCGCCGCGCAGCTTCCCGGGCCCGCGTCAATGCCGGGAAGAGCAACGCCGCCAGAATTGCGATGATCGCCACTGCGACCAGCAGCTCAATCAGGGTAAACCGCTCTCGATGCCACATTTCTCACCTGCCCTTGCCCGCCGCCGCAGGCTCAGTATTAACGTTAATTCCATAGTATAGCCGAGGACCGCTGTGATTGCAAGGGGAGCCGGGGAATCGGGGAATCCCGCCGGATTCGGCGGCGGCTTGCGGCAAGGGCCAATCAAGCGTCCGCGCAACTGTGAATGCATGCCCTAAGAACTCCCGCGTCGAGACGTCATGTACAATGAATCCGTCTTGATGTGACCGGAAACAACAACAGGGAAGCGAACCATGAAGAACTTGCTTGCCGCCGCCCTGATTCTCGGCACTCTGGCTGGATTTGCCGGTGAATCGGGCTTGGCAGCCCGCCGGCCGCCGAAAAAGCAGCATCCCGGCTTTGAGAAACTCGAGGAGGCCGTGGAATTCCTGGTTGCCTGCCTCCAGGACGACAGATTCAAGGATCTCGCCGGCGCCTGCATCGGGCGGCGGGGCGGGCGACCTCTGTTTCCGCGGACGCAGACGGTCTTTGGCGTCCTCAAGCGTCGCCACGAGAAGACGCCGCTGGCTCAGCTATACGCCGAGACCGAATTCCCGGAGGAGGGGATGACCTTCAAACTCGGTGGCCATTTCAGTGAACTTGGGCATATCCATATTGACTTCGAAAAACAACACAGAAGATGGTATATTGCCGACATCTGGATGTGCCGGTAGTGCAGGTGTCCAGCGGAGCCAAGTCATGACAAGACCGAAACCCATCGCGAAATCGACTGCAACCGGCTATCCCGATCGTCGCAGCTTCCTGAAAGCGATCGGCGTCGGCGCCCTGGCCGTGTCGCTGTGGCCTGCCGTTTCGGCGGGCGACAAGGCGACCGAGGCGGACGAGACGGCGTCCGAAGCGGACAAGAAGGACGACTCGGATACCAGGCTGAAGAAGAAGATTGCCCTCCTGGCGGAGGCATTGGGCAGTGATGATTTCAAGCAACGCCGGAATGCCACCCGGGAGTTGATCCAATTGGGCCGAGGCCGGGGCAAGGATGAAGCGGCGGATGCCAGGGTAAGGAAGTTGGTGTTGGCACAAATGGAGAAGTACAAAGCCCGCAAAGATCCGGAAGTCGCGCAACGCGCCAGGAATATCATCATCGCCCTGACCCCAAAACCCAGCCCACCGCCATCGCCGCCGATGGTCAAAGGCAAGATCCGGGTCCGCGGCTGGTAGGTAGATGAAACCCAAATCACAATCACAGGCGCCATCGCCCGGCTATCCCAATCGCAGGGAATTCCTGAACACGATCAGCCGCAGCGCCGTCGGCACTGGACTTTGGCTTGGTGCTTTGCGTCTGATCGGCAGTGAATCGGAAGACCAGGACCCCCTTGGCAAGCTGAAGAAGGAGGTCCTTACCCTTTCGAAGAAGTTGGGCGACGAAGACTTCAAGGTGCGCCGGGCGGCCACTGCAAGGTTGATTGCCATCGGCAAGGGCAACGGCAAAGACAAAGCCCTCGACAAGCAGGCGAAAGAAGTCGTACTGTCGACCATGAAGAGCGTCGCAGATGCCAGTAGGGACCCGGAGATTCGCGAACGGGCCAAGAAGGTCGTCGTGGCGTTGACGCCAAAACCGAAGTCTGAATCGAAGCCGTCTCCCCCCGGCGGCATCCCCGTCCGCCCGCGCGGCCGCATTATTCTCAGGTAAGAGCTCGTCCGAAATTAACATGAACAATTAGCGGCGATTTTGTAGTTCCAT
>CAYLNH010000288.1:0-9056 GCA_964384625.1 uncultured Lentisphaerales bacterium
GGACCGGCGCCTGGCCTCCGTCCCTGGCTGGAAAACTTACGCCGAGCCCATCTAGATAAATCCGGCGGAAGTCTTCCCGCCGGCGACGCAGGTTTAAGCGGCTGATAGAACAGCGGCGGCAGCGGCCGGAATGCTTCGGTATCCGAGCAGTAAAAAAAGAATGGGACCACTTGGCAATTCAGCTTCCGCGGACTAGTTTACTAAGGTCACGGGATGCTTACTGAAGCCCTATTTGTAAGCCCCGAACTCTGCGAAACATAACCGGGTTCGTGCATGGCCGCATTTCTCGAAATCCTGATCGATGGGAAACCAACGCGAATCCCAATGGGCAGCGTGGAGACCATCGGCCGTGACAAGTCAAATACCATCCAAATCCAGGATGCCATGGCCTCCCGCAACCACGCCGTGATCCGGCGGGTCGGCCATGACCAGTACTACCTGATGGACGCCGGCAGCCGCAACGGCTGCTATATCAACAACCAGCGCATCAGCACTCCGACCCTGATGCGCAACGGCGACAAAGTATCCGTCGGCGAGACCATTGTCTGCTTCATCCAGGACACCTCGGAAGAGGACACCATCGTCGACCCCGAGGAGACGGACCTCGGCGAGACCATCAGTTTTGTCCGTTCGGATATCCGGTCGGTCACGATTCTCGTCGCCGATATCCGCGACTACTCGGGGCTGTCGGAGCGCACGGAGATCAAGGTTCTGTCGAAGCTCATGAGCAAGTGGTTCTACGAGGTCCAGAATCTTATCGAGGAAAACTACGGCAATGTCGACAAGTTCATCGGGGACTGCGTCATGGCATTGTGGGACACCCAGAACAGCGCCGAGATGATGGTCCGCAATTGTCTCAAAGCAGCCCACGCGATCCATGAGCTGACGCATCAGTTGGGCGAGGAGAACCCGGCAATCAACGAGGAACTCAAGATCGGCGTCGGCATCAACACGGGCATTGCGGCTCTGGGCATCGGCCACGAAGCCACTGCGATGGGTGACACGGTCAATCTGGCCTTCCGGCTCGAGACCGCGACCAAGGAGCTCAAGCAGGACGTGGTGATCAGCCAGAGCGCCTACAACCTGCTGCCGCAGTCGCTATGGGAAGACCGTGAACAGGAGATCATGGTCAAGGGCAAGAAGAACGCCGTGTCGGTAATCGGCATGAGTTTCGGTGAGCTGAAGGGCTTCCTGGAAGACACGGCCCCCGAGGGGGAGGAACGCACCATCCTGGCCAATGACGCGCAGGAAACGATCCCCAAGGTGCAGGACGAAGACACCGAAGCCGGCGACGAAGACGAGTAGTTCCTGTCGCGCCGAACGCTTTTTCCACAGCCGGCAACGTCCATCCCCCGATGCACAAGAATCACTCGCTGACGAACGGATCCCTGCCCTGAACCGTCACCTCCTCCGGCGCCCCCGGACTCGCCGCTAGCGCCAGTCGGTGGTGTCGATGACCACTTCCCGGGAGACGTTGAAGATGTCATCCCGAGCACAGATTTCGGCGAACGCATCGCGGATCTCGCCGGCATCCTGGTACCGATCGTCCGGACTCTTCTTCAGCATCCGGCCGAGAATGTTCTGGATGTTCGGCGGGAAGTCCGGGTCGAGCTTGCCGGGCTCTTCCGGCAGTTCGTACTGGATCAGATGGGCGTACCGGGAGATGCTGTCGGCAATAAACGGTTTGCGGCCGAGCAGCAGTTCGTACGTGAGCACGCCAAGCGAGAAGATGTCCGCCCGGTGGTCTACCCGGGACGACGTAAAGCCTTCCGGCGACAGGTAGGCCGGCGACCCGATCAACTCGTAGGTCATGGTCAGGTCGGAATCGGGCATCTTGGCAATGCCGAAGTCGGTGACCTTGGCATTGAGTTTGCGGTCGATGATGATGTTGTGCGGCTTGATATCGCGATGGCAGATTCCTTCGCCGTGAATGGCGCTGAGGGCATCGGCGATTTCCGCAACAATCTTGAGTTTCTGGCGCAGGTCCAGCTTCGCGTGATTGACGATGTAATAGTCCAGCGATTTGCCGCGGATGTATTCCATCACCATGTACGGCACGTTTTCTTCATCGGTCAGACCGTAGTCATACATCTCCACCACATTCTTGTGGCGCACGGCGGCAATGGCTTCTGCTTCTTTGAGGAAGCGTTCCAGCGACTTGTCGGTGTGGATCTGTGTAATCAGCGTTGGTTTGAGGATTTTCAAGGCGAAACGCCGATGTTGGGGGTCATCGCGTTTCTGCGCCATGAAGACAATGCCGATATTGCCCTCGCCCAGGACCTGGAGGATTTTGTACTCCCCGAAGAACCGGCGGTTGGTCAAGTTGAAGATCGTGGTGGAGTCGCTCGACTCGTTCTGGTCTTTGAGTCGCTGATGTTCCGACAACGCGTTCTGAATCGTCTTCTTGATCTGCGAGAAGTCGAAGGGCTTGGAAATGTAGTCGTAAGCGCCGTTCTTCATACATTCGACGGCGGCCTCGATGGCGGGCTTGCCGGTGATGATGATGACGGGGACCAACGGGTAGGCCTTGCGCAGTTTGGTGAGCAACTGGATGCCGGACAGCCGCGGCATCATCACATCGGTGATCACCGCGTTGAACTCCTGTTCCTTGACCTTCTCCAACGCATCCATACCGTCCGCGGCCTCTTCGACGGTGAACTTCTGGCGCTCAAGGAGGCGACGCAGCAGCTTTCTTATCCCTGTGTCGTCATCCACGACCAGCACACTGTATTGTCTGGCGCGAAGGCCGATCTGGGTCGTATCGGATCCCGGCATCTGGCTACAGCCTCGAAGGTTGCGGCGAAATTTCAGCGATTTACTTGGTTTTCCGGAGGGTCGACGTTAGGTTCACCTCAGGAGTGTCCGCTACGCTCAAAACTACGTCCACCCCGGGGCAGTGTCAACTGGTGTGAGCGCGAAAGTCGGACAAAAGGAGGCAACCTGAAGCGGCCGTTCCCGGCCGTATTCCCATGCGTACCCCCGGTGCCAGAGTACTTGCGTTCGGCCTGATTGTGGCCGGCCTGGTTTTTCTCGGGCTGTGGCGTTTTACCACGTTCGGCCGGCGGCTGGTCAGTGACTTTCTGTCACCGTTTCACGAGCACGCGGATGCCTTCGCCGGCGACCCGGAGAAACAGGCACTGGCCGGCAGGAGCAAAGCCGAACTGGTCAGCGAAGTGGCTGAACTCCGCGCGGAACTGCAGGAACACCGCGGCGCCGACCTGCGGGCCGCCGCCCTCGCCCGCGAAAACGAGGACCTGCGCGGCCTGCTCAAATTGCCCGAACGCACCGACTACGACTACGTCGCCTGTCGCGTCGTCACCCGGGACCCCGCCGCCGGCGGCCGGCGGCTGCGAATCAGTCGCGGCAGCAAGGCGGGCATCCGGCCGGGACAGGCTGTGCTCGCCGGCAAATGGCTGCTCGGCCGGGTTCTCGAAGCGTCGGAGGAATCGGCCCTGGTCATCACGATCAGCGATCCCAACTGCAAAGTGCCGGCGCGGCTGGTCGGCCTGCCGGCCTTCGGCGTCCTGATGGGCGAAGGTGAGGAACGCTGGAAGAGCCAGCCGTATTGCCTGCTCAAGCACCTGCCCCGCGACCTCGATTACCAGGAAGGTACGCCGGTAGTCTCCTCGCCGTTCAGTGAGGATATGCCGCCGGATCTGCCGATCGGCGTCCTCGAACCGCGCGGCAAAGCCAAACTGGTGTTGACGGTCGATCAGCTCTACAAGAATGCCTGGGTCAAGCCGGGCGCCTTCAAAACGAAAGCCGGCGTGGTCGTCGTCTTGATCGCCCGCCGCTGACGCCGGGCGCGGGGAGAACATGGGGACGGCATCCGGACAGCAGACCAGGCAGTGTTCCAGCGGCGCTGGAAAGCCGGAAAAACGCCCCTCCGGTCACGGCGCGCACTTCCGCCGTTCGCCCCGTGGGGATGGCATTCTGCGACGGGCGCGATATGTTGGCCGTCTCCACGGCCGGCGACTCCACGTTGCCGCCGGGGAAGAAGCTGACCGGCAACTCCAATTCCAACAAGACTGACGCATTCTCTGATGTACAATATTCTGATTACCGGCAAACTGGCGCAGGTCGGCATCGACCGCCTGCGCGCTGAAGGCGATATCCAGGTGGACTACCGACCGGATCTCGAGTATGAGGAGATCCTGGGGTGCATTGACAACTATCACTGCATTGTGACGCGCTCCGAGACGCCGATCACCGCCGAGCTGATTGATCGCGCGACGCAACTCAAGGTCGTCGCGCGGGCCGCCGTCGGCATCGCCAATATCGATGTGGCGCATGCCACGGAGAAGGGCATCCTGGTGATGAACACGCCGGGGAAGAACACGAACTCCGCGGCGGAACTGGCCATGGCCCTGCTGCTGGCGGCGGCGCGGCATGTGCCGCGGGCGCATCAGGCGATGGACCACGGCGGCTGGGACCGGCACCGGTTTCAAGGTACTGAGCTACTTGGCAAAACCCTCGGCATTCTCGGGCTCGGCCATGTGGGGCACCGCATGGCACGCTTCGGCCTCGGATTCGATATGCGCGTGATCGCCTGCGACCCGTACATCGCCGACGCCGAGTTCGAACGGCACCGGGTCGAAAAGGTCGACCTCCAGACCCTGCTGGCTGAAAGCGACGTGGTCTCAGTGCATACGCCGAAGAACGAAGAAACCACCGGCATGATCGGCGCCGCCGAAATCGCGGCCATGCGCCCCGGCGTGATCATCATCAATGCTGCCCGCGGCGGCATCGTCGACGAGCCGGCCCTGCTCCACGCGCTTGACGCCGGCCACGTGGCCTGTGCCGGGATCGATACGTGGTCGCGCGAACCGATGACCGACAATCCCTTTGCCGACCACGATCGCGTGGTCATGAGCCCGCATATCGGGGCGTCCACCCGCGAGGCACAGATCCGCATCGCCGAAACCATCGCCGACCAAGTGCCCAAGGCCCTGCGCGGCGACATCGTCGACGCCCCGGTGAACATGCCGCAGATCCGCGTGCTCGAGGGCAACCTGATGACGGCCTACACCGTCCTGGCCGAAAAACTCGGCACCTTCGCCGCGCAGTACATCGACTTCGATCCAGACCGCATCGAGGTGAAGTACCGCGGCGACATCGCGCAGCACGACTGCCGGCTGCTGCGGCTGGCTTTCCTCAAGGGCTTCCTCGGATTTGACCACGACTACATCAGCTACGTCAACGCCGAACAACGGGCCGACTCCTGCGGCATCCACGTGGTCGATGTGGAAGATCCCGGCTTCGCCGACTACGAAAGCGCCATCAAATTCAGCTTGACCCGGCACCAGAAACAAACCTGTACGGTGGGGGGTGTGGTTTTCTCGGGACCGCACCCGCGACTCACCCTGATCGACGGCTTCACCTACGAAGAGGAGCCCGCCGGCAACTTCCTCGTCGTCGTCTGCCGGCCGCGGATCGGCATCGTCAGCAACATCGCCTCACTGCTGGACGGGAAACGGATCATCATCCAGAACTTCGCCTTCGCCTATCACCGCGATTCCAAGCGTAACATGTTCCTTATCCGCGTCGCCGACGCGGTCGGCGACGCAGACCTGGAGGACTTCCGCCGTCACCCGGACATCACGGCCGCCCACAGCATCCGATTGTAGGCCGTCAGGGCGATGCCCCGGAGCGCTGCACCGCGCCGCAGATCCCCTGGAGTTTCAGCGGCAAAACACCGTTGCTGCCTGTTCGGCAGCCATAGGCCTTGGGGCCGTCGCGGCGGCGGGGCTGCCCCCCGCATCCGGTCCGCAACATTCGGGTTCCCGACCGGTCGGAAGTTCCGCCTTCCGGCAGCACGCCGGCCGGAAAGCGAACAACCTGCGATATCCCAGTCCTGCTTGCATTACAGCATTTTGGCTTTTTCTGTGGCCGGAACTCCGCACGCTGAAGGCGTGCTGGTTTCAAGCCTGGGGTTGGCGAAGACGACCCCGGGGATGAGTGGTAAGACGGTTCAACGCTGAAAGCGTTGCAGTAGGCTTTGCTCGATCAGCGGCTACAGCTTTTACGAAAATGCTGCAGTGCCATTCCTGGCCAGGCCCGAATGGCGCTGTTGCGCGCAACATTACGCGTCGTTCGGGCCTATCGTCCGGGATAGGCGATCGCAAAGGAGTTGGCCGGGTCGCAGGTTTCGACATGGCCGTCACCGAAGACCACGTTGCCCTTGCCGCCGCGGATGTCGCCGGACAGATGATAAGTCCCGATACAGTCCGACCCGCCGCCATTGAGAATGCCGATCATGCCGTTGTTCAACGGCCACTTGCTCCAGCCGGGGACGGTCCACGGGTTCTCCTCCGACATGAGCATCGTCTTCTCCGGCTGCGGAATACGGTTCAGCCGACGGCCGAACGGTTCAGGAGCGTAATTGGCGTATTTGCTGTCGTCCATCCCCGGATTGTAGGCGTAGCAGAAAGCCGGCGTAATGTCCTTGGCAACGGCCCCAGCCATGTCATGGCCGGTCGGGCAATACACACCGACGCTCTGCCAGCGCACGTTGAACGTGGGGCAAAGATAAACCGCCTCTGCAGTCAAGTAGTTGTTCACATACAGCGGATTGCCCTGAACGCTCGGCAGGTTGTGCCACAAATGCCTCCAGCCGGCGCCCGCCCCGGGCATCCAATTCCGGCCTACCAGAATGTCATCGCTGTCGTCCGCATACAGCCGATGGGCAACACCGAACTGCCGCAGGTTGTTCAGGCAAGAGCTATTCCGCGCGATTTCGCGGGCCCGGCTGAGGACCGGGAGCAGCAACGCCGCCAGAATGGCAATGATGGCAATGACCACCAGTAATTCAATCAGCGTAAACGACCACACCTGACGGTGTGGCCGGCGCCGTCGTTGTTCTCGGACAGCAATGATGTCGGTACAGATGAAGCGGTAGTGCATGATGGCGGTCTCCAGAACTATCTGATGATCTTCTCGCGAAAACGGAGTTCGCCGCCGCAGAGCTCGTCATATTCCGTTTCCGTCAGGCCGGCAGCCCAGTCGGCATCGCGGCGTTCGACATGGCCGTCGAGGTAGGCGATCTGGAAGGACCGCCCCGGATGGCGCAGACCGAGGTGCCGCTTGTCGACTTCAAACAGGGCATCGCGGAAGTCTTCCCATTTCAGGGGGTAACGGTTAAACACGGCTGCATCGCAAACCAGAGCGGTCCCGGCCGCGTCGAAGTCATGCAGGCGCCGCGGGCCGCCGATAAAATCCCAATAGTCCGGCCAATCCGCTTCACCGCCCACTGTGAACGGACCGGTGCGATCGATCCAGCCGCTCTTCGGATGGTACATGAACCCCCAGCTGCCCTGCGTCTCGTGCCAGCTGTAGGCGCGGACGTCCCGCAGATATGACGGGCAATAGTAATCGCACGGCGGCTTTGCCTTGGGCGGCTTGTCGTTTTCCCATATGCGCCAGACGTTGTGTTGCGTTTCGCCGATGAAGCCGTTGGCGATGCCGAGATAGTGCCCGAGCCGGTTGCGATCCAGCAGGTCGCCGCGGCCGCAATTCTTGCCCGGCGGCAGGACTCCCTCATAGTCGTCAACGTACATCGTGTTGGCCAACCCAACCTGCTTCAGGTGGCCGAGGCAGATGATCGCCCGCGCCTGCTCGCGGGCCTGCTGCAACGCCGGCAGCAACAAAGCCGCCAGCACGGCGATGATCGCAATCACTACCAGCAATTCAATCAGCGTAAACGTCCCGGGTCGATCGGCATGTTCTGTCATGTACTCATTCCCTGCTTCAGTTCGCCCGCAAAACTAATCGCCGATTGCGGTGCCTGCGGCATTTTGATTTTGCGCAGCAGCAGATCGACGGCTGCGGCGCCGATCTGGTCGCTCGGCAGTTCGATGTACGACAGAAGAATATCCTCGCGTTGGGGAGCGGTTTCCGCAACGGTGATAATCGCCACATCCTCCGGTACGCGCAGTTGCCGGCGCGTCGCCGCCCGATACAGACCCCAGGCGCAAGAAGGCGTGTAGGCCAGGACTCCTGCCGGGGGATCGACTTCCGCCAGGAAGGCCTCGGCAATCTCCAAACGCGAGTCCGGGCCGCCGGGAACCGTATGATTACGGACCGTAACGCCGTCTGCCGCAGCCCGGTCCCGCGCGCCCGTCAGCCGATCCGCGGCGCTGTAGTGCAGGTCGCCGCTCGTATTGAAGACGGCAAGATTGCGGTAGCCGCGCGCCAGCAGATGCGCCGCCGCCTGGCGGCCGATAGCCAGATCGTCGGGATGGACCGCGTCGGCGTCAAGTTTGCGGTTGATCCAGACATGCGGGATCTGATTCTCGGTCAACGCCGTTTCCAGTGCGGGCAGCACTTGAACGTTGTAATTCACCAGCAAACCGTCCGAATACCAGCGCTGCAGGAAACTGTAGATGAACTTGTCATTCAACAGTTTGTCGTCCGGCAATCGGGCCAGAGCCAGGTGGTTGTCGACGGCGTCCAGGGCTCGGCAGATACTCTCGAGCAGACGCCCGCCGATGACGCTGCGGAGGACCACATCGCTGGACAACAAGGTAATGCAACCGAATTTCCCGCGGCGCATGGCGCGCGCCGACTGGTTGGCGCGATACCCGAGCCGGCGGGCGCCTTCCACGACCTTGCGGCAGGTCTCCGGCCGGTAGTCGTCCGACCGCCCGTTAAGGATCCGGCTGACGGTACACGAAGAAACGCCGAGGGACTCGGCCAGTTGCTGGATGGTCACACTCATGATCTGCGTCCAAGTTCCATATAATCCATTATATAATCGTTTATACTACAATGCAAGTGGATTCATGAAATTGCGGTCACTGCTGTCTGAGGTCTTGCGCCGGAAGCAGTTCCGGTTCGCAGCGGGGCATCAACGACGATCACAGCGTGCTGTTGGCGGGGAAGAGCAACGAAGCCGAGGGCCGAGACAACCCCGGCTTGGGGGGAAGCGCGCCCTGCCAGGAAGGCTTTACCTGCAATTGCCCTGCCCCCGGGCGCATGTCACTTCCGTAGGCATTTCCTGCCGACAATTGGCTCGATCCTACGACCCCAGGCGGTTTATCCGCCTGGTGAAGAAGTTC
>CAYLNH010000289.1:0-9050 GCA_964384625.1 uncultured Lentisphaerales bacterium
CGCTGATGAAGAAAAAAATTACAGCCTCAGTTTGAGGCGCGGTAAACAGGTACTCTTGTGAACAAGATTACTTCTGGACGGCCGCAGACCGCCGTGAAACAGCGAATTCGGATTTGCAGCGGCGACCCTGCCCTGCTCTATTGCCTCACCGGCACGGGAGGTGCCGGCATCAAAGGAGGTGCTCGATTGCCATGCGTGTTGCCATCTTGCTGTCTTGCTGTCTGCTGATGTCAGCTTGTTCCCGCCGCTCCAATCAGCCAAAACCCGAGGTGCCTGTTCCGGTGTTCAGCGAGCAGGACGTCCCGTCGTCACGTCGCGCCCGGCGGGCCATTGCCGCCGTCGCCCCGCAGTTGATCCTGGATCTACGCGCCAAGGGCCTGGAGTACGGCGCCCCGATCTATATTCGCATCTTCAAGGCCGAGGCCGAACTGGAAGTCTGGGTCAAGGGCAAAGAGGTCTTTCTACTGTTCCGGACCTATCCGATTGCAGAATACTCCGGCGAACTCGGCCCCAAGCGGAAAGAGGGCGACCGCCAGGCCCCGGAAGGGTTCTACTACGTCCCACCGTCCCGGATGAACCCGAAAAGCCGGTTTCATCTTTCGTTCAACCTCGGCTACCCCAATACCTACGACCGCCGGCACAACCGTACAGGCAGCGCGTTGATGGTCCACGGCAGCAACGTATCCGTCGGCTGCTACGCGATGACTGACGAGAAGATCGAAGAGATCTACGCGCTGGCGGACGGCGCTCTGCGGCACGGCCAGCCGTTCTTCCGGGTTCACTGCTTCCCCTTCCGCATGACAGAGGCGAACATGCAAGCGCAGGAGAACAGTACGTGGTTCGAGTTCTGGCAGAACCTTCGCGAAGGCTATGACTGCTTCGAACGAACCCGGCTGCCGCCGGATGTCACCGTGCAGGACGGCCGGTATGTCTTCGCCGCCGGCGAATAGCCGGGCCTGTGCGATTGCGCGGCACGAAACGCCATGGCCGACAGAACAAGCAGCAATGGGCGAACCGCCCGGCCCTTATCCGCTTCCCATTCCCCGCCAACGACCCGGAGCGCCGGCTCCGTCCGGTTACCGTCTTGTGTCATTCTTGACGCGTCCTTGAACTCCGAGCCCCCGGCCATACCGTGAAGCCCTGATTTCAACCCTTACACGGATGAGAAACATGCCGGAAGAACGCCCCAACATCCTGTTGATCACCACCGATCAGCAACGCTTTGATACGATCGCCGCTCTCGGCAATCAGGAGATTTACACGCCGCATCTGGACTGGTTGGTCGACGAAGGAATCTCCTTCGCCAACGCCTACACCGACTGCCCTATCTGCATGGCCGCGCGCTGTACCGTACTCACCGGACGCAACGGCTATGACCTCGGCGTCACCGGCAACGGCGGCATGCAGAACCACGTCGACGCTACACAAACAATGCCGGCCCGGCTCACCCGCGCCGGCTATCAAACGCGCGCCCAGGGCAAGATGCACTTCGCGCCCATGCGCTGCAACTACGGCTTCGAAACCATGGAACTGCCCATGGACTACTACCGCGACCGCCACCGCCGCGGCCTGGAACGCCTCCCAAAAGAACACGGCGTCGGCGAGAACGAGATGACCCCCGTCATCTCGACCGTGCACGAAACCGAAAGCCTGACGCACTGGACCGTGACGCGGTCGATCGATTTTCTGGAAACGCGCGACGACACGCGGCCGTTCTTCATGTGGACCAGTTTCACCAAGCCGCATCCGCCGTGGGATCCCTGCGCCAACTACTGGAGCCTCTACGTCAATCGCGACGTGTCCCCACCGGTCCACGGCGACTGGTCAAAGGACGTTGCAGACATGCCGCAGGGCTTCATGGAATCGACCTACTGTCTGAATCAATGCCACCGCATGACTGCGTCGCAGCTGCAGGACGCGAAACGCGCCTACTACGCCTGCATCACCCACATCGACTACGAACTGGGCCTGCTGTTCGCGCGTATGCGCGAGATGAACCTGCTGGAGAACACCTGGATCATCTTCACCGCGGACCACGGCGAAATGCTCGGCGACCACCACATGGGCGCCAAGAGCACCTTCCTCGAAGGCTCGGCACATGTGCCGATGATTGTCCGCGCCCCGGCGTCATCCTGGGACAAAGACAAACTGCGGGCCGGCGAACGCGTCACGACCATGGCGCAGGTGGCCGACATTACCCCGACGATCTGCAACATCGCCGGTGTCGAAGGACCTCCTGGCATGACCGGCAAGGACCTCCTTACCCTCGACGGCGAGGACCGCCCTTTCTTCCTGTCCTGCGGCCAGACCTACTTCGGCGTCATGCGTAATCGCGTCAAACTCGCCTACGCCATCAAAGGCGGCGAGGAACTGCTGTTCGATCTGAACGATGACCCGAAGGAACAACACAACCTGCTCGACGATCCGGCTTACGCGAAAGAACTCAAACAACTCCGGACGGATCTGCAGGAGAACCTGGCCCAATACCACCCGGGCCTGGTCAAGGATGGCAAGATCCAGACGCAGCCGCCAGTCACCGAGCCGAACAAGGTTCCCCGCTGGCCCGGTTACCACTCGACCGTCGTCAATTCGGACGTCCTGCACTGAGTCAGAAAAACAGCGTTCCCGCGCTACTGACCCGGTCTGGTGCAGATCAACAGCGACATGCCGGCGCCGTAGTGGCCGTTCTCCAGACGGTAGAGGATCCTGTTGACGCCCTTCTTGAAATGAACTTTGCGGTAGCCTTCATTGATCCGCCAGCCTTTGTGTTCCGGACGACTCTCCCAGACCATCTGACCGTTGAGCCAGATCTTTGATTTGTCGTCGCTGCCGACCGCAAACCAAAGGTCGCGCGGTTCGTCAAAGTAGAGCTCCGTATAGCCGTAGTAGATCTCGTACGGCCGAATGCCGGGCGGCTTGATGCAGCGATTGTGCGCCTGATAGAACCGCCACTTCACCATCTTCCCACGCTTGCCGACATATTGCGCGTCAAGGTCAATCACAGATTCCGGCGGGAACTTGGTATTCAGATTGCGCCGCCGGCTGTTGTCGAACGGACCAATGAAGTACCAACTGTCGACCCAGAGCCAATTCGCCTTGAGACCGCTCCTCACGACCTTGCGGCCGGGGACCAGCCCCTTGCGCGTGCGGTTGTCGATCTTCGGCACAACCTTGCGGCGATCGACAACGACGATGCCTTTGTCGCTATCACGACCGTAGCCCGGATCCGTCTTGGCGCGCCCCTCTTCACCGGTTCCGCCTTTCATCAACGCCGTCAGGTCGCCGTCATGTTGCCGGCCTTTCTCTTTGGCGGCGGCTTCCATGGCGCGTTTATGCGCCAGATCCTCACTCAGACTGACCTGCATCCCCGTTTCTTTGGCGCGGCGATAGGCAGTGACGCTGTCGCGCATGTTCCGCGCCAGCGCCAGCATGGAGTCGACCTGTTTCAAGGCATCCTCCATGACGGCGTTTTGTTTCTCCAGCTCCTCCTTGGTCTCGGCCTTGCCCTGCAGCTCGGAATCGTCCAGTTCCGGCCGCGGTGGTTTCGCGACTTCCACGCGCTTGCGCGCTTCCTCGAAAGGGACGTTCTGGATCATGGACAGTTCGGCCGCGCGGACATCGCGGAAGGTCTCGGCAATCTCTTCTTCGCCCGCTTTGGCTTTCTCGTAGAGATCGGCGAATTCCGCTTCCTGCAGGTCTTCGGCAGCGGCATCTTCGCCGGCAACCTGCGATTCAGCCATTTCCTTTTTGATCGCGGCGACGGCCTGCGCCGTTTCCTTGTTGGCCTGCTGTTGTTTCGCGGCGGCCTGCTGCTGCGCTTCGGCGGCCGCCTTCTGGGCTTTTGCCGTGCCCTGCTCCTGTGCCGCCAGCTGGGCCAGACGTGCCGCAGCCTGCGCCTGCCTGGCCTCTTCCTGGCGACCGGCAGCCGTCGTCTCGCCGAGGACCTCGAGTTGTTTGCCGGCCGTCGCCATTGCGGCTTCCGCCTGTTGCTGACGAACCACCGTCTGCTTCTGCGCCGCCTCGGCCAGACGCCGTTTGGTGGACGCCAGTTTCTGCAGCGCCGCGGCCGCCTGCTGCTGTTTGCGGACCGCCTCTTCCTGGGCGGCGGCGGCTTCTTTCAACGCCTTCTTCTGGGCCGCATTCGCCGTCAGCTTGCCGGCAGCTTCGTGTTGTTTGGCCAGCGCCCGGCGTTGTGCTTCCATGGCCTGCCGCTGCGCGGCTTCGGACGTATCATGCCGCGCCTTTTCCTGCGCCTCCCGCGCCTTTTTCTGCGCCTCCTTCGCCGCTTTCTGTTTTTTCTCCTGCCGCGAAAGCTGTTCCATGGTTTTGCGGTCGCTCCCGGCCGCGTTTCTGGCAATCCGTTTGACCTCGCTCTGAAGCGTCTGCTCGATCTTGCCCGCTGTCGCTTTGGCGCGGGCCTGCAGTTCCGTTGCCTTCTTCTGTTCGGCCTTCGCTTTCGTCTGCAGCGTTTCGGCTTTGCTCTTATCCGTATCCGACGATGCCGCGGCCTGCTGCTGCACGGTCGTTGCCCGAGCCTGGGCTGCCGCCGCTTTCTGCTGGGCCTGTTCTGCGCTCCTGATCGCCGCTGCCGTCCGTTTCAAACCGGCGGTTTTCGCGGTGGTCGTCGCCGACTCCAACGCCTTTGCCGCCGCCGTCTGAGCGGCCTGCGACTGCGACTGGCTGGCCGCAGCACTTGTCTGCTGTTGTTTCGAGGTCGCGGTGTCTGATTTCTTCAGGGCATCCTCGGCAGCAGACTGGGCGGCAGCTGTTTTCTGTTGCGCCGCCTGTGCCTTGGACTGCGCCGCCTGCGCCTGCTTGCGCGCGGCGTCGACGGCGGCCCTGGCATCCGCGATCGCCGTCTGGCGCGTCTCCGTGGCCGCGGTCAATCTCTGTTGCTTCGCCGACTGTTCCTGGAGTACACGGTCCATGGCGGCCTCGGCTTGCCGCTGCGCCGCAACCGCTTCGCTCTGGGCCTGCGCGGCGGCCCGGCGCAATTGCTTCTCATCTGCTTCCGCCTGTGCCGCCCGGTCCGGGTCGGCCTGTTCGGCTTCGTCCGCCTCGAGTTTTGCCGTCGCCGCTTCCTGCTGTTCCGCGGCCTGCTGCTGCGCCGTGCTGCTGATTTCCAGGGCTTGCTCCAGCTTGTCGAGCTCAGCCTGCGTCTCGAAATCCGTCAGCTCCTCTTTGACCTCCGTGCGGATGTCCTTCAGCTCCTGCTGCAGTTGCTGGATCTCCTGCACTTTGTCCTGAAGCTCGCGGCGGCGCGCTTCATGCACGTCCTCTGCGATCTCCTCGAAGCGCTCCTCGCTGATGACGAACTCCTGGTCGGCCGGGTCCGGCGGTTCGGGGATGACCAGCTCGCGCAGCGGCGTGAACTGCACCAGGAGGACGAAGATCAGCAGGTGGACCAGCATCGACACGATCCACCAGACCGGGACGTCCCGGTTATTTCTCTTTATTCCGACGCGCGCCTGAACGGTCGGCGCTGGTGTGGATTCCGACATGGTTGAGTCCTTCGAATTGGCAGAGGTCAAGCACGTAAACCAGGCTCTGGAAGGGCGTCTGACGATCGCCGTCGATCCGGATGCGCTGGTTCTTGTTGATGTTGGCGACTTCCCGCAGCTTGTGGTGCAGCACTTCGTGGCTCACCGGTTCGGCGCCCCAGTAGACGCCGCCGGCGCGATCAAGACCGATAATCACCAGACTGTCTTCGCGGCTTACTTCGATCGCCGCGCCGGAGTCCGGCAACTGTACCGGCAGTTCTTTGTCGATCTTCTTCATCGTCGTGGCGACCAGGAAGAAGATGATCAGAAGAAAGACACAGTCGATCAACGGCGCCATCTGCACTTCCGTATCATTGCTGCCGTCATCCAGACGAATGGCCATCTCACACCTCCTGCGGCACGTCCGCCGGCGCGGTCTCGGCCACACCCTCGTCGTCGGCGCCGTCCATGAACCACAGGCTGATGAGATCGCTCACCTGCGACTCGAGCACAATGGAGAAGTAGTTGGTGCGCGATTTGAAGTAGTGGTAGAAACACAGTGCCGGGATGGCGACGATCAGGCCGGCAGCCGTCGTGACCAGAGCCTTCGAGATGTCGTCCGCCAACAGACTGGGGTCGCCCATCGAGCCGGCAACCGCCACCGTGTCGAAGGCGCCGATCATGCCGACGATGGTGCCGAGCAGACCAAGCAACGGTGCGATCGTCGCGACCACCGCCAGCGGATAGGCGCGGCGCAAGTGCAGACGCAACTCGCGCTCTCCGAGCTCCTCAGCGAAACGCTGGACCCGCTCGATCTTGTTGTTCCGATGGTTGATGATGTTCTCGATCACCATGCCGAGAACGCTCTTGTGTTTGCGGCAAAGCTCACGGAGAGCGGCAAAGTCCTTCTGCTCCCACAGCGCCGCAGCCTGTTCCGCCAGGCCCTCGGGCACAATGATCTTCTTCCGCAGACGGAAGACCCGTTCAAAGACAAACGCCAGTCCCGAAACCGAAAGCACCAGCAGGACGACAATGATGCGGCCGCCCTTTTTGAGCTTGTCCATGAATTCCTCGAACTTCGACGCGGACGCCGTCTTCGGCTGTGCCGGCGCGGCCGCGTTCTCGGCAGCCGGGGCTGACTCAGCCTTGTCCGTGCTCGCCGACGCCGCGGCTTCCGGTTTGGTCTCCCCGCTCTTGCCGTTGCCCTGGGCCCAGACCCAACTGCCGAGGACGCCCAGCAGCAGGAGGCTCAGAAGGATGGGTTGAAGCGTTCTCATGGTGTTCGTCTCCTGTCTGTATCAAAGCCCAAGGAGGTCCTTGCGCTCCGCTGTTTGTGTTGTTTGACGTTTGACCCGCGGCAGACGACAACGTCAGCCCGGATGCGGGTGCGACGCCAGGCGGGCGGCGCGCCCCTGCATCTCGTCGGCCAGGACGAGACGCGGTTTCACCAGCCGCACCTGCGGCCCCGCCGGCAGTTTGCCGGCGCGCCGCTCCAGCAGCAGCCGCACCATCTCGGCGCCCTGCTCGGTGTTGCGGCGGTCCACGCTGGCCATCGGACACGAGTCCTCATACGGCCGCATCCACGAATGAAACCAGAAATTGTCGTAGCCCCCGATCCGGATGTCCTTGTTCGGTTCCCGGCCCAACAGCCGGCACGCGGCCGCCACGAACAGGGCGTCGCCGTCGTTGGTTACCATGATCGCGTCTACCGGCGTATCGCCGGTGAAATACGGAAACAGATAGCCGGCCCAGTAGTGGGCCCATGCCTCGCACACCTCCGCCGGATCCAACCCCTTGGGTTCGGCAAACGGAACGGTCTCCAACACCGGCAGCGGCGCGAGACCGGCATCCGCCATCGCCCGCCGATACCCGTTCTTCCGCGCCTCCGTCCAGTAGGCCTTGACGCGCCCGCGCAACGCGAGCAGGATCCGCCGGCAGCCCTGCTCGATGAAATACGTGCAAAGCTGGTGCGCGCCGTCGTCGTGGTCCGAGACCACCCGATCGAAGCCCTGCGCCGCCGAACTGTCCCCCGCGGCAACCACCGGGACACGAGCGCTTTTGAAACAATCGATCACAGCGTTGGAAAACCGGTCATGCGTGCCTTCCGGCACCAGGATGCCCGTCAGGTCCGTGGTCGACAGGTATTGTACCGTGTCGTCATCCAGGCGGTCCGGAGAAATCACCATTGCATAATGCCGGCGCCGCTGAATCTCTTCCTGTGCTCCAAAACCGACAAAACAGCTGTAGCCGCCGTCAACCAGTGCCGGGTGCGGCGTGAACGCATCGCCAAGAATCACGATCGTCTGCTGCATCAGCGAACTGCTGCCGCGCTGTTCGTTGACCAGGCGGGTCCGCCCGTGACAGGGAGAAACCACGCCTTCCTTTTCGAGCACGGCAATTGCCCGGCGAACAGTTGTCCGCGGCACACCCAACTGCGCGGCCAACGCCCGCTCCGCCGGCAACGGTTCGCCGGCAGCCAGCGTCCCGTCATGGATCCACTGCTTCAGCATCCGGATCACCTCGGCCCGCGGCGTTGTATTGCTCATGTTCATCATCTTATCATCTCAGACACGAGCTGACCCAAAAAGTTCCGGAAGCTACCCAAACGTTTTCTGAATCGCGCAGATCAGCTGATCTAGGGGCTCGACATCATATTCTTTAATCTATTTTTTTACAACTACTTACAACTTATCACAGAGTTGTCAATAAGCATTTGGTAGCGGTTTGGGTCATGTATCTTCTTCAAATCGTCGAGAGCAGTGAAGGAATATGTGCTCTCGTATGAAAGGAATACCTCACAGGCTTTGTTGAAGATCGCACCTGACACGAAAGGAGCACAGTTTGCCCCTTCCTCGATACGTCGGCGAAACAGGCTTTCGCGGGCTCTTCGCGTCCAAACCCCCACCGCGAAGACAAGATTCAAGATCGGTCGTATTATTCATATCTTTGATGCCAAATGGCGTAACGCGGGTTAGTTCCTGGCCAGAACCCGCACCAGCGTCATGGACTGCTGGTCCTCGCTCGTCGACAACTGCCACGCGTTGCCGGCGGCATCGGTCAGTGTGCCGGATAGTGCGCCCTTCTCCCAGGGATTAATCTCGGCCTTCACGAACAACGCGTGCATGACAGCCTGCGCGTACGGCCCCGGACTCTTCACCCCCTCTTCGCCATCGTAGGAGATATCGAGCACGACTTGCCCTTCCTCCATCCCCAGACCGGCGAGCGGCGAATCCGGCGGTGATGCGGGCGCCGGCGCGATGGCGAGCCCAATCTCTTTGGCGTTCGCCCCGTTCGCCTGTTTGAAAATCGCTTCGATCAGTTGCAGGACCGCGCTTTCCATGCCATTCCTCCTCATCCGGCCAATGCTGTAGATTCTCTCTGGACTCTCCCAGAGTATACTCTCAACGTGGAGACGAATGCAAGCCCCCTGTATCACGAGCATCCCTGCTCGTGCGTGCCTGCCGCAGCGCATGAGCAGGGATGCTCATGATACAGACCAAATCAGACATGAGCATAAATGCTCATGATACAAAGACGAACTACCCCTTCTGATGCTGCTTGGCAAAATGA
>CAYLNH010000290.1:0-9034 GCA_964384625.1 uncultured Lentisphaerales bacterium
AGGCGTTACATGGTCCCTTTGGGAAATGACCGAAGAACTCGGCACTGTCAAGTACATTATCATTATCGCCCAAACGGAATGAGGCCTGTGTATGCGAAGACAAACCCGAATCGTTGCCGGCGTCTTGCTGGCTGGCGGCCTGCTGCTGCGACTGGGCGTTGGTGTGGTGCACCAGCGCGGGATCTGCGGGCATGTCGACGATGCGCCTCACATCGTTTCGCACAGCCTGCAGGTTTCCTCGGGGACGTCGGGTCTGCCGGCCCACGATGCGGGGCACTGCAGCATCTGCCAACAGTTGATGAAGCCGCTTCTGCGGCTGAGTACACCGGCCGTGCTGGTCGTGCCGCCGGTTTGTCCGACCTTATTGGCCATCGCAGAACCCGCCCAGCTGCCGACACAAATTGATCACACCGGCAAGTCGCCGCGCTCGCCTCCGGTGGATTTCCTGGTCTGACGACTTCGTTTCCTGCTGTCTTTCGGCCGTCAACCAGGCCGGCATGCAGGTATCCCGACACCTTTTTCTTATCACCGTCGCCGCCATACCCCGGTGACTCCTTGAAGGGACTTCCCATGTTTCGCTGCAATTCGCTCAAATTTCTGCCGGCCCTTTTTCTGGTCCTGCTCGCCGGCAGCATCTCGGCTCAGGACCCGAACGACGACCTGAGCAACGCCATTCAGGCAAAGAACAAGACACCCACCATCGGCAACCGCATTGACCGTCTGGCGCAGGGCCTCGACCTTGACGTCAGCGCGGTGATTGACGGATTCTACTTCTACGACACGACCGACGAACCCGTCGCCCACATCAAGGAAGAGATCAATGGCTTTGGCCACGGCCACGGCCACGATCACGGCCACGAGCATTCCGTGACCGAGGACGGCTTCAACCTAAAGCATGTCGAGCTTCAGTTCTCGGCCAACGTGGATCCGTACTTCTACGCCTGGACCACGATCGCCATCGACGAAGCGGCCGGCGCCGAGGTCGAGGAAGCCGTTGTCCGTACGACCAGCTTGCCCGGCGGGTTCACGTTCCAGGTTGGTAAGTTCTTCAGCGGCTTCGGTCGGATGAACGGCATGCACGCGCACGAGTGGGATTTCCTCGATCAGCCGCTGGTGTACGAATTGCTTCTTGGCGATCATGGCCTGAACGAAAAGGGCGCGCAGTTGACCTGGCTCGCCCCGACGCCGTTCTATCTCCTTGCCGGCATTGAGGCGTTCAACGGCGAGAACGAGATGATGTTCCAGCAAGTGGAGGCGGAGGCGCTTTCGAGTCGTCACGGCCCGCGGACCTGGGTTGGCTGGCTCAAGGTCGGGCCGGACCTCGGCGAGAACCACGGACTGCAATTCGGCGTATCTTTGGCTCAAGGCTATCATCAGGAAGCCCACGACGAAGATGAGGACCTGGTGGACGACCATTGGCTCGATGGCCGCACGCGGTTCTGGGGTTTGGATGTGGTGTACAAGTACAACGCTCAGAAGGCCCACGGCCAGGGCGACTTCGTCCTGCAGGCGGAGTACTTCCACCGCAAGAAAGACCTCGAGGTCGAAGCGCACGAGTTGGAACCGGACGCCGTCGGTCGCGACGTTGTTTCCGAGCAGGACGGCTACTACATCCAGGGCGTCTACGGTTTCGCGCCGCGTTGGCGTGCCGGGCTCCGCTGGGAGATGATCGGCTTGGAGAACGATGTTGAGACGCCGGAAGAGAGTGCCTTCCACGACACCAGTTGGCGCGCCGGCGCCATGGTTGAGTGGAATCTCAGCGAGTTCTCACGCCTGCGCCTGCAGGTCAACCGCGGCACCTACGCGGTCGAAGACGACTATGAACGGGCCTGGGAGTACGCCCTGCAGTTCACCGTCATCATCGGCAAGCACGGCGCGCATAACTTCTAAGGAGCCCATTCATGAGAACCGGAATGCTCAAGCTCCTGTTTCTCTGTGTGCTGTCGACTTTGTCGGCTGCCGCCGGCGAGTTGCGCATCGTGACGACCACCACGGATCTGGCGGACATCACCAGGCGCATCGCCGGCAAACACGCGACGGTGAGCAGCATCGCCACCGGCAAGGAGGACCCGCACTTCCTGCAGGCGAAGCCCAGCTATATCGTGCGGGCCCGCAAGGCCGACGTCTGGATCCGGATCGGTATGGAACTGGAGATCGGCTGGGAGGGGCCGATCCTCGACGGTTCGCGCAATCGCCGGATTGCCGTTGGCACCGATGGTCACGTGGACGCGTCCAAGCAGGTCCTCCGGCTGGAAGTCCACACGCACAAAGTCGACCGGTCCATGGGAGACATCCACCCCCATGGCAACCCGCACTACTGGCTTGACCCGCTGAACGGCCGGATGATGGCGAGGACTATCGCCACCCGGCTGAGCAAACTCGCGCCGGAACATCAGAAGGACTTCGAGACGAACCTGAAAGCGTTCGAGAAGGACTTGGATGAACGGATGTTCGGCGAGGAACTGGTCGCGGCGGTTGGCGGCACCAAATTGTGGACGCTGGTGGTCAATGACAAACTTGATCAGGAGCTGAAGGCGAAAGGGCTGTCCGGCAAAGTCGGCGGCTGGCTCGCCAAGATGGCTCCCTTCAAGGGGCATAAGATCATCACTTACCACCGGAGCTGGGTCTACCTCACCAATCGTTTCGGCCTGAAGGTGGCTGCTGAGCTGGAGCCCAAGTGCGGCATTCCGCCCAGCCCCCGGCACTTGGTCAAGGTCTCCCAATTGGCCAAGAAGGAGAAGATCAAAGCCATTCTTTTCGAGCCGTTCTACAGCCCCAAGGCAGTGAACTTCGTTGCCGGTCGCAGCAGTGCGAAGGCCGTCGCCTGCGCCAATACTGTTGGTGGCGACGCCGGCGCAACCTCCTACCTGGAGATGCTCGATCAGGTGATCACGAAACTCAGCCAGGCCATGGCCGCGAAGTGACCGACGTCGGTAACAACCCAGTCGTGGTCTGCCGTCAACTGACGCTTGCTTACGGCGCTGAGGAGGTCCTGTCGGGAATCGATCTCGAAATCCCGGCAGGCGTCCTCATGCCTTTGGTCGGCCCTAACGGCTCCGGCAAGTCGACCTTGCTTCGCGCCTGTCTGGGATTGGTCAAACCGCGTTCGGGCGAACTCCGGTGCGACTTCGGACCGAAGCCCCCGGGCTACGTTCCGCAAGCAAAACGGCTCGATCCGTTGTACCCGGTCTCCCTACGCCAGATTGTGGGCATGGGCCTCTACCCGGAACTGGGGTTTTGGCGTCGGCCCAACACGGACCAGCGTGAACGCGTGCGAGAGACGATCGAGCACTTCGGCCTGGCCGGCCACGAGCACAAAGTGTTCTCCGAGCTGTCCGGCGGCATGAAGCAAAAGGCGCTGCTGGCCCGGGGCTTCGTGACCGGCGCCGACGTGCTGATCCTGGATGAGCCCACCGCCGGTCTCGATGCCGAGTCCGAACACGACGTGCTGCAGCAGGTGATCCGGCTGTCGCGGGAGCAACACAAGACCATCCTCCTGGCTCACCATCGCCTGGAGGATCTCTCTCACCTGGCCGAAACGGTCTGCGTGGTGGACCGCAGCAAGGCGATCCTTGTGAGCAGCGACGAGGCCTACCGGCAGTTCACGCGATTCCGTGAGGCAGGAGGTCCTGATGCTGACCAGTCTTAAGGACCTCCTGAAGCTGTTCCCGAATGCCGTGTTCACCGGCTGTCTGGTGGCGGCGGTCAGTTCGTTGTTCGGCGTCTTCGTCATTCTCAAGCGCGTGGTATTCATCAGTATCACGCTTTCGGAGACTGCGGCCTGCGGGATTGCCGCAGCCATGTTGCTGGGGATCCATCCGTTCCTTGGCGCCAGTGTGCTTTCGGTGTTGACGGTGGCGGCGCTGTCGGCGGACGACGAGAATGCGCGCGTGCCGCGGGACGCACTGCTTGGGGTGATCTTCGTCGGCGCCGCGGGTCTGAGCATCCTGCTGGTCTCGAAGAGCGGCTTTGGTCTGCACGAGGTGAAGGCACTGCTTTACGGTGATCTGATCCTGTCTTCGCCGGGAGACCGCAATCTGTTGGTCGCGGTTGCGTTGCCGGCGCTGCTGCTGGTTTGCGGTTTTCTGCGTCCGATCCTCCACAGTTTCTTCGATCGCGAGGCGGCACGTGTCATGGGCATTCGCGTCGTGCTCTGGGAGATCCTGTTTTTCGTCAGTCTGGGACTGGTTGTTTCGGCGGCGTCGAAGGTGACCGGTGCGGTGCTGGTATTCTGTTACCTGGTGGTGACGCCGAGTGCGGCGCTGTTGCTGTCGCGCCGTCTCTGGGTGGTACTCGTGCTGGCCCCGGCCCTGTCCGTGATCGCCACCATCGGCGGCCTGGTTTTGTCGTACCACTTCGACCTGCCCACGAACCAGACCGTCAGCGTTGCGGCCTGCATTTTGTTTGTTGCGAGCGCCCTCTTCCGTGGCGGCTGCCGGCTTTGGCGGCGTCTTTCCCGGCGGAATTAGCTTCCCCGCGAAAAGGGTCCGGGATTCGATTCCTGCTCTCCGAGAAGAAGCCCCAAGCTCAGCTTGGGGAGTGTCTACACCCCCTTCAGTTCAATGGTACACCAAAGGCGGGCGGGGCAGGCTGTAGCGCGAAGCTGATGAGAGGCTGACACTCCCCCGGCACCGCCATGGGGATCTTTTCGCGGACCTTGCAGCTAGCGCGCGGGGCTGTCCTGGTGGACGTCCGTTGCCCGACGGATCAGGTCGAAGTTGCAGATGCGCAGCTCGGGGGTGCCGGTGTCGTCGTAGAGAATGCGGCCGCTTTCGTCGACGGAGATGAGGATATGGTGGTCGCTGAGATTCAGTTCGTCGAAGCCGAGGCGTTCCAGTTTCCGTCGTTTCTTGGCGAGCAGTTCCTTGACCATGGCGGCGGAGATCAGGCCGTCGCGCCGGGCGATGGCGAGATTGACGCCGGTGACGTAGTTGCCGTCTTCAATGGCGAGGCGTTCATCGGGCCCGTTCCAGAAGCCCCAGAGCGTGATGTAGTTTGAGAACGGGCTGAGCAGCGGCCGGCCTTCCGGGGTTTTCAGGAGTTCATGGGATTGATAGCGGCTGAGGTCGCGACTGTGGGCGCGGTTGACATCCGGTTCGGTCATGTAGATGGCGCGGGGATAGATTGCGTTAACGCCGTTTTCGAGCAGCTCCAGGGCGATGGCGAACTCTTCAAAAGGGCTGTTGTAGCCGTGTTCCATGATTTCATGCAGCCGTTGTACACTGGCGGTTTCAACGTTCGGCAGATCGCCGATCCGGGATAGTTTCCAGACCAGATGGATATTGTCTTTGGTCAGGGAGTGGTAGACCTTGTTGCGTTTCGACAGGCGTTCGCGTTTGGTGCGCATCCAGCGTTCGGGCAGGAAGTAGTCGAAGAGTTCCGGGTCGCGACCGACAACCCAGACCCAGCCGCGGGTGCTTTCGGCCGGTCCGAAGATGTAGGGCACGCCCAGCACGGTAACCGGGGTCAGATGTTCCGGGCACGACGCCATCGTATGTGTCTGGAAGCGATCGCGCTGGTGTTTCAGGTAGGTTTTGCGTTTGTCGTTTTCGACGCGTTCCTCGCAATCGGGCGTGCGGCCCAGCAGCTCGAAATCGATCAGAGCATACGGGATTTCGTTATCGCGGTCGCGAACGGGCAGCCGGTTTTCATCAAGCCGCACAATGATGTGATGCGGCTTCTGGTCGGCAACACGGTAGCCTTTGACGGCGAGGTTGTCGTAGACCTTGTTGTTCAGTTCGACGATATCCGCCGCGGCCAGGGCGGATTCGGTGACGGATTCGCCTTTGATCCACTCGTAAACCAGGATGTACTCCCGCCGCGAGTCGAGTTCGATGTCGATATGCTTCGCCTTCTTCGCATTGAACTTGTAGTCTTTGCGGCCCATACGGAAAAGGTCGTGATGCTTGGCCGGGCAGTAGATGGCCAACGGCTTGTGGGTGCGGACAATGCCGGGATTGCCGAGGCGGTTGTCGCGCAGTTCATAGACCATCGAGAACTCTTCGAAGGGGCTGTTGAACTCGCCGTAGGACTGCGCGCAGGTGGTCTCTACGGGCACGTCCTGGCCGACCCGGCACCACTTGACCACCAGGTCTTTGCTGTTGCCGTTGACCGTCTTGGTGCGCACGCGGTACACGGTGCTGGAACCCGGGAGCTTCTCCCGATTGCTTCGAAACCACTCCTGCTCGCGCCAGTTCTCCGGCCGCAGGCATTCCAGGAAGGGCACGCCGAATTTGGTCACATACAGGTCGTCTTCATTCGCGAGCCGCAAATGAAGATAATCGACGCCGAGCACCCGGATGTGAGCCGAGGCATAGCCGCCGGGGTGTGCTGTGTTGTCGGATTGTTCCGCCATGTCGTACTATACTTCCCAATTGCCTTTGGGCAGGCCGGCGGCTCAGTAATAGAGGTACTGTTCGCTGGCCGGCGGCGGCGGCGGTGCAGCCAGGCTTTCGGCCTCGATATAGCCCATCGGCAGGCCGTTGATCCGTTTGACGCGGTAGATCCCTTCGACCCGAATCCACTGGTCATTGCGGAGGTCGCCGAGTCTGTCGTCCGTCACCAGCATACCCATGGGTTCGGCATCGGCGGCGCAGCACCAGATAATGAACCGGAACACGATGCAGAACCCGTCCGGCGCCCGCTGATCCCGACTGAGCAGACCGGTGACGACGACCCGCCGGTCCTTGTAGCGCTGCCAATGCAGCAAAAGGTCGTTGAAGCCAACCCGGATTGTCGCGGCGTCCGGATCGGGGTCGACGGCCGGGCCGACGGCGTCGGCGTCGCCCATGACGACGCTGATCTGGTCGACAGGTCGTTTCGACAGGGCGTAACTGCCGAGGACGGCATCGCCGACGTACAGCATATAGGCCAGCGGTATAACGAGGATCGCCGCCTTGAGCAGTGTGCCGCGTCCGGTTCCGGCCGCTGGATCTCGCAGTCGCCGTAAAGCGGCGATGAGAAACAACGCTGACAGTACGACCCCCCCGATCAGGACCGGCTCCAGTTTCGGCTGCAGATACACGCCGAACCGCCGGCCGATGATCAGCCAGCCCAACGCCCCGGTCCACAAGGCATAGGCGCCCGGCAGCAGCAGACGGAACAGTCCGGATTTGGGTGGATCGTCATACATCAGAGACAAAACTCCAGAATCGTCATTACCAGGAAAACCGTAGCTGTCGTAGCTGTGGCGAGAACAACAATTGTCTTCCGCCGGAAGACGCCGATATACATCAGGATCAGTTTGAGGTCGAGCATGGGGCCCAGGACCATGAACGCCATCTGAGCCGACAACGGCAGGCCGCTGGAACGGAAGGAGGCGGCGACGAATGCGTCCGCTTCACTGCACAAATTCAGCGCGACGGCCAGTACCATCATGAACGCAATGGAGAAAACCGGTACACCTGTTACCGAGACAAACGCCTGGCGGGATACCAGCGTCTGTAGTCCGGCGGCGATGAATGCTCCCATGATCAAAAAGCGTGCAATGTCGAAGAAGTCGCTGGCGGCATGCTGCACCGCGAGCAGAAACTTCCCGGACATAGATTTGGGTTCATCGGTGTGATGACAGTGATCGTGGCCGCAATCAGCCCCGTCGCCCGTGCCGCCAATTACAGCTTGGCGCGCGTCGAAAAGCGCATTCATCAGGAAACCGACGAATAAAGCAATGAGATACCCAATGCCCAAACGCAGGACAACGATTTTCCAGTTGCCGTTGTAGGCAACTGCGGTCGAGGCGCCGACAAGAGGATTGACGATGGGACCACCTAATAGATACGCGATGGCCGCGCCGAATGGAATGCCTTTGCGCAGCAGCCGGCGGATCACCGGGACGATGGCGCATTCGCAGACCGGGAACAGCATACCGAAACCGGCCGCCAGGAAGATGGTCCACCATCTACGCGGCAGCAACCTGGCAATGCGCTCGCGCGAGACGAAGACCTCGATCAGGCCGCCGACTAACGAGCCCAGCAGCATGAACGGCAGCGCCTCCAGAACAATGGCGACGAAGTTGATCGCAAACGTCCTGACTTCTGCTCGGGTGCCGGCAACCGCCGGCAGCGCAATCGCAACGCCGCAAAACGCCAGTTGCGCAATTCGGCCGTAACGCACCGGCCTTGATTGTTTTCCGGGTCCCTGTTCCACCGGCGTTCCTAAAGCTCTCATTAGCTTATCAAACCGTATCATTTGAGTTTGATTCTGCAATCGCATACATTCCCTCCCAAATTCGCTTGACCAGTTTCAAGCGGATTGGGAGGATTTTCTGAAAGTGGGGTCAATGCGGGGTCATCCATAGAGAGCCCCGTCAAGGCCGGGCAACAAACATTTCTCCGAGAAAACCGCAATCCGAGCGCGTCGTTTCCGGTGTCTTCCTGGTTTGCGATCACTTTGTGATCGCTTTGAGGACCTTCGCTGCTCGATGAACACTGGCTCGGGGCTGGGATCAAGTGTTGCAGCACCTGTTGCATGGCGTTGCGCGCAACAGGTGCTGCAACGCCATCTCTGCGTCTTCCCAGGGGCTGTGGGCGACAGCTCCAATTGGCATTCGCTGTGCTTCAGGCATTTTGACCCCAGAACTGAAGGGCTCAGGCCGATGGCACTACGCAAAGAACTCAAGTCGATGGAGGATGACTCCGGACCGGACAGCGTGATTGTCTCGAAGGAGACGGCTGCTCCCGATACAAGGCGCAACGTCAATGGATTCATCCGCCGATTGCCGGCCTGGCAGCATGCCTTGAGTCGGACGAAGTCTGCCCGGCTCACTGGCGCCCGAGCGGGAAGACGTTGCCGGTGAATATCGACGCGGAGGAGATGACCGGCGATCCAGGAGCCTGCGTGCCCCCTGACGACCTCTTTGCCTGACTGGTTGCAGAGCCGGATAAGGGACAGGGACTTTATGGCAGAGAGCCGGATAAGAGGAGCCGGATAAGGGACAGGGACTTTATGGCGACTGGATAAGGGACAGGGACTTTATGGCTAAGGGACTGGATAAGGGACAGGGACTTTATGGCGGCTGGCGCGAAAGCCGGATACC
>CAYLNH010000291.1:0-8953 GCA_964384625.1 uncultured Lentisphaerales bacterium
CCCCTCACCCCGCTTTTCGGGCGCTGGGAAGCCGGCTTCCCAGCGCCCGAAAAGCGGGATCGTGGGGCCATCTCTCTCCCTGATGAACTTATTCACCGGGCCGACGAGCGACCCGGGGTCCAGCGAGTCGCGAACCGGCAACAGACATCGCATACGCCCACAAGTCCGCCGGTGGCTGGACTGGCGAACGTTCCGGCGCTATGGTGCGGCTCTTGCCACAACGCCAAGGGAGGACCTACAGGACTGACATGCGCCCGTAAGCCATCGTCTGCTGCTCTCCGCATTGTGGCGAGATCCCGTCCCGCCCTCTTGAGAATGCAAAGAAGGGCAGTACGCGAGGGCATACCGTCGCAATGCCCTGCCCCCGACCGTATTGCATCGGGCCCGGCGATAGAGAGCCGGGGACTTCATCGAACTCGTGATCTACTGCTTTATCCCAAATCGTGTCGCTTCGCTCTCCAGCTGCGGCGTTGAGCATTTCGAAATCGGGACTACTGTTCCGCCATGATTGCTGCACTCGACACCTCCGGGCCGGCCGCGGCCTTTGCTGTCGGCGACGACGACGGCAACGTCCTCCTGAACTGCGGCGACCTGCCGGTCGGCCGCGCGTCCGCGTCGTTGCTGGATCGATTGCTCCAGGCGTTGACGGAGGCCGGCCTGCGCCTGAACGACATCCGCCGCTGGCATGTAGGCCTGGGGCCGGGGAGTTTTACCGGCATCCGCATGGGAGCGGCTCTGGTCCAGGGCATCTGCACCGGCAGCGGCGCAACCGGCGCCGGCTTGCCGTCCAGCCTCGGGTTGGTCCGTCAGGGCGCTGGTCAAGCCGGCACCGCCGCATCCCTGCACGACGGCCGTCGGCGCGAATTGATCGTCTGCGAATACAAACGTACGGGCAACGACTGGGAGCCAAACGCCGATCCCCGCATCATCGGCATTGACGCCGTCGACCAACTTGACGCCGACGTGTTGGTCATGGCGGCCGGCGATCGGGCGCGGCCGCAATTGCCGCCCGACCTGGACCGCCTCCACACGGTCCCCGGAATCGACGCCGCAGCGCTGTTGGCTGCCGCTCCTGCGGCGGACCCCGACATGCGCCCAGTTTATGTCCGGCCGCCGGTCTTCGTGCCGCCGACGCCGTCAAGGTCCTGAGCCCCCGGAGTTCGCTGCCGGCCGTGCTTCCTTTTCACTTGCTCTTGACAGGTTCGGAAACCTCGATATAGTCTCCTTCCCATTTTGCCGATTCCCGTTTTTGTCAATTGGAGGATATACCCATGTCAATGCATAAGAGTCTGAAAGGCAGCACCAAGATTCGGGTGCGCCGCAATGTATTGAAGCGGTACGAGCGGATCGATCAGCTCACCGCCGAAAAGAAGTGGAAGCCCGAAGACAAGAAGATTTTCGGTCTGCCGAAGACAAGGATCGAAGAGTAACACCACTTCGCCTGACAGCTTCCGGCCCTGGTCCCCCGCGACCAGGGCCTTTTTTGTGGCCGCGCCACGCATCCGGGTACTATGTGGGGGTGCAAGGGACGCACCCGCTCCCTGCCGGGCCCCGCCTCGCGGGGTGAAGTTCAAGCTCGACCCGCCCTGCGGGAAGGCAGCGCCCCGTTCCCTGGTGCGCAGCGCCCGCCTCTCCCCGCGCGCAGCGCAGGGGCTTCACTGCCAGAAGCGCGTTTCCTCCGTCTCGACTTCCCATTGCAGGAGGCGGGCGCGGAGGTCGTGGACAACATCGGCATGTTGCGGGGCCGCTGCCAGGTTGTCGAGTTCGCCGGGGTCGTTCTCGAGGTCGTAGAGTTCATCGACGTCGCCGGGGGTAACGCAGTACTTCCAGCGTCTGGTGCGAATGCCTTTGACGCGGCCGCGGCTGATGATGCGGCACAGGTGATGGCCGGTGTCGGCGGCGAGTTCTTCGTGTTCCGCCGCAGATAGATCGCCCGGCCGCAGCGGCCGGCCGGGGTCGCCGTGTTCGAGATGCACGCAGTCGCGATGTGCATCCGTTTCGCCAAGGAGGACCTTCGCAAAGCTGCGCCCCTGAACGCCGTCAGGGATGGGGATGTCCGCCAGCTGGGCCAATGTCGGAAGGATGTCGATGTTTTCGACCATTGCCTCCGTGTTGTGCGCCAGGACCTCCTTGCCCCAGACGATCAGCGGCACGTGCACGAGCACGTCATAGACGTTGACGCCTTTGCGGATCATCTTGTGATCGCCCATGTAATCGCCGTGATCGGAGGTGTAGACGACGATGGTGTTGTCGTCGAAGCTTTTGTCTTTCAACAACGCGATCAGTCGACCGACGTGTTCGTCGATGCAGGATACCATACCCCAGTAGATCTGCCGGAGGCGCATGATGTCGTCGCCGGGGTATTCCTTGTCGTAGCGGTTCCACTGGGTGATCAGTTGCTGGCGATAGGGTTTGTTGCCGGTCTCGCCTTCGCACCAGACCGGACGGGGGATGCCGACGTCGCCATACATACTCGCCCAGGGCTCGGCCACCATGTAGGGCGGGTGCGGATCCGGGATCGACAGCCACAAGAGGAAGGGGATGTCGTCGGCCGCGTTCTCGACGTAGCGGCAGCCTTCGCGACAGATCTGGGCCGTGGGATTCTCTTCCGCATCGACCGGGTCGGCGGCCATCGGTACCTGCATCTTGCCTTGCCGTACATCGAGGTTGCGTTGACCGGCGTCATTGACGGACGGGTTGAAGCCGGCGTGGCCGCCGGTGATGCGATGGTCAAAGATCTCCTCTTCTCGCGGCCCGGGGAAACAATGGTCCTTGCCGATCAACGCCGTGGTGTAGCCGTGTTCCCTGAAGACGGAGACAAAGTCAGTCTCGCGCTCGGACATCAGCCGGTGGTTGTTGTAGCTGAGGTTGGTGTGGTTGTATCGGCCGGTCCACAGCGAGACGCGCGACGGCACGCAGATCGGGCAGGTGACAAACGCGTTGGAGAAGCACGTGCCTTCCGCCGCCAGGCGATCCAGGTTCGGCGTTTGGATCAAGGCGTTGCCGGAAGACCCCAGCGTATCATAGCGCTGCTGGTCGGTGTAGATGATAATGATGTTGGGTTTCGTCATGGGTTTCGTCCGCATCAGATCAGCGGGTTCCTTTCAGGAGGTGTCGGGTAGCAGAAGAAGGTAACCGCAGATGAACGGATGGACACAGGTAGTTGGAGAACAAGGCGCTCCTAATCGAGTTTTGTTTGGGCGTCGAGCAAACTGCAAATTGCTCACTCCGATCCTCCATTAGTGTTTATCTGTGTTCATCTGTGTGGTTCTACTCCTAAGCGCCGCAGATGCGGCGGGTGTCGAAGCGATCGGTCATGGCCAGACGTTCGACGAGCCGGGTCAGGAGCTCTGTCTTCTTGGTTTGAGTGTCGGGATCGTCCCAGAGATTCACAATTTCCGCAGGATCGTCTTTCAGATTAAACAACAAACCGTCTTCATAGCCGGCGTACATCACCAGCTTCCAATCACCGTCGACGAGGCCGCGGAGTCGACACAATGGAGCTCCCTCGTGGAAGTCCTCGTCGTACTCCATAACGGCCGGATACGGCGTTGTCGGGCCGCCGTCGAAGTACTGCCGCAGGGAATGCCCCGGCAATCCAGGCCGGCCGCCGTCGCCCATGCCGCGGGTGTCGAAATACTTCTCGTTGATGTCCGCGTAGTCGACGATGGTCGCCACGAGATCCAGCGAACTGACGGGCTCGTCGACGGCGTGCGACTGCTGTTGGCCGCCGGGCACGCGCCAGATGAACGGCACGCGCCAGAGCTCTTCCCACGGCCACGGCGCCTTTCTCATCAAGTGGTGCGAGCCCAGGTACTCTCCATGGTCGGCGAGGAAGGCGACAACGGTGTTGTCGTACAGACCGTTCTCTTTCAACGCCTCCATGACGCGGCCGACGTTGTCATCGATGTGCGTGATCATGCCGTAGGTCTGGGCCATTGCTTCACGCAGTTCCTCCTCACTCTGCACATTCTGCTGGGGCGATGCCGCGCGAACGGCCCTGAGGAAGTCGCAGGCGTCTTCGTGATTCTCCCAGGTCTCGGTCAACGGCAGGTCGTCCGGGTTGTACATCTCGCTGTACGGCCTGCAGGCGGCGAACGGATGATGCGGATCCGGGAACGAGCAGAACAGATAGAAATCTTCGTCGCCGATGTTGTTGAGGAAGTCGATCGTGCGATCGGCAATCCAGTTGTTGTAGTGCGCTTCCGGCGGGATCGGCATGCGATACATCTGCGGACCCGCTTCGTGATAGGCATTCTGTTTCTGCAGTTGACCGAACGCGTCGGGATAGTTCTCATCCAGCCACTGGCGGTAATGCCCGAACGCGTAACTGACATGGCCGCCGACGTAGTCGACGGTCTGGAAACCGTAGTACGGTTGCGGCAAATCCGTGATCTCGCCTTCGTTCCACAGATGCCGGTACTCCCAGGAGAACGAGCCGTCCTCGCGCTTGAAGCCGCCGAACGGCTGCAGGTGGAGTTTGCCGACGGCATGGGTGCGATAGCCATTGTCCGCCAAGGCCTGGGTGACGGTCGGAACGTCTTCCGCCAGGCAGTTGCCGTTCGTCAGCAGGCCGTGTTGTCGCGGGGTTGTACCCGTGACCATAGTGGCGCGCGACGGCATGCAGACGGAATTGTTGGTGCAGGCCCGACGGAAGGTGATGCCGTCTTGGGCGATGGCATCGATGTTCGGGGTCTTGACGATGGGATGACCGTTGCAGCCCAGACAGTAGGACTGCATCTGGTCGGTGCAGAAGATGAGGAAGTTCACTCCGCTATCGCTCCGTTCCAGTAATTAGTGATCAGTGATCAGCGCCCCAACGAGTTCCTCACTCCGTGAGCGACTGAACACGTGCAAACTCCTGCTGTACCACAAGCATCCCTGCTCATGATACATGTTCGGAAAGCTGTTCAGTAAAAAGGGCTCAGAGATCTTCCTGTTGATGTGCGCGTCGCTCATAGAAGGTGGTCGATATCCTGCTGTATCACAAGCATCTCTGCTTGTGATATACTTCGGACGGCGGCGGGGTTCAGCGTTCACTCGAGAAAAAAGTCCTTCGGATCGAGCGCGTAGCCGCGGATCTGGCCTTTGGGGGCGTCGTCCTTGATGTAGTTGACAATGTAAATTCCGCCGTCGTCGAATTGCACCCAACCTGAGTAGCCGAGATCGGGTTGCTGATTCCGGTCATAGTCAATCGGCATGATCCGGGCCCAGGCGTCCTTCCGCGTCTCAGCGAGGGCGGACGGCACATCGGTCGTGGCGGCGAAGAAGTTCTGGGCGCCCCAGCCTTTGCCGCCCTGGATGAATCGGTAGGTGATCAGGATGCGGCCGTCCTGCAGGTGGCCTGCCACCGGACGGTGGCAACCCGGCAGCGGGAACTTGATCGGTGCGGACCAGGTCTCGCCGTTATCGTGGGAGATGGTCTTGAAGCAGTCCAGCCCCAGTCCGGAGTTCTCGCGGTGAAAAGCCACCAGGTCCGCGCCGCCGACGGGCAGAATCGACACTTCGCACAACTTCAGGCCCTGCTGTTGACCGACGACCACCGGGTCACTCCAGGATGTTCCCTGATCGTCCGAGTACCACAACCGCTGGATCAAGTCCTCGGTGGCGGCGTCCTTGTAGTGCGCCGCGACAATCCAGCGGCCGCAATCCAGCTCCAGCAGCTTGTCCGGCACGATGCCGCCGGCCGGCGTCTCGACTGGAGTATCCCAGGTGGCACCGTCATCGTCACTGAAGTACAGGTAGTTCCTGCACTCCTCCGGCTTGCTGCTGCGCTCTTCGGCAAACAGCTTATCGACCAGTATGGCCAGCCGTCCGTCACGCAGCAACGTGATCCGCGCGCAATTGTAGAACGGCAGGTCCTTGGTGCCTTCGGTTACCGGCTTCTTCTCCGACCAGGTGCGGCCGCGATCCGTTGATTCGACCGTCACAATGCGTGTGTACGATCGGTCCAGATGGTGCGTGCATTCGGAGAAAACACAGACCATTTTGCCGGACGGCAAAAGCGCCACATCCGGCCAGGCCTGGTAGATGGAATCGTCGCGGGAAACGGTGAACGTCTGGATCATGGCAGGAACTCCGGTGGCTCAGGAACAGGTGATTTCTACGGGGTCAGAGATGAACTGGAGATAGTACTGGAACTGCTCGACGGCCTCGTCGACGGTGATCTCGCCATTGACGAGCCGCCCGCGTTCCCGGCCGCACTGGAGGCGGCTCTCCAACTCGTGACGCTGGAACTCCGGCCAGAGCAAAGTGGCGCGGTCAAGCGCGGCGTGGACGGTTTCCGCCGTCAGCCTGCCGTCCGTCGTCGGCACAGCCGAAAGTGCTGCGGCGTACACGGGGAGATTGCCGTGCCTGGCGGCCAGGCGTTGCTGTGCGTCCTCCCGGCAGAGGTGCTGCAGGAGGTCCATGCAAAGTTCCGGGCAAGGCGAATTGCGGTGAATGCCGAGGACCGAAAGCCAGGCCGGAACCTGAACCCCGGGCGCTGTCGGCAAAGCCGCGGCACGCCAGTTGCAGGGGGCATGCCGCAGCAGATCTCCCACGGTGAACGAACAGTGGATCAGGTACAGCAGTTGCCCGCGTTCGAACGACGGCACCACCGTACTCGTGTGTGCCCCCGGAACCTTGCCGCGAGCAATCAGCTCAAAGCAATCCCGTGCCCGGCCGAGATCAACCACGGTACGATCGCCGGCTATCCGAACCGCCCCGCAAAGCATCAGTAAGTCAAAACAGCCGCTGGTGACAAGTGCGTTCGCCCCCTGATCCGTCAGTTGCGGCTGAGCGGATACGACGGTCTCGGCGAACGCCGCAAAATCTCGCGGCAGGCCGGCGGCGCCAGCCGCAGCCGCCAGATCGTCGTTGACCAGCAGGTATTGGAGCGTGATGTCAAAGGGGGTGCCAATCACCGGTGGGCCGTTCTGCAGGCGCTCCTGCAGCAACGGCAGGTAGCGGTCATACTGCGACGTCACAAACGGCGTCTCATCCAGCTCGACAAAGCCACCCAACTGCTGCAGCATCAGAGGCGTCGTATGCACCAGATCGACAGTTCGCCGGCTGAGCACATCCTCCAGTCGACCATCACGGCAGGACAAAACCTCCACCCGGACGCCGGACTCGTTGAGGACCTCCTGCCACAAGGCCAGCCGCGCACTGCTGAGTTCGGTCAGGTAGATCGACAGCACCTCCTGCCCGGCGCGGGGCTGGAAATAATGCCGCAGGTCATGCCGCCGCGGCCCCGGAACGCCGCCCGCCGGGGAAGCCAGCACGTAGCACCCGCTGCGCCGACGGACCTCGACCAGTCCCTGGGCGACGAGCTCGGCGATGGCTTTCCGGACCATCCGCTGGCCGGTGCGGTATTGCGCACACAAGGCCTTGACGGATGCCAGTCGATCGCCGGCCTGCAGCCGGCCGTCCCGTATCTGCGCCGCGATCTCCCGGCTGATCTGCCGGTATTTCGCCTGCCGTCCGAGCGCTGCCATCGCCTCTCCTTTTGTTATCTATATTCAATCTATACTCAATATCGGCCGAGTCAACCCGAGATTTCAGAATATTCCCCTTGCAATCTGCATTCAGTTTGAATATAGTTTGAATGTAACTCAGGAGAGGCTTCTGTGGTTTTCGCTGCTGTGACCGGATACCGACCTATTGCGGCTGAGGCCAAAAGAACCTATAGTTCAAGTAGAGGTTGTGCATGAAAACGGCCGGTTCCATCAGACCGGGGGATGATCAACGGAAATGTCCGTTGATCGCGTTGCCGGCGGGCCACGGCGAAGCTCGAAGAGCAAAGCGAACCCGGCGCCATGCGAGGCGTACGATCAGATCCGCGTGCCGGCCGCAGTACCGACCTCGCAATGGAGTCCGAACGAAGGAACGTTCATGGAGTTTTACGCTGATTGAGCTGTTGGTGGTGGTGGCGATCATTGCGATTCTGGCGGCAATGCTGCTCCCGGTCTTGTCGCGGGCCCGGGAGTCGGCGCGGCGGGCGGTGTGCCTGAGTGACCGCCGGCAGAACGGGGTGGCCGTCCATCTGTGGGCCGACGACCATGACGAAAACATGCCGACCGCCACGTCGAGTCGCGACGCCAACGGCTACAAAGGCCTGGAGCCCAGTTCGCAGATCCACTGGCACGGCGCCACAAACCATGCCTCGCCGGCCGGCAACTGGTTTCCGCAGGCATCGCAGACGCACGAAGCAACGGATCCCGCCCTGGTATTTGCCACGGGCACGCTGCTGCGCTTCGGCTACATCGGCGACCCGGCGCTGCTCTACTGTCCCTCCTGGAAACGCGACGGCAGTCCGACCGCCATCAGCGGCATGAATCACTACACCGGCGTCTCGATCAACCTGGATACGGATCCGATGAGCTGGAACCAGATCAAGAAGGGGGAACTGACCTTCAGCAACCGCTTCCGGCACTACACGGGCATCTGCCATCAGTTCTGGGTCAAAGGCGCCGACCCCACGTTCACCCCGCCGACCGGCGCCTATACGTCGCAAGCCCACGTGAAGTTGCGGCAGATCGCCGACAGCTGGCGGACCAGCAGCAAGCACTCGCCGATCTTCTACGCCTGCGCGCAATTCGACTTCTACAACCACGGCGCAACAACAGGCGATCCGGCGCTGCACACGAAGTTTGGTCTGAGCCACTTCGGCGAAGGTTCGAGTACGGTGTTCTACGACGGCTCCGCCCGTTTCGTGAAGCCATCGGAAGTGAAAGCCGCCGGCTGGCAGGCAAGCACGCATTCCAGCACCGCCTATGCCTGGCGGGAGACCTACGACTATGTCTGGCTCTTCAACCGCAGCGGCACACACGACGGCAACGCCGACAACTTCGTCATGTGGGGCCGCAAAGCCGCCACACCCGACGGGATCTAACCTGGAATGGCGCTGAATTAAGCCGTGTTTGGGACATTTGGTCGCCGCTCCTGAGTTCGGTGCGAAGCGCCTCCGTGT
>CAYLNH010000292.1:0-8898 GCA_964384625.1 uncultured Lentisphaerales bacterium
GCAAACGCCGGCTATGCCTGCCGCGCACCGCAAGCGACGCGCCTGAGCTACAGCTGTCCCGCCTGCCCGGCATGGCTCCAAGAGCGACGACGGCTGTCCCGCCTGCCCGGCATGGCTCCAAGAGCGACGACGGCTGTCCCGCCGGCCCGGCATGGCTCGAAGAGCGACGACGGGTGTCCCGCCTATCGGGGCGGCAGGTATCCCTTGGCGTGGTTGGGCGTTTCATAGCGATATGGTACGGGGACAACACGCGAGTCGCAGACCGGGTCCGGTGTCGCTATGCCCGGTAAGCGGAAACAGGAACCGTCGGTGCGCAGGAAATTGCGGTCGATGTCGCCGCGGACGGGGGCCGGGCCGCCGTAGATATGAATTGCGCTGTTCGAGTCGTTATTCCGTCTGAGCGGTAAGATGCCCTCGCGGTCGGGGTGCGCTGAACTGATCGTCGTCGAGGCGCTGCGCCAGCGGTCGACATCGGTAACCAGGACGTCAAATTCATAGCTGTTCCCGTCGACTGTCCAGGTGGCATAATCGTCGATCCGGTAGATCGTCTCTTCGCTGCTGCCCCGGGCCATGGGCTGGCCGAAGTAGTATTCGTAACTGAGCCCGATGTTGTCGGGGGAGACATTCTCGAAATCATAAAACACGGGCGTCAGCGGACAAGCCAGAATCTCCGGCGGGCCCAGTTACAGGAGGCGCCCGCGGTCGTCATTGTCGTAATTATCCTTAGCCAGATGCCGCTGCATCACGGTGCGCGTCGGGAACCAGTCGCTGTTTTCGTCTGCATACAGCATCAAGCCCGGTCCCAACTGTCGTTGGGTGGACATGCAGACGGTGAGTTGCGCCTGGTATTTGGCGCGGCCGAGGACGGGGAGCAGCATCGCCGCGAGAATTGCGATAATTGCCACGACCACCAGGAGTTCGATCAGAGTGAATACTGCTACGCATTGCCGGCGAATATCGATTGTGCAGCAGGCAGTTGCGTTCGAGACTGTTGACGAATCTGCGACCATGACTTGCTGCGAGACCTTTTACCTGCACTGGTTGCTCCTCGCGCGGCACTTACAGGGGATTTAGTAAAGACCACAAGCAAATTCAAGCCCGCCGGCTGTCTTTCTCGGCGCCTGATCTGAACACGTTGCGTTGCCGTACTTCCCGGTGTACCTTCCCGCTTCCACGGAAGGAACAACTATGCAGCCGATTCTCAGCCATTCCCGCGTGACCATCGTCGGCCTCGGCCAACTCGGCGGTTCGCTTGCCATGCGGCTGCGTGACCTGGGTTGCGCGGAGATCTACGGTGTGACCCGCAGTCGCGAGACGCTGGACCGACTGCTCGACACCGGCACCCTCGACCATGCCGCCACCGACCCCCACGCGATCCTGCCGATTACCGATATTTGTTTCCTCTGCATGCCGTTGACCGCATCCGTCCGTTTCGTCGAAGAGAATATTGAGCATTTCCGTCCCGGCTCCATCGTCACTGATGTCGGCAGCGTGAAGGGTTCGATCGTGGCTGCTTTGCGCCCGATGTTGGCCGAGAAAGGCGTAGCCTTCGTCGGCTCCCATCCAATGGCCGGCACGGAGCTTTCCGGCATTGACAGCGCTGACCCGAAGCTGTATGACGGCTGTATCTGTTTCCTGACGCCGACCGAAGCGGACGACCCCGATGTCCTGGCGGTCATCCGCCAGTACTGGGAGGAGATTGGTGCCTGTGTCCTTGAGTTGCCGACCGACCGGCACGATGCCGCCGTGGCATATGCCAGTCACATGCTCCATCTGGTGTCTGCCGGCCTCGTCAACACCGTATTGGGCGAGGGCGACAGGGAAGCTCGGGGACTGGCTGCCGCGGGTGCGTTTCGTGACATGACCCGGGTTGCCGGCAGCGACACGGCCATGTGGCTGGATATCTGCAAGCATAACTCGAAGATGATCCTACAGGCGGTCGATCGTTTCAAGGAAGAACTGGACGTGATTCGCGCTGCAGTGGCCGGTGAGCAGTGGGATGCAGTCGAGAGTTTTCTGGAACAGGCGCGTACTGCCCGGCAGGAGTGGCCGAACTTGAAATTGGAGAGCAATGCTGATGAATGATGCTGAATACCTGCAGGACCTGTCGCTGCTGAAAAAGACCGACACGGTTTATCCGACCAGTCCCGACGAGGCCAAACTGGAAGTTTTTGCCAATCGCTTTGCCGATCGCGACTTCTGGATCACGTTCGAGTGCCCGGAATTTACCTCGGTCTGTCCGGTGACCGCCCAGCCGGATTTCGGCACGATCACGATCCGCTATATTCCGGATCAGAAGTGTATCGAGAGCAAATCGCTCAAGCTCTATATGTTTTCCTACCGCAATCACAACACGTTCTACGAGGAAGCCGTGAACCGCATTCTTGACGACGTCGTTGCCGCCTGCGATCCGCGTGAGTGTGTTGTGCTCGGCGAGTTTACGCCGCGCGGCGGCATCGAAATGACCATTGAAGTGAGTCATTCCAAGAGCAAATGAAGACGCTTCTCGAGATTATCAAACAGTCCGAAGACTACCTCGCAAAGCGTTCGTTTATTGAATCGCCGCGCGTTGATGGCGAATGGTTGATTGCGCATGCGTTGGGTACCACGCGGATGCAGCTCTATATCGATTTCGAACGGCCGTTATCGGAAGACGAACTTGCCGCGATCCGCCCGCTTCTCAAACGACGCGCCGAAGGCGAGCCGCTGCAGTACATCACCGGTTCGACCGAGTTCTACAATTCCGAGATCCTTGTTGGTCCGGGTGTCTTGGTCCCGCGCCCGGAGACGGAACGCCTGGTTGATGTTGCGCTGGAAAAGTACAGCGGGCAGGGCGATATCCTCGATCTCTGCACCGGGTCCGGCGCGATCCTGTTTGCCTTGGCCAAGGAGTTGCCGGACGCGCCCAAGATGATCGGGGTCGACAACTCAGAAGCCGCTCTGGAGTGGGCCGAGAAGAACCTTGCTGCGTTGCAGCCGAAACAGGTGAAGTTCCTTTTGGGCGATCTCTATGAGCCCGTTGCCGACCGCAAGTTCGAGCTGATTACCGCCAATCCACCGTATGTCGCAGACAACGAGAAGGAGGTCCTTCCGAAAGATGTGCGTGATTACGAACCGGCGGAAGCCCTCTTCGCCGGTGACGGCCTGGATGTCCTTAAGCGCATCGCCGACAGGGGAAGGGAACACCTCCTTCCCGGCGGTTGGCTGATCTGCGAGATCAACGAACGCCTGGGGCCTCAGTCCAAGGAGGTCCTTGCGAGCGCCGGCCTGAAGGACGTCGAGATCATCAAAGACTACTCCCGCAAAGACCGCATCGTCATCGGCCGGAGCCCCCGGTAATTTCGACCCGCCCCCGCTTGAAACGGCACCGCTGCCGGCTTTCGGGATCGATTCCCATCGAGATCTTTCGAGATCTGTCGATATCTGTTGACAGTGGCCGCGTCCTGGATGTCTTGAGTCCGGCGGCAACCGCGAGTGAAACCTGTGGGTGTCGCTACACCTGCCGCGAAACGGGCCGGCATCGACGTTTCGCCTCAGAATGCCAACTATTCCCCTCGCAGCAACGCTGCCTTGCGCTCCATGTAATAGCGGAAGTTGTCCAGGGAGACGTCCGGCGGAACGGTGTGGTCGACGGTGGGGATGAAGCCGCCTTCCTCGATTAGAGGCCGCAACGCGGCCAAGTGGTCGTCGATCGCTTTGCGGTCTTTGGCGAGTTCGCGTTTATCGACGCCGCCGAAGAGGCGCAGACTGCGGCCGTACTTCTTGCGAAGCATGTTCGGATCGGTGTCGTTCGAAGCACGCTCCAAAGGCCAGACCGCGTCAACGCCGGCATCCAGCAGCAATGGAAAGAGCGGTTCGCTGTTGCCGTCGGTGTCAACCATGACGTAGCGGACGCCGTTGGTCTTGAGGAACTCCACCAGACGTTTGAGATGTGGAAAGATGAACTCTTCGTAGACGTTCGGACTCAGCAACGGGCCGGACTTCATGGCCATGTCTTCGGCAATCATGACGTATTCGAAGTCCATCGCGTCGACGGCCGGGGTCGCGACGGCGATGGTGAAGTCGGCGACAAACTCCATCATCTCGTGCATCAGTTCAGGTTGGTCGTACCAGGCGTAGCAGAGGGCTTCGGTGCCCATCATTTTGCGGGCGCGCCAGTAGAAACCGCCGGTGGCGGTATTGCGGCCGAGGATTGTCGGACATTCGGATGCCTGCCACTGCGGCAGGTGTTCCGTTTTCCAGTTCTCCGGGTAGCGTTGGTCCAGAACAAGTTCGAATCGCTTCCGTATCGCCGCGAAGTCCTGCCTGTTCTTTACGGGGAACTCCAGGAAGGTATCCATGGACGCGCGTGTGCCGAACCGGCTCCGCCCCGCTTTCAGCGCCTGGCGTTTGACTCCGTCACGGTCAATGAAGATTTCGTATTCGTCGGTTTCCTCGACAACGCGGTGTTCGAAGGGCCGGCTCATGCCGAAGTCGATCGGGACAAACAGTCGGTGGTCCATGCCCCAGTAGTCGTCGCCGTACCACCAGTTCCAGTTCACGTTGTTGTCGCTCAGGCCCTCAGCCAGCCAGCGCTCCCGGGTTTGTCCCCAGCAGCCGGCTTCCCAGTTGGGGACGCGGTCTACCGGTTGGTAGTCGAATACGTCAATGAATCGCTGTTTGTCCGTAATCATGTCAATCATGGTCATTTCTGAGTTCTCCGGTTACAGGTACGAGGAAACAATGAATCAGATAATGACGGTTTTGAATGGAATGTTACTGCAAATAGTAGCATATTACCGTCATTATGTCGATTTTGAGGCGGAAAGACTACCTGCTCGACCGAAAACTGCCGTTGGAGATCCGGCGTGCTGTCGTACGGCGCGGCACGGAGGAGGATCACGGTCACGAGTTTACCGAAATGGTGCTGGTTACCGCCGGCAGCGGCGATCATGTTCATGCTTCCTGCGCTTACCCGATCAGGCGTGGCGATCTGTTTGTGATCGATCCCGGACAGCCGCACGCCTACATGTCGCCGCGTGCACTCGAGGTCTTGCTGTTTCTTTTCGATGAGCAGCATTTCGTTCGACAATTCCCGGATTTGCCGCGGCTTACGGGGTACCAGGGCTTTTTTCATCTGGCGCCTGAGGCGCGTGCGGCTCATACGCACATGGGCAAGATCTCTCTGTCTCCGCAGGACATGTTTGCTGTCCGGCAACGCACCGAGTTGATCGAAAGGGAGAAAACAGAGGGCCGCGAGGGTTACGCCCTGCGCTCGACGATGGTCTTCGGGACCATTCTGGTGGACATCTGTCGCGCCTTTGCCGCCGCCGAAGATCCGATGTCCCGCGAGTTGCGGCGTTTGGGAGATGCTATGGCGATACTGGAGGAGCACTACGATGAGCCGTGGACTGTCAGCCGGTTGGCGCAGTCGGTGAATGTTTCCGAGTCGACGCTGTTGCGCTACTTCAAGCGTTCCACCGGCAAGACACCCATGTCATGGCTGATTGATCTGCGGCTGTCGAAAGCATGCAGTCTGCTGCGGTCAACGGATCGTTCGGTAGCCGAGATCGCCGAGTGCAGCGGCTTTCCCGATGCCAACTACTTTTCTCGGAGGTTCAAACTGCGGCAGGGGGTGACGCCGACCGGGTTCCGCGCCGATTCTTCAGCTCCAAAGGTCTGACTGTCGCACTCCGTTATCAAGCGGTGGGCGACGCTGTGTGTGCCACTTCGATCTTGCAGTCGCCAGTCGGCCGCCTTACACCCGCAACCAATGGTTTGGCCGCAACACCTTATCCTTCTCTGTTGCCGTCAGCCGGTCATGGCGCTGTTTCAGGGCGAGACCCAATCAAGCTGTTACAAAGTCCTGGTGACCGGGTCCACGCCGTGGGGCCTGCGTGCCGTGAGCTCCGGGGCGCCCGAATCAGGCGGGTACTCTCAAGGCCATCTGGTACTTGAACCCGATTTCGCCGGTCTGCCGGAATCCCAGTCTGGAGTAGGCCGCGATGGCGTTTTTGTTATTGGTATGGACATCGAGTGTGATGGCGGAATGCGTGTTCAGGAGATCCGTCACCAGGCGCCGGGCAACGCCGCGGCGCTGCCATTGCGGTATGACGGCAAGCATTCCGATGTGTGCGGTGTTGCCGTCGGAGGTAACACTGAAATGTCCGATCGGTTCCTCGCCGGCGAGGACAATCCGGTCATTCCCCTGGGCGATGCGAGTTGCGAGATGCCGGCGTTCGTCGGCATCGCGCCATTCGCGATGTTTGCGCACAATGCGTTCCAGGCTGCCCTTATGCAGTTCGAACAGGAAATCCAGATCCGCCTCCGTTGCCGGCCGCAATGCGATCACCCGGTTTCTCCTCACAGTGTTTTCGAGCATGTACGGTTTCTGTAATTGCGTTCGGCAGGCGGCCTACCGGACAGTGATCACCGTCTCGGCTGGCTGCAATCCCTTGGCCCTGGCAGTCAGTTTGATCTTCCCTTTCTTCTCGGCGGACCGTACGACGACGAGGCAGCGGCCGTTATGCGCGTGACGTCGGTTCGCCTGGAACGGCTCGACGGCGGCTGGATCGCCGTTACCGACAGCGAGGATCTCGCCGGGGCCGGTGATGGTGAATCTGACCTCGTCGTCGGCATTCGGGTGGAAGATATTCTCTTTATCGAAGAGCTCGACCGTAACGTAGGCGAGGTCTTCGCCGTTTGCTTTGATGCTCTTCCGGTCCGGCGTCAGCTTAATCTTTGCGGGGGCGCCGGCGGTTTTCAGGATCTGCTTCGCAACCCGGCTGCCGTTGTTGTAGCCGATGGCCTCGAGCGCGCCGGGCTCGTAGGGGACAATCCAGGTCGCCAGGTACCGTGAGGACTTCGACGTGGTATTGCGGCCGATGGTGCGGCCGTTGATCCGGAGTTCCACCTCGTCGCAAGCCGAGTAGACATCAACCTGTACGTCTTCGCCTTTGCCGCGGAAGCTCCAGCCGGGAACGGCATCCGGCCAGGTCCAGCTGTTTTTGGCTTCCGGCCAACCCCAGGCGCTGAGTTTGAAGGGTTCGCCGTCGCTCAGGCGTCGGCGGACGGCGATGTGCAGTTGTGTATTGCCGGTTCCCCAGACAATGTCGCGGTAGTAGGAACGCGTTTTCTTAAAGCCGCAGATATCGACTTCGCCGCAGCAGGCAGTGTTCACCGGGAACTCGGTGTGTGCCGCCTTGGCATGGCCGATGCCGGCTTCGCCGATGTAGTCCATACCGGTCCAGATGAATTCGCCGACGACGTTTCTGTTCGCAAGTGCCCGCTCCCAGGTCCTGAAGGCATACAGCGAGAACGTCTCCGACCCCAGGATCGGACGGTCTGGGAACTCCTTGCTGTGTTTGGCGTAAAGATCGTCGCGGTAGTTGTAGCCGGCAACGTCAAGGTGCTTCCAGAGTTTCGCCGAGCCGGGCATCGGCTTTCTCTTGCCGAAGCCGGGGTGGGCGCCGTAGCCGACCGGGCGCGTCGGGTCCAGCTTGCGGATATGCTTCGCCATCTTCTTCGCGATTGCCGCGCCGCCGGCATTCTCCTGTTCGGGACATTCGTTGCCGATGCTCCAGAGAACGACCGCCGGATGATTGCGGTCGCGACGGACCATGCTTGCCAGGTCTTCCTGCCAGCACTCGTCGAAGTAGTCTTTGTAGCCGTGCTTGCGTTTGCCCTGTTTCCATTCGTCAAATGCTTCGTCGATCACTACCACACCAAGACGGTCGCAGGCGTCGAGGAACTCCGGCGACGGGGGATTGTGACTTGTCCGGATTGCGTTGACGCCGATGCCCTTCATCAATTCCACCTTGCGTTCCTCGGCGCGATCGTAGACGACGGCGCCGAGACAGCCGTTGTCGTGATGCAGGTCGACGCCTTTCAGCATGACGGCGTTGCCGTTGAGCAGAAAACCCTTCCTCGCGTCGAACACTGCCGTTCGAATGCCGAAAGTCGTCGTGTAGTTGTCGACGAGGCGGCGTTTTACCTTGACCTTGGTGATGGCTTTATAGAGAGCGGGAATCTCAATATCCCAGAGTACGGGATCGGGGATCCGGGCGTCCTGGGTGATCTCGGCGGTCTTGCCCGCACCGACCTCCTTCGTGTTGACAATGGTCGCCGCCGTCTTGCGGTCCGGGCCGACGATGCGGGTCGTCAATTCTACTTCGGCGGGGGTATCGCGGTCATTCACGATTTCCGTTGCGACCTGGATGGTGGCGGCTGTCTTCGATACCTTCGGGGTTGACACGGCCGTGCCCCAGTGAGCGACGTGGACGGTGTCGGTGACGGTCAACCAGACGTGCCGGTAGATGCCGGAGCCGGAGTACCAGCGGGTGTTCGGCAGTTTCGAGTTGTCGACCTGTACGGCGATAACATTCTTTGTCTTGCCGAAGTGCAGGTGCGGGGTGAGGTCGAATGCGAAGCTCGTATAGCCGTAGTGATGGATGCCGAGCTTCGTGCCGTTGATCCAGACGGTGGCGTCCATGTAGACGCCGTCGAATTCGATACTCACTTGTTTGCCGGCGTATTCGGCGGGCAGGGCAAAGGTTTTGCGGTACCAGGCTTTGCCGCCGGGCAGGTAACCGCCACCGGCGCCGTTTTCGGCCTTCTCGTCGAACGGTTCTTCAATACTCCAGTCATGCGGCAGATCCAGCTTGCGCCACGTTCCGTCCTTGAACTCGACCTTGTGCGCGCCGCGCGGGTTGCCTTTCCGGAAACGCCATTCCTTTTCAAACCGTTCGTGGACCCGTTTATCTGCCATGCTGTGATCGTCCTTCTGTGTGGGGTTCGTTTCCAGCCGTTGCATAGGGGTACAGGCCGGACGTCGAGAGTCAAGTGCTGAACCGCCGGCTCACGCCGGGAGTGATGGTACATGTTGGCAGGCAGCGGCGCTCTGCAGCGCCGTTCCGGCGC